>NZ_JBHVRK010000026.1:72701-103482 GCF_042885845.1 Kitasatospora sp. NPDC058032 | reverse complement strand
GCGGCGGGGGGGCGCCCCCCCCCCCCCCCGCGGCCCCCCCCCCCCCCCGCCCCCCCCGCCCCCCCCCCCCCCCGCCGGCCCCCCCCCCCCCCGGGGCGGCCCCCCCCCGCCGTGCGTGAGCCGAGACCGCGGCCTCAGGTGTTCCCGGTGCCGCTGCCGTTGCCGGCACCGCCGGGGAGACCCGGGAGGGCCGGCACCTTGCCGCTGTAGTCGCCGATGCCCTTGACGATGGTGTCCATCACCGCGACGTCCGGCGCCTTGGCGGCGATGTCGAAGCCCAGGTGCACCGAGACCAGCGACTTGCCGTCGGCGGACGGGAAGACCACCGTCTGCACGTAGCCGTCGTTGCCCTTGGCGGCGTCCACCTTCCAGCGGACCAGGTAGCCGTCCCGGCCGTCCACCTTGACCGCCTCGGACTTGAGCTCCTCGTGCGAGAGGATCTCGTTGTAGGAGTCCTTGGCGGCCTTGTCGATGTCGGCCTTGGCCGCCGCCTGCACATCGGTGCCGCCGCCGTCGATCCGGCCGGTGTTGGCGCCGCCGAGCGAACAGGTGCCGCCGCCCTCGCAGTCGTAGCGGCCGATGCTGAGCCCCGCGTAACCGTCGGGGGTGGTGCCGCCCTCCCAGCCGGAGGGGACGGGCAGGACCAGCCGGTTCACGAGGTCGACGGCCTTGTCGCTGCCGGTGGCGGGGCCGTTGCCCTTGCCGCCATTGCCGTTGCCGCCGTTGCCGTTGCCCTTGCCGCCGTTGCCCTGGTTGCCGCCGTTGCCGTTGCCCTGATCACCATTGCCCTGGTTGCCGTTGGCACCGGGGCCGTTGTCGCCGGGGCCGCCGAAGTCCGGCAGGCCGCGCCACCGGCCGTCGCCCTCCTGTCCGGGCGGCCCTGCCGGGCGCGCGGAGCGGTGCCGGTCGCCGTGGTCGTCCATCGCCAGGTAGGTGACGCCCGAGCCGACGCCCAGGCCCAGCACGGCCGCCACCGCCGCCGCGATCACCAGCTTGGACGGCTTGCGCCGCTGCCGGGGCGCGGGCGGCACCGGCGAGCCGTAGGCGGTGCCGAAGGGCGGCGGCTCCGGGTAGCGGACCGACGGCCCGCTCTCCAGCACCTCCCCCTCCAGCACCTGGGGCCCGGCGGCCTCGTCCGGCCCCGGAGCACCGGCCGCCGGCGCCTCCGGCGGCGGTGCGTCCGAGGGTGCGGGCCGGGTGCTGGCCGTCCACCCCTTGCCGTCCCACCAGCGCTGCGGTCTCGGGTCGCTGGTGATGTCCTTCGGGTCCGGGTACCACCCGGCGGGGATCTGCTCACTCACGGGAATGAATCTAAAGGCAGCCGGATAAGCGCGAAATCAGCTGGACCCCGAATTCCGGGCTTTTCGATGAGATTACGGTGAGAAGGTGCGCCGCGGCCCCCGGAAGCCCTACAGCGGGGTCACATAGGCGCCGGCGATCCCGCCGTCCACCAGGAACTCGCTCGCGGTGATGAAGGAGGAATCGTCGCTGGCGAGGAAGGCCACCGCGGCGGCAATCTCCTCCGGGCGGGCGAAGCGGCCCAGCGGGATGTGCACCAGCCGGCGGGCCGCGCGCTCCGGGTCCTTGGCGAACAGCTCGCGCAGCAGCGGGGTGTCCACCGGCCCCGGCGACAGCGCGTTGACCCGGATGCCCTCCCGGGCGAACTGCACGCCCAGTTCGCGGGACATCGCCAGCACGCCGCCCTTGGAGGCGGTGTAGGAGATCTGCGAGGTGGCGGCGCCCATCCGGGCCACGAAGCTCGCGGTGTTGATGATCGAGCCCTGCCCGTGGCGGCGCATGTACGGCAGCGCCGCCCGGCAGCAGAGGTAGACCGAGGTCAGGTTGACCTCCTGCACCCGGCGCCAGGCGTCCAGTTCGGTGGTGAGGATGGAGTCGTCCTCGGGCGGCGAGATGCCGGCGTTGTTGAAGGCGACGTCCACGCTGCCGAAGGTCTCGTAGGCCTCGTCGAAGAGCGCCTCGACCATCGCCGGGTCGGTGACGTCGGTGTGCACGAAGAGGCCGCCGACCTCCTCGGCCGCCGCCTTGCCGGTGGTCTCGTCGACGTCGGCGCAGACCACCGTCGCGCCCTCGGCGGCGAGCCGGCGGGCCGAGGCCAGGCCGATCCCGCTGCCCGCGCCGGTGATCACGGCCGTCCGGCCGACCAGCCGGCGGCAGACCGGCGCCGCGGGCTGCGCGGACCGCTCCGGCCGTGGGGACCGCTCCGGCCGCTCCGGCCGCTCGGACGCGCGGGGGTGGTGGGACTGCTGGGTCACCGGGTGCTCCTACTCCTCGGTCCGGATGTAGACGTTCTTGGTCTCGGTGAAGTGCGCCAGCGCCTCCGGCCCCAGCTCGCGGCCGACCCCGGACTCGCCGAAGCCGCCGAACGGCGTCCAGTACCGCACCGAGGCGTGCGAGTTGACCGAGAGGTTGCCCGCCGCGACGCCCCTGGCCAGCCGCAGCGCCCGGCCGAGGTCGCGGGTCCAGATCGAGCCGGACAGCCCGTACCGGGTGGCGTTGGCGAGCCGCAGCGCGTCCGCCTCGTCGGTGAACGGCAGGACGACCGCGACCGGGCCGAAGATCTCCTCGGTGACCGCCGGCACGTCCTCCCCGGTGGGCGCCAGCACCGTCGGCGGGTACCAGTAGCCGGGCCCGTCCGGCACCGCGCCGCGGGCCAGCACCGGCAGGTCGGGCGTCACGTACGACGCCACCCGGCGGACCTGGGCGGCCGAGATCAGCGGGCCGAGGGCGGTCCGCGGGTCGGCCGGGTCACCGGTGCGGATCCGCTCGACGGCGGGCAGCAGCAGGGCCAGGAAGTCGTCGTAGGCCTCGCGCTGGACCAGGATCCGGCTGCGGGCGCAGCAGTCCTGGCCGGAGTTGTCGAGGAAGGACATCGGGTCGGCGGCCCCGGCGAGGTCGGCGTCGGCGAAGACGATGCTGGGACTCTTGCCGCCGAGTTCCAGGGTGACCCGCTTGGCCCGGGCCGCGCAGCGGGCGGCGACCTCCTTGCCGACCTCGGTCGACCCGGTGAAGACGATCTTGCGCACCGCCGGGTGGTCGACCAGCGCCCGGCCGGTCACCGGCCCGGCGCCCGGCACCACCTGGAACAGGCCCTCCGGCAGCCCGGCGGCGAGCGCGAGTTCGGCCAGCCGCAGCGCGGTGAGCGGGGTCGCCTCGGCGGGCTTGAGCAGGACGGCGTTCCCGGCGGCCAGCGCGGGCGCGAAGCCCCAGGCGGCGATCGGCATCGGGAAGTTCCACGGGGCGATCACCCCGACCACGCCGACCGGCTCGTGGAAGGTGACGTCCAGCCCGCCGGCCACCGGGATCTGGCGCCCGGTCAGCCGCTCCACTCCGCCGGCCGCGTACTCCAGCAGGTCGCGGACGTTGCCCGCCTCCCAGGTGGCGTTGCCGATGGTGTGGCCGGCCTCGGTGACCTCCAGGGCGGCCAGTTCGGGGACGTGCACCTCCACCTGGTCCGCGAAACGGCGCAGCAGCCGGGCCCGTTCGCCGGGGGCGAGGGCGGCCCAGCCGCGCTGCGCCTCGACGGCGCGCCGTACGGCGGCGTCCAGTTGCCCGGGGGTGGTGTCGGGGACGGTGCCGAGGACCTCGCCGGTGGCGGGGTTGCGGACGGCGCGGGCGGCGGGCCCGGCCGCGGCGGGGGCGATGGTGGTGTCGATGGTGCTCACATCCGCTCGAAGGATCGGTAGCGCTCCCAGTCGGTGATCGCGCCGTCGTAGGCGGTCTGTTCGACCCGGGCCATGTGCAGGTAGTGCTCGACCACGTCGTCCCCGAAGGCGGCGCGGGCGAGTTCGCTCGCGCCCCACAGGTCGGCCGCCTCGCGCAGCGAGCCGGGCACCCGGGCGTAGTCGTCGACGGCGTAGGCGTTGCCGAGGCAGGGGGCGGGCAGCTCCAGCTTGCGCTGGATCCCGTGCAGTCCGGCGGCGATCATGCCGGCCACCGCCAGGTACGGGTTGACGTCGCCGCCGGGCACCCGGTTCTCCATCCGCAGCCCGGAGCCGTGCCCCACCACCCGGTAGGCGCAGGTCCGGTTGTCGCGGCCCCAGGCGACGGCCGTCGGGGCGAAGGAGCCCGGGCGGTAGCGCTTGTAGGAGTTGATGTTCGGCGCGTAGAGCAGGGTGAACTCGCGCAGCGCGGCCAGCTGTCCGGCCAGGAAGTGGCGCATGGTGTCGGTCATCCGGCCGTCGTCGGCGGCGAACGCCGGGGCGCCGACGGCGTCGCGCAGCGACAGGTGGATGTGGCAGCTGTTGCCCTCGCGCTGGTCGTACTTGGCCATGAAGGTGAGCGCGCAGCCGAGTTGGGCGGCGATCTCCTTGGCCCCGGTCTTGTAGACGCTGTGCTGGTCGCAGGTGGTGAGCGCGTCGGCGTAGCGGAAGGCGATCTCGTGCTGGCCGAGGTTGCACTCGCCCTTGGCGGACTCCACGACCAGTCCGGCGCCGGCCATCTCGGTGCGGATCCGGGAGAGCAGCGGTTCGACCCGGGCGGTGCCGAGCAGCGAGTAGTCGGTGTTGTAGAGGTTGGCCGGGGTGAGGCCGCGGTAACCGCCCTGCCAGGCCTGTTCGTAGGTGTCGCGGAAGACCAGGAACTCCAGCTCGGTGCCGATGTCCGCGGCCAGGCCGTGCTCGGCGAGCCGGGCGATCTGGCGCCGCAGCAGCTGGCGGGGCGCGGCGGCGACCGGGTGGCCGCCGCGGCCGGCCAGGTCGGCGGTGACCTGGGCGGTGCCCGGCTGCCAGGGGGTCAGGCGCAGGGTGGACAGGTCGGGGCGCATGGCGAAGTCGCCGTAGCCGGTCTCCCAGGAGGAGAGCGCGTAGCCGTCCACGGTGTTGAGTTCGACGTCGACGGCGAGCAGGTACTCGCAGGCGTCGGAGCCGTGCTCGGCCACCTCGTCCAGGAAGAAGCGGGCGGCGAAGCGTTTGCCCTGCAGGCGCCCCTGCATGTCGGTGAAGCCGAGGGCGACGGTGTGGACCTCTCCGGCGTCGACCAGGGTGCGCAGCTCGTTCAGGGTCAGCGGGGCGCGGCGGGGCGGGATGCCGGGGACGGTGCCGGGTGCGGCCGCGGCGCCGTCGGGCGCGGTGGCACCGGGCGCGGTGGTGCCGGACACGGTGGTGCGGTCGGACATGGCGGACGCCCTCCTCCTCGATCACGCAGCGAGACCAAGCGGTCACAGCGAACCGTACGGCCTGTCACGGAGGGCGCGGAAGAGGGCGGGCGGGTGTGGCGCGCCGATGTGCGAGGTTGACGAGGGATCAGACGGTGCGGGAGGAGAATGCGCGCCATGGAACGCAGGCCTTTTGTCGGCGTCAGCACCTATCTGGTGGACGCGAGTTGGAGCGACTGGCGGGACCGCCGGGTGGCCCTGGTGCCCGAGCGGTACACCGCGTACGTGCAGGACTCGGGCGGGATCGCGGTGCTGCTGCCGCCGGACGCCCCGGAGCGCGCGCCGGAGGTCCTCGCCCGGCTCGACGCGCTGGTCATCACGGGCGGGCCGGACATCGACCCGGCCTACTACGGGCAGCCCCCGCACCCGCTGAGCGACATCGACACAGTGGAGCGGGACGTCTGGGAGAGCGCGCTGCTGCGGGCGGCGCTGGCGGCCGGGATGCCGCTGCTGGGGATCTGCCGGGGCATGCAGGTGCTCAACGTGGTGTGCGGGGGCACGCTGATCCAGCACCTGCCGGACGTCGTCGAGGTGGACGTGCACACCGGTTCGCCGGGCCGCTACGGCACGCACCTGGTGCGACCGGTGCCGGGCACGCTGCTGGGCGGGCTGCTGCCGGAGCCGGAGCTGACCGTGCCGACCTTCCACCACCAGGCGGTGGACCGGCTGGGGACGGGGCTGCGGGTGAGCGCGCACGCACCGGACGGGACGGTGGAGGCGGTGGAGGGGCCGGGGTTCACGATCGGGGTGCAGTGGCACCCGGAGCAGGGGGACGACCTGCGGGTGATGCAGGCGCTGGTGCGGGCGGCGACGGCGGCCCGGTCGGTGCAGCTGGAGCCGGTGGAGGTGGGGTAGCCCCGGGGGCGGAGCGGATCGGGGCAGGGCGGATCAGGACAGGGGCAGTCCGGCGGCCGCGGCGATCACCCCGGCCGCGCCGGCGGCCAGCAGGGCGAGCACCACTCCACGCCGGGCGGCGACCAGCCAGAGCAGCGCGCCGGCCAGCACCGCCCACTGCCAGCCGGAGCCGAGCGCGGCGGCGAGCGGCAGCGCCGAGCCGGCGATGGCGCCGATCACGGCCGGTCCGGCGCCGGTGAGGAAGTCCTGCACCCGCGCATCGGCGCGCAGCCGGTCGAAGTACCGGCCGCCGAGGATCACGAGGAGGAAGGACGGCGCGAAGGCGACCGCCGCCGCGAGCAGCCCGCCGGCGATCCCGGCGGCCGCGTAGCCGACGACGGCGACGGTCTGCACCACCGGACCGGGGGTGACCTGACCGAGGGCGACGGCGTTGAGGAACTGTCCGTCGGTCATCCAGTGGTAGCGGTCGACGGCGTCGTTCTGCATCAGCGGGATGATCACGAACCCTCCGCCGTAGGAGAGCGCGCCCACCTTGAACGCCACCCAGGCCACCGCGCCGAGCCCGCCGAGCGCGGGCAGCCCGGCGGCGAGCGGCAGCAGGCCGGCCCGCGTCCGGCGGGGGCGTTCGCGTCCGGTTCCGCCGCTCCGCGTCGGCCCGTGCCCCCGCGTCCGCGCGAGCCGCCGTCCGCGGTCCCGGACCGCGATCTCGGCCAGGCCGGAGGCGATCAGCACCAGGACCAGCCAGGGCCCGGTCAGCACCGCCGCCAGTGCCCCGGCCAGCGCGTACCCGGCCCAGCGGGCGCGGGCGGCGCGGCCCCGGCCGGCCCGGGTGAAGCTCGCGGGGACCAGCGAGGTGGCCGCCTGCACCGCGACCGCCGGGACGGCCGCGCCCGCGCCGGCGGCGGCGCCGAGCACCCACCGCGGCGGGTCGCCGGCCAGGAAGAGCACCGCGAGGGCGAGGATCAGCGCGAGCCCGGGCGCGATGAAGCAGGCCCCGCCGACCACTGCGCCCGGGGTGCCGCGCAGCCGCCGGGCGGTGAGGATCGCGAGCTGGGTGGAGGCCGGTCCGGGCAGCAGGTTGGTCGCCGCGATGCCGTCCTCGAACTCCTCCGGGGAGAGCCACTTGCGCCGTTCCACGCAGAGCCGGCGCAGCAGCAGGATGTGGGCGGGCGGTCCGCCGAAGCCGGTGATGCCGATCCGGCCCCATTCGCGGGCGATCGTTCCCAGACTCACCCGTCCGGTCGTCTCCATGCGCGTCTCCCCTGTTCAGCGGCGGCGCGACGATACCGGACGGGGGTTACCCCCCGGCAATGACAACGGTCTCCAGTGCAGCCTTTGGATCTTCGTCCGATCTGCGGTTCACTTCGAGTGCGGGGCGGTCGCGCACGCCGCCCCTTACCCCCACGCGTTCATGAGTTCCAGGAGAGGACTTCGATGGCCGGCCACGAGCACTCCCGTCATGATCATGGGCATGACCAGGCGCATGACCACGGCGGCCCCGGCGGTCACGGTGGCCATGGCGGTCACGGCGGCCACGGCGGCCACTCGCACGGCGTCTCCGCCGACGCCGACCGCCGCTGGCTGGTGAGCGCGCTCGCGCTGATCGTGGTGTTCATGGTCGGCGAGGTGGTGGTCGGCTTCGCGGCCCAGTCGCTGGCGCTGATCTCGGACGCCGCGCACATGCTCACCGACGCCATCTCGATCGTCCTCGCGCTCGTCGCCATGCGACTGGCCGCCCGTCCGGCGCGCGGTGGCTACACCTACGGCCTCAAGCGCGCCGAGATCCTCTCCGCCCAGGTCAACGGCGTGACCCTGCTGGTGCTGTCCGCCTGGCTCGGCTACGAGGCGATCAAGCGGCTGTTCGAGCCGCCGCAGGTGACCGGCTCGCTGGTGCTGGTCACCGCGCTGGTCGGGATCGTGGTGAACCTGGCCGCCACCTGGTGCATGTCCAAGGCCAACCGCAGCTCGCTGAACGTCGAGGGCGCCTTCCAGCACGTCCTCACCGACCTGTACGCGTTCATCGCCACCGCCGTGGCCGGTGTGATCATGGTGACCACCGGCTTCGCCCGGGCCGACTCGATCGCCTCGCTCATCGTGGTCGCGCTGATGCTGAAGGCGGGCATCGGCCTGGTCCGCGACTCCGGGCGGATCTTCCTGGAGGCCGCGCCCGCCGGTGTCGACCCGGACGCGGTGGCCGACCGGCTGGTCGCCCAGCCGCTCGTCGAGGAGATCCACGACCTGCACATCTGGGAGATCACCTCCGGCCAGCCGGCGCTCTCCGCGCACATCCTGGTCACCCCGGGCGGCGACTGCCACGCGGTGCGGCGCGGACTCCAGCGCCGGCTCGCCGACGAGTACGGCATCACCCACAGCACCCTCCAGGTCGACCACGTCGGCGAGGACGAGGCCGGCGCGCTGCTGCAGATCAGCACGCCCGGCGACCTCACCCCCGAGCACTGCGCCGACGCCCACGGCCCGGTGCACCGCGCCGGGCCGCACGAGCACTAGGAGAACCGCGGTGTCCGCCCGGTACGGCATGATCGGAGGCGTGACCGCACCCCGACTGATGCTGCTCGACTCCGCCAGCCTCTACTTCCGGGCCTACTTCGGCGTACCGGACACCCTGCGCTCGCCGCAGGGTGAGCCGGTCAACGCCGTCCGGGGCCTGCTGGACTTCATCGCCCGGCTGGTCCACGACCACCGGCCCGACCAGCTGGTCGCCTGCATGGACGCCGACTGGCGCCCCCAGTGGCGGGTGGACCTCATCCCCTCCTACAAGACCCACCGGGTCGCCGAGGCCGCCACGGACGGCGAGGAGGAGGTGCCGGACACGCTCGCCCCGCAGGTCCCGGTGATCGAGCAGGTGCTGGACGCGCTCGGCATCGCCCGGATCGGCTCCCCCGGCTACGAGGCGGACGACGTCATCGGCACGCTGACCGCGCGCGCCACCGGGCCGGTGCAGATCGTCACCGGCGACCGCGACCTGTTCCAGCTGGTCGACGACGCCCGCGCGATCACCGTGCTCTACCCGGTCAAGGGCATGGGCAACCTGCAGGTCACCGATGACGCGCTGCTGCTGGAGAAGTACGGCGTGCGCGGCGCCCAGTACGCCGACATGGCCGCCCTGCGCGGCGACCCGAGCGACGGCCTGCCCGGCGTCAAGGGCATCGGCGAGAAGACGGCGGCCCAGCTGATCCACGAGTACGGCGACCTCGCCGGCATCCGCACCGCCGCCCAGGACATCGGCTCCGGGCTGACCCCGGCGCGGCGCCGCAACCTCGTGGAGGCCTCGGCCTACCTGGACGTGGCGCCCACCGTGGTCCGGGTCGCCACCGACGCCCCGCTGCCCGGCTTCGACCCCGCCCTGCCGGGCGAGCCGCTCGACCCGATGACCCTGGAGTCCCTCTCCGCCCGCTGGAACCTCGGCACCTCGCTGGACCGCGTCCTGGAGGCCCTGACCGGCTGATCCGCCGTCCCCTCCCAAAGGGCCCGCCGCACTCTGCGGCGGGCCCTTTGCTTTGCCATGCCGTGAACTCTTGACTGCAATCTACTTTGCACTACAAAGTGAATGCACTGACACGGCATCACCAGGGGTGGACATGGACACACTGCACCGGGACGACCCGGCGGAACTGCTCGCCGCGACGGAGAGCCTGCGGGCCCGGGCCCGGATCCGCCTGCGCGGCTCGGGCATCCCGCTGATCGGCCTCGGCCTGCTCGCCCTGGCCGCCGTGCCGATCGCCGGAGAGGCCTACAACTTCGCCGCCAACGGACGTGACGTCACCTCGTACCCCTACTTCGCCTACTCGGAGTACATCGGCCTCTGCGTACCGCACTCGCTCGACGGCCCGTGCCTGGAGGGCGAGTTCGACGGCGCGATCCTGCGCTTCGTCGCCTGGGGCCTCTGGTACGCCCTCCTCCCGCTGGCCTGGTTCGTGCTCGCCCGCTGGTACCGGCGGCGCGGGGAGAGCCGCGGCATCGTCCCGCACCGCGGCGCCTGGCTCGGCACCGCGGCCGCCGCCGCCGTCCTGATCGCCGCCGTCCCGGTCGTCCTGGTGTTCGTGCGGCGGACGCCGTTCAGCCTCACCCTCCTCGGCAACACCTACGCCTCCCCCTGGTACGTGGTCGGCGCCGGCCTGCTCCTCCTCGGCCTCACCGAGCACGACCGGCTGGTCGCCGTCACCGGGCTCGTCCACACCGCGCTGCTCACCGCCTACCTCTCGGGGCTCTGGGGCGACGGCTGGCTGCCCTGGCTCGACCACTTCGACACCGCCTGGGCCAACGGCGCCCAGCCGAAGGCCCTGCTGCTCGCCGCGGTCCTGCTGGCTCCCGGCCTGGCCCAGTGGACCGCCGAGCGCCGACCGTCCGACGGATCCCGTACGGTCGCCCCATGAACGTTGCGGACGACACCGAGGAGCGGCACCCGACCCTGGCCCTGGACGACACCGTCCACCAGCGGGTCCGGCTCGGGATCCTGGCGATCGCCCGCGAGGCCGAGAGCGTCGAGTTCGCCTTCCTCAAACAGGAACTGGGCCTCACCGACGGCAACCTCTCCCGCCACCTCAAGGTCCTGGAGGACTCCGGCCTGATCGCCGTCAACAAGGGCTACGCCGGCCGCCGCCCCCGCACCTGGATCACCCTCACCCCCACCGGCGCCCAGGCCCTCGACCACGAACTCCGCGCCCTGCGCGCCCTCGTCCACCGCCTCGAAGCCGCCGGCCCCCCACCGACCTGAGCGCGACGAGCCGCAAGCGGCCGTGGCAGAGCCCCGGGCTCCGAGGGAACTCGGAGCCCGGGGCTCTGCCGGGGTGGGTCAGCTGACGGAGGAGTAGGCGATGATGCCGCGGCGGAGGCCGTCGACGGCCTTGCGGGCGGTCCTGCGGAGCTCGACGTCCTCGCCGGCGGCGTCCTGGATCTGGCCGAGGACGTCGATCAGCTGCTTCGTCCAGCGCACGAAGTCGCCGGCCGGCATGTCGGCGTCGCGCAGGACGGAGTCCAGCGAGTGGCCCAGGGCCCAGCGGTAGGCGGCCCAGGCGAAGCCGAGGTCGGGTTCGCGCTGGCCGACGCCCTCGGCGGTGTTGATGCGGTGCTGCTCCTCCAGGGCGTCGAGGTGGCCCCAGATGCGGACCATCTGGCCGAGGGCGGTCTTCGCCTCGCCCTCGGGGACCCGGGGGGCGGTGGCGTCGTCGGACTGGCGGGCCTCGTACACCAACGCGGAGGCGCAGGCGGCGAGTTCGGCGGCGGCGAGGCCGCTCCAGACGCCTTCGCGGATGCACTCGGATGCGAGCAGGTCGAGTTCGCCGTAGAGCCGGCCGAGCCGCTTGCCGTCGTCGGTGACGGTGTCGCCGCTGAGGTAGCCGAGGTCGGTGAGCAGACCGCAGACCCGGTCGAAGGTGCGGGCGATGGTGTGCGTGCGGGAGCGCATCTTGCGTTCCAGCAGCTCGGTGTCGCGGTGCAGCCGGTGGTAGCGCTCGGACCAGCGGGCGTGGTCCTCGCGCTGGTCGCAGCCGTGGCAGGGGTGCTGACGCAGGGTCGCGCGCAGCCGGCTGATCTCGGGGTCGTCGGCGGCGGCCGCGCGGCCGCGCCGGAACCGCTCGGGCTCCAGGTGGCCGGCCTTGGTGCGCAGGGCGGAGGCGAGGTCGCGGCGGGACTGCGGGCTGCGCGGGTTGAAGGACTTGGGGATGCGCAGCCGGTCCAGCGCGGCGACCGGGTGCGGGAAGTCGATCATCGCGAGCCGCTTGACCTGACGCTCGGCGGTCAGCACCACCGGGCGCGGCCCGTCCTGGTAGTCGGGGTGGCGCGGGCCGCCGCGCGGCGAGCGGCTGACGGGCGGCAGGCCGGGGTCGAGGACCAGGGCGAGGCCGGCGAACTTGCCGGTGGGCACGTGGATGACGTCGCCGGGCTTGAGCTGCTCGATGGACTCGACGGCGGCGGCGCGGCGCTGGCTGCTGCCCTCGCGGGCGAGCTCGTTCTCGCGGTCCTTGAGCTGCCGGCGCAGCGACATGTACTCCTCGAAGTCGCCGAGGTGGCAGGTCATGGACTCGCGGTAGCCCTCCAGGCCCTCCTCGTTGCGCTGGACCTGGCGGGCGATGCCGACCACCGAGCGGTCGGCCTGGAACTGCGCGAAGGAGGTCTCCAGCAGTTCGCGCGAGCGGTGCCGGCCGAACTGGGCGACCAGGTTGACGGCCATGTTGTAGGACGGCCGGAACGAGGACTTCAGCGGGTAGGTGCGGGTGCCGGCCAGGCCGGCCAGCGCCTCCGGGTCGAGGCCGCGCTGCCAGAGCACCACGGCGTGGCCCTCGACGTCGATGCCGCGCCGCCCGGCCCGGCCGGTGAGCTGGGTGTACTCGCCGGGGGTGATGTCGGCGTGGGTCTCGCCGTTCCACTTGACGAGCTTCTCCATGACGACGGAGCGCGCGGGCATGTTGATGCCCAGGGCCAGGGTCTCGGTCGCGAAGACGGCCTTGACCAGTCCCTTGACGAACAACTCCTCGACCACCTCCTTGAACCGGGGCAGCATCCCGGCGTGGTGGGCGGCGATGCCGCGCTCCAGCCCGTCCAGCCACTCGAAGTAGCCGAGGACGTGCAGGTCCTCGTCGGGGATGTCGGCGCAGCGCTCCTCGACGAGGGCGCGCACCCGGGCGCGGTCGACGTCCTTGTTGAGGCGCAGGCCGGAGGAGAGGCACTGCTGGACGGCGGCCTCGCAGCCGGCCCGGCTGAAGATGAAGGTGATCGCGGGCAGCAGGCCCTCGGCGTCGAGCCGGTCGATGACGTCGACCCGGCCCGGGGTCCAGACCCGGCCGGGGCGGCCGTTCGGCATGGAACGGCCGCGGCCGCGGCCGAACTTGTCCCGCGGGTTGCGGTCGAGCTCGCTGCGGGCGAGGCGGACCAGTTCGGGGTTGACGGCCTTGCCGGGGTTGCGCACGTTGCCCTTGGGGCGGCCGTCCCGGTCGGGGCTGGCGAACAGGTCGTACATCCGGTTGCCGGCCATCACGTGCTGCCAGAGCGGGACGGGCCGGTGCTCGGAGACGATGACCCGGGTGCCGCCGCGGACGGTGTCCAGCCAGTCGCCGAACTCCTCGGCGTTGGAGACGGTCGCGGAGAGCGAGACCAGGGTGACGGACTCGGGGAGGTGGATGATGACCTCCTCCCAGACGGCGCCGCGGAAGCGGTCGGCGAGGTAGTGGACCTCGTCCATGACCACGTAGCCGAGGCCGTCGAGGGTGCTGGAGCCCGCGTACAGCATGTTGCGGAGCACCTCGGTGGTCATCACCACGACCGGGGCGTCGCCGTTGACGGTGTTGTCACCGGTGAGCAGGCCGACCTTGGCGGCGCCGTAGCGCCGGACGAGGTCCCCGTACTTCTGGTTGGACAGCGCCTTGATCGGCGTGGTGTAGAAGCACTTGCGCCCGCCCTGGAGGGCGAGGTGGACGGCGAACTCGCCGACGATGGTCTTGCCGGAGCCGGTGGGCGCGGCGACCAGGACGCCTTCGCCGGCCTCCAGGGCGCGACAGGCCTCCAGCTGGAAGTCGTCCAGCGGGAAGTCGTAGAGCTCCTGGAAGCCGTACAGGGCGGTGGCCTGCTCCTTGGCCCGGCGGCGGGAGGCGGCGAAGGCCTCGGCGGGGCTGAGTTCCCGCTCGTCGGAGGGGTCCCGGCCGTCGGAGGACTCGCGCTCAGGGGTGTTCATCGCCGTCCGGGGGTCGCGGGGGTCGGTGGTGTGATCTCGCATCTCAGCGAGAGGTTACCCGGCGGGGCTGACATCGATAGCACCGTTTTTCCCGGGGAAGAGATCGCTTCTCTCTCACATCCATAGTTGCAAATGTCTGCAAGCGGTCACCGGACGGCCAGCTTCGAACGACTCCGGTCATCCACGGTGACACGCCGTGCGGCCTGCCTACATTCGGTGTCACATCCCGGTGACACCCACCGGGCCCACGGGAGGTGCGGACGATGGCGAACCTGGAGACCTCGCTCAAGGAGGCCATGGCGATCGAGGGCGCGATCGGCGTCGCCCTGGTCGACTACGGCAGCGGCATGGCGCTCGGCACGCTCGGCGACGGCGGCGAACTGGACCTCAACGTCGCCGCGGCGGGCAACACCGACGTGGTGCGGGCCAAGATGCGGGCGATGGAGCACCTCAACCTGCTCGACAACGAGATCGAGGACATCCTGGTCTCCCTGACCAGCCAGTACCACCTGCTCCGCCCGCTCACCACGCAGGGCGGCCGGGGGCTGTTCCTCTTCCTCGCGCTCAACCGCGGCCGCGCCAACCTCGCGATGGCCCGCCACCAGCTGAAGCGGATCGAGACGGCGCTGGAGATCTGACGGCCGGGGACGCACCGGTGAGGCGAACAGGGAGGGAGCGCCGTGGCGGTCGTGCTCTACCAGGCCAAGGCCGAGTTCTTCCGGATGCTCGGCCATCCCGTCCGGATCCGGGTCCTGGAGCTTCTGCAGGCCGGACCGACGCCGGTGCGCGAGCTGCTGGCGGCGCTGGAGGTCGAGCCCTCCCGCCTCTCGCAGCAGCTCGCGGTGCTGCGCCGGTCCGGCATCGTCACCGCCACCCGGGAGGGCAGCACGGTGGTGTACGCGCTGGCCGGCGGGGACGTCGCCGACCTGCTGCGGGCGGCGCGGCGGATCCTCACCGGGCTCATCGCCGACCAGCACGTGCTGCTCGCCGAGCTGCGCGCCGCCGCCGACTGAGCCGGGCGGGCGGGCAGCGGGCGCCCGGCGCCGGGCTACCCGAGCAGCCCGGCCAGCCCGTCCGCCAGCACCCCGTACTCCGGCGCCCGGTTGTACAGCTGCCCGCACAGCCGCAGCACCCCGCCGCCCGGCCAGGGGCGCGCCACCGTCCGCACGGCGTGCCGCCGCCACATCGCGGCCATCAGCTCCTGCGCCTGCGGCAGCGTCTCGGCGACCCCGGGCGGCAGCCGCAGCGCGCGCATCGACAGCCCCGCCGAGGACGGCAGCGGCGCCAGCCCGGTGCGAGCGGCGACCAGCGCGGCGCCGTACCCGACCAGCTGCTCGTTGTGCGCGCGCACCGCTCCCGGGCCGAAGGCCTCCAGTACGTCCAGACCCGCCGGGGCGGCCAGGTAGGGCGTGTAGTCCAGGGTGCCGCGCCACTCGACGGAGGCCGGGTAGCCCTGGTGGTCCTCCCAGGAGAGGATCAGCGGGCGGATCTTGCCGGCCCACTCCGGGCGGACCACCAGGACACCGGTGGCCCGCGGGGCGAAGGCCCACTTGTGCAGGTTGCCGAACCAGAAGTCGGCCTCCGCCGGGACCGGGCCCGCCAGCATGCCGGGCTCGTGCGCGGCGTCCACCACGGTGGTCACGCCGCGCCCGCGCAGGGCGCGCAGCAGGTCGGGGGTGGCGATCCGGCGGGCGGTCGGCGAGGTGATGCCGTCCAGGACGGCGAGCGCGGTGCGGTCGGTCACCGCCGCCAGCACCGCCTCGCGCACCGCGTCCCCGTCGGGCAGGTCCAGCGGCAGCCGCACGGTGCGCAGCTCGGCCCCGGCGTCCTCGGCGCGCCGGCGGACGGCTTCGGTGACGGTGCCGTAGCCGTGGTCGGTGACCAGGACGTGGTCCCCGGCGGCGAGCGGCACGTTGGCCAGGGTGACGGCGATCGCGTCGGTGACGTTGGGCACCAGGGCGAGCAGTTCGGGCTCGGTGCCGAGGGCGGCGGCGATCCGGGCGCGGGCGGCGCCGACCCGCTCGGGCAGGTCGGCGAAGAAGCCGTCCGGGTCGGCCTCCTGCTCCCGGTGCAGCCGGCGCTGGAGGTCCTGGACCGGGACGGGGAGGGCGCCGAAGGAGCCGTGGTTGAGGTGGATCACCGCCGGGTCCAGCGAGAACAGCGCCTCGGTTCCGGGCAGTGGCTCGGGGGGTGCGAGGGCCTGCGGGGTCTCGGTCACTGCGTTCCTCCTGTTACCTGGATCACGTGATGTGTGACATTTCACATGTCGTTCCACTGGTCGGCGAGCCGGTCCCGCGGCGACCATCGGGCGGTGACCATCACCGACTCCTACCTCTCCCTCAGCGCCCGGACCGGCCGCTTCAGCTTCGGTGCCCCGCGAGCGATCTCGCTCAACCAGGACGGTACCCGCCTGCTGCTGCTGCGCTCCAGTGGCCCCGAGGACGCGTTCGACCGGCTCCACCTCCTCGACCTCGCCACCGGCGAGGAGCGCGAGGTCGCCGACCCCACCGCCCTCGCCCCCGGCCGCACCGGCGCCACCTCCGACCTTCCGCCCGTCGAGCGACGGCTGCGCGAGCGCAGCCGGCTCACCGCGGCCGGCATCGGCACCTACGCCGCCACCCCCGACCTCGCCGTCGCCGTGTTCGCCCTGGACGGCCGGCTCTTCCGCACCGAGACCGCCACCGGCCGCACCACCGAGCTCCCCACCGCCGGCCCGGCCTTCGACCCCCGCCCGAACGCGACCGGCGAGCTCGTCGCCTACGTCGCCGACGACGCGCTCTACGTCGCCTCGGCCGACGTGCCCGGCCGCCAGCGGCTGAGCCCGGACGACGGCGCCCGCTGGGGCGTCGCCGAGTTCGCCGCCGCCGAGGAGCTGGGCCGCCACCGCGGCCACTGGTGGCGCCCGGACGGCACCGCCGTGCTCGCCGCCCGGGTGGACGAGTCCGCCGTCCCGCCGCGCCACTTCGCCGACCCGGCCCACCCCGAGCAGGCCCCCGAGCAGTTCGCCTACCCGCAGGCCGGCGGCGCCAACGCCGACGTCCGGCTCTGGGTGCTCGGCCTGGACGGCACCCGGGTCGAACTCGACTGGGACACCGTCGCCTTCCCCTACCTGTGCGCCGCCGAATGGGCCGGCGACGACGAGCTGCTGCTCACCGTCGCCGACCGGCTGCAGCAGAACGTGCTGCTGCTGAGCGCCGACCCGGCCACCGGCAACACCGTCGAACTCTCCCGCACCACCGACGAGTTCTGGGTCGACGACCTGCCCGGCACCCCCGCCCGGCTGGACGACGGCCGGCTGCTCACCGTCCACGACACCCCCGGCACCCGCGGCCTGGCCCTGGACGGCAAGCCGCTGGACACCGACGGCCTGCAGATCCGCCGGGTGGTCGGCCGGCTGCGCGGCAAGCTGCTCTGCGAGACCGGCGAGGGCGACCCGTTCGACCAGCACGTCCACCTCGTCGACCCCGACGGCGGCGCCCCCGAGCGGATCTCCGAGGGCCCCGGCGTGCACAGCGCGCTGGCCGCCGGCGACACCCTGCTGCTCACCTCGGCCGACCAGGACGGCGTGCGCCGCGAGGCCCTCACCCCGCAGGGCGTGACCGCCCTGACGGACCGCGCCGCCGCGCTGCCCTACCGGGTGCGGCCGCGGCTGGCCCGGGTCACCGCGCGCTCGCTGCCCAGTGCCGTGGTCTACCCGCGCGGACACGTCGCCGGCCGGCAGCTGCCGGTCCTGCTCGACGTCTACGGCGGCCCCGGCTACCAGGCGGTGGCCAACGAGCCGCGCCGCTGGCAGCTCAAGCAGTGGTGGGCCGACCAGGGCTTCGCGGTGGTCACCGTCGACAACGGCGGCACCCCGTTCGTCTCCCCCGACTTCTCCCGGACGATCTTCCGCCGGTTCTCCGAGGTCGCGCTGGAGGACCAGGTGGACGCGCTGCTCGCGCTCGGCGCCGAGCACCCCGACCTCGACCTCGGCCGGGTCGGCGTGCGCGGCTGGTCCTACGGCGGCTACTTCGCGGCGATGGCCGTGCTGCGCCGCCCGGACGTCTTCCACGCGGCCTGCGCGGGCGCCCCGCCCACCGACTTCCGGCTCTACGACACCGCGTACACCGAGCGCTACCTCGGCCTGCCCCAGGAGAACCCGGAGGGCTACGCGGCCGACTGCCTGGTGGACGACGCACCGTCACTGACCCGTCCGCTGCTGCTGATCCACGGCCTGGCCGACGACAACGTGCACCCCTCGCACACCCTGCTGCTCTCCCAGGCGCTCACCCGGGCCGGCCGCCCGCACAGCCTGCTGGCCCTGCCCGGCGTCACCCACATGACCCCGGGCGGCGTGAACGAGCAGCTGGCGCAGGCCGAACTCGCCTTCCTGCGGGCCTCCCTGGGCTGATCCGCGGCCGAGTGCCGAAGCAGCCCCGGGGCGGGCGCCGGAACCGCCCCGGGGCTGGTGTCCGGCGTGCCGGCGCCGGTCGGCGTCGCACCGGAGCACACGACCGGCCGACCCTCCACGGCCCCCGAGCGCCGCACGGCCCCCGTCCGGGCCGTGCGGCGCTCTCGCGTTCGCGCACCGAGGGCTCGCCCGAAGCCCTTCCGTGTGACCCATGACATGTGAAATATTACCTGCGCTCACCCGACCACCCCCGTCCGGAAAGGACCGGTCAGTTGCGCAGACTGTCCGCGGCGTTCGCGGCCGCGCTCACCACGAGTGCGATAGCGGCGACCCTCCTCGGGTCCACCACCGCCCAGGCCGCCACCCCCTCCCCCACGCCCGCCCTCACCGCCGAGAGCGGCACGGGCGCCGAGGCCGGCGGCCTCGAAGCCCCGCCCGCCCCGCTCGCCCCGCAGGAGCGCGAGCGCCAGTCGCTGCGCACCAAGGCGCTGGAGCAGGTCAACAAGGGCGCCGTGGCGAAGACCACCGACCGCCGGGCGCCCGCCAAGGTGCGGGTCGGCAACGACTACGTCCAGCTCGCGCAGCAGCGCAAGGACAAGGTCTTCGTCATCCTCGCCCAGTTCGGCGACCAGGTGGACAACTCCACCCTCTACAACGGCCAGCCGCGCTACGCGGGCACGCCCGGGCCGCAGCACAACAGCATCCCCAAGCCGGGCAAGGGCGACAACCACACGCTCTGGAGCCAGGACTTCAACCGGCAGTACTACCAGAAGATGTTCTTCGACGACACGCCCGGCGCGGTCTCGATGCGCAACTACTACCGCACCCAGTCCTCCGGCCGCTACGACGTCGAGGGCACCGTCAGCGACTGGGTCACCGTGCCCTGGAACGAGGCCCGCTACGGCTCCAACAAGGGCCCGCAGGGCTCCGGCGCCTGGACCCAGGGCCAGGAGTTCATCCGGGACGCCGTCAAGGCCTGGTACGACGGCGAGATCGCCAAGGGCCGCACGGCCGCCGACGTCAAGGCCGAGCTGGCCCAGTACGACGTCTACGACCGCTACGACCACGACAAGAACGGCGAGTTCGCCCAGCCCGACGGCTACCTCGACAACGTCATCGTGGTGCACGCGGGCGTCGACGAGACCTGGGGCGGCGGCACCCAGGGCGCCGACGCGCTGTGGGCGCACCGCAGCTGGACCTTCCCGGACCCGACCGGCCAGACCGGCCCGGAGGGCAACAAGATCGGCGGCGCACCGGTCGGCGACACCGGCCTGTACGTCTACGACTACGTCCAGGCGGGCGAGAACAGCGGCGTCGGCCTGTTCGCCCACGAGTTCGGCCACAACCTCGGCCTGCCCGACCTCTACAGCACCACCGGCGGCGACAACAGCGTCAACTTCTGGTCGCTGATGTCCTCGGGCTCCTACCTCGGCAAGGGCCGCAACACCACCGGCGCCTACCCCGGCGACCTCGACGCCTGGAGCAAGCTCCAGTTCGGCTGGCTCAACTACGACGAGGCGCAGGCCGCCACCCGCTCCAGCCACGCCCTCGGCGTCAGCGGCTACAACACCGACCAGGCACAGGCCGTCCTGGTCCACCTGCCGGACAGCACCACCAGCACCGACCTCGCCGACCCGCGCGAGGGCGGCAAGCAGTGGTGGAGCCAGACCGGCGACAACCTGGACAACGCGCTGGCCCGCGACGTCGACCTCACCGCGGTCACCGGCCCGGCCGCGCTCGACGCCGCCGTCTGGTACGACATCGAGCAGGACTACGACTTCCTGACCGTCGAGGCCTCCACCGACGGCGGCAAGCGCTGGACGGCCCTGCCCGGCACCGTGGACGGCGCCCCGATCGGCAACACCAGCGCCAACGTCCCCGGCCTGAGCGGCACTTCCGGCGCCTACCGGCAGCTGCACATCCCGCTGGACGGCTACGCCGGGAAGAACGTCCGGCTGCGCTTCCACGTCACCTCGGACGGCAACACCCACGGCAAGGGCGTCCTGGTCGACGCGGTGAAGATCACCGCCGGCGGCACCGAGCTGTTCGCCGACGGCGCCGAGAACGGCACGGCCGACTGGGTCAGCACCGGCTTCACCATCGTCACCGGCCGCACCTACGTCAAGCAGCACCCGCGCGCCTACCTGGTGGAGAACCGCCGCTACACCGGCTACGGCGAGTTCCTGAAGACCGGGCCGTACAACTTCGGCTACTCCGGCGTCGACGGCAAGAAGGACATCGTCGACAACTACCCGTACCAGGAGGGCGTGCTCATCTGGCTCTGGGACACCGCCTACGGCGACAACAACACCAAGGACCACCTGGGCGGCGGCGAGATCCTGCCGATCGACGCCCGCCCGACGCCGGTCCGGTTCGCCGACGGCACCCTGGTCAACGGCCGGGCGCAGACCTACGACGCGACCTTCTCGCTCAAGCCGACCACCGCGTTCACCCTGCACAAGGCGGGCGTCCCGGTGCGGATCGAGTCCAAGCCCGCCGTTCCGGTCTTCAACGACCACAGCGGCGTCTACCGGGACCCGGCCACCCCGCAGCTCGCGGTGAACGTCCCGGACACCAACACCAAGATCGAGGTGGTCCGCGAGGCCCAGGGCGGGCGGATCACCACCGTCCGGGTGGGCCCGGCCTCCTGACCCGCGCGTTCTGACGCACCCAGTACCCCCGGTGTCCTGAGCACCGGGTCTCCCGTGGAAGACAGGTACCACGGAAGAAACGGCCGCCCCGGTCCTCCCCCACGGAGGGCCGGGGCGGTCGCGCTTGCCGCTCAGCGCGCCTCCGCGCGCCCCCGCCGCAGGCTCATCGCGGCCGTGACGGTGCCGAACACGGTCAGCGCGCCGAGCCCGAACACCATGTACCGGGCGCCGTCCAGCGTGGAGTCCCCGCCGATGCTCACCAGCGTCCCGGCCAGCGCCGAGCTCACCGAGAAGGCGATCAGCTGGGTGGTGTTGAGGCCGGCCGCCGCCTTGGCGCCCTCCGCCTCGTCGTCCGTGCTGCGCATCGCCGTGACGCTCAGGTGCGGGAAGGCGATGCCGATGCCCGTCCCGCCCGCGACCAGCACCAGCGCCCACAGCAGCACCCGCCCGCCGGAGGCCGAGCCCGTCTGCAGCAGCCCGTACGCCAGCAGGCCCGCCGTCAGCACCGCCGGGCCGCACCGGATCGCCAGCTCCCGGGCCCGCTCCGAGCCCATGTTGACGCTGAACAGCTGCGCGGACGTCCAGCCCACCGACACCGTCGCCCCCAGGAACCCGGCCGCCAGCGGGCTCAGCCCGCCCAGCTCCTGGCCGAACAGCGGGATGAAGGTCTCGGTCATCACACCCGTGCAGTACACCGCGACGGTCAGGTAGATCCACTTCAGGTGGTTGCCGCGCCGGTAGGTGTGCTTCGGCAGGACGGTCGCCGCGCCGCCGCGCTCGGCCAGCACGAAGCCGGCCAGCAGCGCCAGGCCCAGCACGATGCAGAGCACCGTCGCCCAGCCGCGCGGCACGGTCGAACTGATGCTGAAGGTGGCCGCCGCCAGGGTCAGCAGCAGCAGCGAGGCCAGCGGCAGCGGCTCGGTCGCCCGCCCCGGCCCGGACGGCCCGGGCAGCGAGCGCCGGGCCAGCACCGCCAGCACCACGGCCGCCGTCAGCAGCAGCAGATAGGCCCCGCGCCACAGGCCCAGTTCGGCGAAGAGACCGCCCAGCGAGGGGCCGACCAGCGTGCCGACGCCCCACATCGCCGACACCAGCCCGGCCGCCCTGGTCCACAGCCGCTCCGGCAGCGCGGTGCGGATCACCGCGTAACCGAGGCCGGCCATCAGCCCGCCGCCCAGGCCCTGGACGACCCGGCCGGCGATCAGCACCTCGATCGACGGACTGGCCGCGGTCAGCCCGGCGCCGCCGGCGAACACCAGGAACCCGGCCAGATAGGCGCGCGAGGGCCCGAGCCGGGCCAGCAGCCGGCTGACCAGCATCGCGGAGATCACCGCGGAGATCAGGAAGCCGGTCGCCACCCACGCGTAGTAGCGGGCGCCGCCGATGTCCTCGACGATCGAGGGCAGCAGGGCGGCGGTGAAGTAGAGGTTCATCGCGTACAGGGCGACACCGCCGGCGAGGATCGAGGCCTGGGCGGCGAACTGCCGGGAGAACAGTTCGCCCCAGCCGCCGGAGGAGGCCGGCGGCCCCGTGTCCGGAGGGTGACGTCCCTGGTCGGAGGGGGTGGAGGCGGTCTGGGCGGGCGAGGATTCGGTCACGCTTCGGTACGCTAGTAGCTCAAGAGAACTTGAAGTCAAGGAGGCTCATGGACGGCGCCGCGGACCTCCCGGCGGGCCCGGAGCCCCGACCCCGCCCGGCCGATCTGCTGACCGTCGGCGAGGTCGCCCGGCGGGCCGGTGTGGCCGCCTCCGCCGTGCGGTTCTACGAGGACCAGGGGCTGATCGCCTCCGAACGGACCTCCGGCAACCAGCGCCGCTACCACCGGCACGTGCTGCGCCGGCTCTCGCTGATCCTGGTCGCCAAGCGGCTCGGCATCCCGCTGGCCGAGGTGGCCGAGGTGTTCGCCGGGCTGCCCGCCGACCGGATGCCGGACAAGCGGGACTGGGAGCGGATCTCGCGCCGCTGGGCGGCGCTGCTCGCGGCCCGGCGCCGGGAGATCGAGCGACTGGAGAGCGAACTGACCGGCTGCATCGGCTGCGGCTGCCTCTCGCTGCGCCGCTGCCGGGTGCTCAACCCGCGGGACGCGCTCGCCGCCGACGGGCCCGGCCCGCGCCGGCTGCCCTCCGAGGAGTCCGGCCCCGCCCCCGGCTGAGGCCGTGCGCACCGGGGGCCGTGGACGCCGAAGCCGTGGACGCCGGGGCCCTGAACACCGGGTCCGCGAACGCCGAAGGGCCCGCCGGAACCGACGACCCAGGTCGGTCCGGCAGGCCCGGCGCACCCGGCCACAGGAGGTGGCCGGGTGGACCCGGTCGGACGCGGCCCTCATCAGGCTCCCCGCCGCGCCCGACCGGGCGTTCTGTGGGGCGCGCGGAGACGGTGCTCCGCGCGCGGGTGGTGCCGTACCGCCCGTCGTGGGGGTGGCCGGACGGTACGGCGGTCGAACCGCGGCCGGGAGCGCGCCCATCGGCGGGCGCTCGCGGCCGCGAGACCGTGTCCCGGCTCAGTTCTCCGGGAAGTGGCAGGCCGCCTCACGGCCGCCCGGCCCGGCGATCTGCAGCAGCGGACGCTCGGTGCGGCAGATCTCCTGGGCCTTCGGGCAGCGCGGGTGGAAGCTGCACCCGGACGGCGGGTCGGCCGGGCTCGGCGGGTCGCCGAGCAGCACGATCCGCTCGCGCTCCCGTTCCGCCGCCGGGTCCGGCAGCGGCACCGCGGAGAGCAGCGCCTTGGTGTACGGGTGCGCGGGGTTGCCGTACACCTGGTGCTTGTCGCCGATCTCGACGATCCGGCCGAGGTACATCACCGCGACCCGGTCGCAGACCCGCTTGACCACCGAGAGGTCGTGCGCGATGAAGATGTACGCCAGCCCGAGCTCGTCCTGGAGCCGCTCCATCAGGTTGACCACCTGGGCCTGGATGGAGACGTCCAGCGCGGAGACCGGCTCGTCGGCGACCACCAGCCGGGGCGAGGTGGCCAGCGAGCGGGCGATGCCGATGCGCTGGGCCTGGCCGCCGGAGAACTCGTGCGGGTAGCGGTCCAGGTGCTCGGGGATGAGGCCGACCAGCTCCATCAGCTCGGCGGCCCGCTTGCGGGCGTCGGCCGCGCCGGTGCCCTGGACCAGCAGCGGCTCGGAGATGATCCGGGCCACCGTCTGGCGGGGGTTGAGCGAGGAGTACGGGTCCTGGAACACCATCTGCAGGTGCTTGCGGTGCGGGCGCAGCTGGGCCTGGCTCAGGCCGCCGATCTCGGTGCCGTCGAAGGTGACGGTTCCGGAGGTCGGGTCGCTCAGCCGGACGATCATGCGCCCGGTGGTGGACTTCCCGCAACCGGACTCGCCGACCAGGCCGAGGGTCTCGCCGGCGCCGACGTCGAAGCTCACCCCGTCCACCGCGCGGATCGGGGCGCCGGCCTTGCCGGTGCGCGAACGGCGTCCGGGGAAGGTCTTCACCAGGTCCCGGACGGACAGCAGGGGCTGGGCCGAATCGGTCGTCGCGGTCATCCCAGGGCTCCTTCCGGCACCAGCGGCAGGTGGCAGGCGGCCTGGTGGCCGGGCGAGAGCGGACCGAACTGCGGGCGCTCGGACAGGCAGCGGGCGTGTTCCTCGGCGGTGGCGGCGGTGGTGCGGGCGCAGCGCGGGGCGAAGGAGCAGCCGGGGGCGGGGGCGATCAGCGACGGCGGACTGCCGGGGATGGCCCGCAGCGGGGCGTCGTCGGTGTCGTCCAGGCGGGGCAGCGAGTCGAGCAGCCCTCGGGTGTAGGGGTGCACGGGGGCGGCGAACAGCCGGTCCACCGACGCCTGTTCGGCGGCTCGGCCGCCGTACATGACGAGCACCTCGTGGGCGACCCGGGCGACCACGCCCAGGTCGTGGGTGATCATCACGACGCCGAGGCCGCGCTCCTGCTGGATCCGGGCGATCAGCTCGAGGATCTGGGCCTGGACGGTGACGTCGAGCGCGGTGGTCGGCTCGTCGGCGATCAGCAGTTCGGGTTCGCAGGCGAGCCCCATCGCGATCATCACGCGCTGGCGCATGCCGCCGGAGAACTGGTGCGGGTACTCGTCGACCCGGCGGGCCGGCTCGGGGATGCCCACCTCGGCGAGCATCTCGATCGCGCGCTGCCGCCCGGCCTTGCGGGACGCCTTGAAGTGCACCCGGTAGTGCTCGGCGATCTGCTCCCCGACGGTGTAGAAGGGGTGCAGGCTGGACAGCGGGTCCTGGAAGATCATCGCGATCCGCCGGCCCCGGACGGCGCCGAGGGCCTTCTCGCCGAGGCCGTTGAGCTCCTGGCCGTGCAGCCGGATCGAGCCGCCGACCTCGGCACCGCGGTGCAGGCCCATGACGGCGAGCGAGGTGACAGACTTGCCGCTGCCCGACTCACCGACCAGGCCGAGGGTCCTCCCGGCCTCGACGGTGAAGTTGATGCCGTCCACGGCCCGGACGGTGCCGCGCGGGGTGTTGAAGGAGACCTTGAGGTCTTCGACCTCCAGAAGGGCCGTCATCAGTACCTCACTCTCGGGTCGACGAATGCGTAGAGCACGTCGACCAGCAGGTTCGCGACCACGATGAAGAAGGCCGCGAGCAGCGTGACACCGAGGATGACGGGCTGGTCGGAGCGGAGCAGGCCGTCGTAGAAGAGGCGTCCGATGCCGGGCAGACCGAAGATGGACTCGGTGATGACGGCGCCGGCGAGCAGGCCGCCGAGGTCCATGCCGAAGATGGTGAGGATCGGCGTCATGCCCGAGCGCAGCCCGTGCTTGACGGTGACCGTGCGGGACGGCATGCCCTTGGCGCGGGCGGTGCGGATGTACGGCTCGGCCATCGCCTCGATCATCGAGTTGCGGCTCTGCCGCGCGTACTGGGCCGCGTACAGCAGGGCCAGCGCGATCCAGGGCAGCAGCAGGTTGGAGCCCCACTCGAGCGGGTTGTCGGTGAACTTGTGGTACGAGGGGTAGGGCAGCAGGCCCGCGCTGCGCACGACGCCCCAGATCAGCATGATCGAGGTGAAGTAGACGGGCAGCGAGGCGGTGCCGACCGAGAGCACCATCAGGATCTTGTCGGTCGGCTTGCCCTTGCGCAGCGCCGAGGAGACGCCCGCGCCGAGGCCGAGGACCAGCCAGAGCACGGCCGCGCCGAGGGCGAGCGAGACGGAGACCGGCAGGCGGTCGACGAGCAGGTCCCAGACCGGCAGCGAGTACTCGTAGGAGTAGCCGAGGCAGGGGAAGCCGCAGTGGACGGCGCTGGGGCCGGTGCCGTAGTCGCGGCCGGCCACGATGCCGGTCAGGTAGGCGCCGAACTGCGCCCAGATGGGCTTGTCCAGGCCCATCGCCGCCTTGACCTCGGCGAGCCGCTCGGGGCTGCAGGTCTTGCCGCAGGCGGCCGCCGCCGGGTCGTTGGGCAGCAGGTAGAAGATGGTGAAGGTGATGGCGCAGATGGCCAGCATGATGCCGACCACGCCGATCAGCCGGCGGCCGAGGTACAGGATCACGACCGGCCCCCCTTCGGGTCGAGGATGTCGCGCAGCGCGTCACCGAGCAGCGTGAACGCGAGCACGGCGATGAAGAGGAAGACCGTCGGGATCATGAAGTACGTCGGGTCGGTCTCGTAGTGGACGATCGACTCGGCGATCATCTGGCCCCAGGAGGCCGTCGGCGGGCGGACGCCGACACCGAGGTAGGAGAGCGCGGCCTCGGTGGCGATCATGCCGGGGATCAGCAGCGTGGTGTACGCGATGATCGGGCCGGAGACGTTCGGCAGGATCTCCCGGGTGAGGATGCGCCAGGAGCGGGCGCCGCCGACCTTGGCCGCCTCGACGTACTCGCGGTGCTTGAGCGACAGGGTCTGGCCGCGGACCACGCGGGCGATGCCGGGCCAGCCGAACAGGCCGATCACCGTGGTCATCAGCAGGATCCGGTTGACGTCCTTGGCCACCGACATCATCGCGATCATGAAGATCAGCGACGGGAAGGACATCGTGAGGTCCATCAGCCGGGACAGCACGCCGTCGACGCGGCCACCGAAGTAGCCGGCCGCGATGCCGGCCAGGGTGCCGGCGATCACGACGAGGGCGGTGGCGGTGAAGGCGATCAGCAGCGACACCTGGCCGCCGTGCAGGACCCGGGCGAACAGGTCGCGGCCGGTGACCGGCTCGACGCCGAACCAGTGCCGCGCCCCCATGCCGCCGAAGTCGCCCTTGGGCAGGCCGCCCAGGTAGGCGTCCACGGCGCGCTTGTCGAACTCCTCGGGGGTCCAGCCGCCGAGCGAGCTCAGCGGGCCGGCCAGCACCGCCATCAGGATCAGGAGGGCGACGGTGATCAGCCCGAACCGGGCCGAGCCCTTGGCCCACAGCTGGTCCCAGACCAGCCGCCAGGGCCCGCGCCCGGAGGGCTTCGCGGGGCCCGCCGCCGCGACGGGCGCGGCGGCGGGCTCAGTGGTAGTACTCATCTGGCGACGGCCCCTCAGCCCTGGTTCTTCGAGGGGTCCTTGAGGCCGATGACGGCCATGTCGAGCATCCCGGCGTAGCCGGAGTTGCCGAACGCGCCGGCCACGTTGGTGCCGACCAGGAGCGGGCGGCGCTCCCACATCAGCGGGACGGCCGGGGCCTTCTTCATGATGTCCTCGTCCAGCTTCTGCCAGGCCTTGTTGGCCTCCGCGACGTCCGTCAGGCCCGCGATGCGGTCCATCTCGTCCATCGTGGCCTGGTCCTTGAACTGGCTGTAGTTGCCCTGGTTGCCCTTCTCCTTGATCGTCCGGCCGTCGAACAGGAACGGGGCGAAGGTCGAGCCGGACGGGTAGTCCGGGCACCAGCCCTGGATCAGCAGCTCGGGGGCGTTCTTGGTGTCGCCGATGGTGTCGGCGAAGGCGGACGGGTCGACCGTGTTGACGGTGACCTGGATGCCGGCCTTGGAGAGCGACTGCTGGATGGCCTCGGCGCGCAGCTTGTCACCGAGCGAGACGGTGATCTGGAGCTTGAGGTCGGTCTTGCCGGCCTCCTTCAGCATCGCCTTCGCCTTCTCCGGGTCACCGGCGGCGGGGACCTTCAGCGGGTCGCCCTTGGCGCCGCCGGCCAGCGACGGCGGCAGGTAGGTGGTGGCGACGTCGGCCATCGTCGGGCCGCCGAACGCGGTGACCTGGGCCTCGCGGTCGACCGCCCACATCATCGCCTCGCGGACCTTCGGGTCGTCGAACGGCGCCTTGGCGGTGTTGAGGTAGAGGCTGTCGGTACAGCCGGTCACCTCGGCGATCATGCGGGACTTGACGTCCTCCTTGGGCAGCACCTTCGGCACCGACTCGGGGCGCATCCACGGCATCTCGATCGCGTTGGCGTCGGCGCCGTCGCTGGCGATGATCCGGTCGTCGGCCTGGCCGCCCTTGATGCCCTGGGTGACCACGATCTTGTCCGGGTAGGCCTTGCGGACGGTGTCGGTGGAGGTGTCCCAGTTGCTGTTGCGGACCAGCACCAGCTGCTTGCCGCGGTCATAGGTGTCGATCTTGTACGGGCCGGAGGAGAACGGCCGCTGGTCGTACTGGGTGCCCTTCTCCTGGGACTGCGGAACCGGCGCGAAGGTGGGCAGCGTCGCGGTGTAGGAGAACTCGGCGACCGGGCGCTTGAGGTGGAAGACGATGGTCTTGTCGTCCGGCGTCTCGATGCTCGGCAGGTGCTCGCCGGTCAGCGGGCCCTTGTAGTTCTCGCCGCCGGCCAGGTACTGCGCGGCGTAGTCGGGGCCACCGGTGAGGTCCGCGGCGAACGAGCGCTCGACGTTGTACTTGATGTCGGCCGACTTGATCGGGGTGCCGTCCTCGTACTTGACGCCGTCCTTCAGGGTGAAGGTCCAGGTCTTGCCGCCGTCGGAGGGGCGGCCGACGTCGGTGGCGAGGTCCGGGACGATCTCGCTGCCGGCGGGGCCCGGCTCGGCCTTGAAGGTGACCAGGGTGCGGTAGAGCAGCCGGGTACCGAAGTCCATGGTCGGCAGCACCCAGTTGCGGGCCGGGTCGAGGTGCGCGAAGTCCTGGTTGGTGAGGACGTGCAGGGTGCCGCCCTTGACCGGCGTACCGCCGACGACCGAGCCGGCCGCGGCACCCGGGGCCTTGGTGGAGGCGGCGGTGCCGCCGTCCGAGGTGTCGCTCTTGTCCTTGTCGCCGCAGGCCGCGAGACCGAGGGAGAGTGCCGCCGCGATGGCCGCCGCGATGGCGGTCTGGGTACGCCTGTTCATATCTGATCTCCGCAGTGGGGGGCCGCCGTGAAGGCCCGTCGTCCGCCCCGGGGGTGGATCCGGGACCAGCCGTGGAGGGCGACCTCAGGGGGTCTAGCCGCTCCGCGGTGTGACCCGTAACATAGTAATGTGAAATTGCACTGCACAAGAGGTGACGCCGCCCGTTACCGAGATGTGTCCGTGCAGCCCCCCACCTCCCCCTCATCCGCACCACCCGCTTAGGAGCCACCCGGTGACCTTCCGTCAGACCGGCCTCAACACCGGAAGCCACGACCTCCCCGTCTCGGCCGCCCTCAACGCCTTCATGGGCACCTCCTGGGCGGCCACGCCGCTCCCCGCCGAGGACCGCGTCCCCGGGTACGCCGTGACCCCCGGCCGCCGCAGCCGCCTGTCCGCCGCCTTCCCCGGCGAGCGCCTGATCGTCCCGGCCGGCCAGCTCAAGGTCCGCAGCAACGACGTCGACTACCGCTTCCGCCCGCACAGCGCCTACGCCTGGCTCACCGGCCTCACCGGCGAGGACCAGGTCGGCCACGTCCTCGTCCTGGAGCCCACCGGCCCCGACGGCCACGAGCCCGTCCTCTACCTGCGCCCGCGCTCCCCGCGCGGCGGCGACCCGGTGCGCGGCGCCGAGTTCTTCCGCGACCGCCGCTACGGCGAGTTCTGGGTCGGCCGCCGCCCCGACCTCGACGAGGCCGCCCGGCTCACCGGCGTGCGCGTCGAGCACCTCGACGAGCTGGACAAGCTGCTCACCGGCCCGCAGCCCGCCACCCGCGTCCTCACCGGCGTCGACCCCGCGCTCGACGGCGCCACCAACCGCCCCGGCGCCCCCGAGCTCGTCCAGGGCGACGGCCTGTTCGCCGCCGTGCTGTCCGAGCTGCGCCTGGTCAAGGACGCCTGGGAGGTCGAGCAGCTCCAGCTGTCCGTCGACCACACCGTGCTCGGCTTCGAGGACGTCGTGCGCGCCCTGCCCACCGCGCTGCGCCACCACCGCGGCGAGCGCTGGATCGAGGGCGTGTTCAACCTGCGCGCCCGCGCCGAGGGCAACGGCATCGGCTACGAGACCATCGCCGCCACCGGCGCCCACGCCTGCGTCCTGCACTGGATCCGCAACGACGGCGCCCTCGACCCCAACGCCCTGCTGCTGCTCGACGCCGGTGTGGAGACCGACACCCTCTACACCGCCGACATCACCCGCACCCTGCCGCTCAGCGGCACCTTCACCCCCGTCCAGCGGCAGGCCTACGAGCTGGTGCTCGCCGCCCAGCAGGCCGGCATCGACGCGCTGCGCCCCGGCGCCCGCTTCCGCGACTTCCACAGCGCGGCCGCCCGGGTCATCGCCGAGGGCCTCGCCGACTGGGGCATCCTGCCGGTCAGCGCGGAGGAGGCGCTCGCCGACGACAGCGGCCTCTACCGCCGCTACACGCTCTGCGGCACCGGCCACATGCTCGGCCTGGACGTCCACGACTGCGCCCGGGCCCGCGCCGAGACGTACCTGGACGGCGTCCTGGAGGAGGGCCACGTGCTCACCGTCGAGCCCGGCCTCTACCTCCAGCCCGACGACGAGACGCTGCCGGCCGAGCTGCGCGGCCTCGGCATCCGGATCGAGGACGACCTCGTCATCACCGCCGACGGCGCGCGCCTGATGTCCGGCGCGCTGCCCCGCACGGTGCCGGCCATCGAGGCCTGGATGGCCGACCTGCTCGGCTGAGCGGGACGGTCGAGCGGGGGGGCCGGGGGGCCCCCCCCCCGCCCCCCCCCCCCCCCCCCCCCCCCCCCCCTATAAAAAAAAAAAAACCCCCCAAAACAAAGAAGATTATGTT
>NZ_JBHVRK010000026.1:0-72691 GCF_042885845.1 Kitasatospora sp. NPDC058032 | reverse complement strand
ATGTTACGGGCTGTTGGGGGCGCTGATGGCGCGGATCGCGCTGCGGACGGGGGTGGGGTTATTGGTGCGGTTGGATCCGTGGGTCTTCGGCTGTGGGCTTGGGGTGCGGGGGCGGGGTCGGGGGGGGGGGCCCCCGGCCACCCCCCCCGGGCCCCCCGCTCCCACAGCTCCGTGACCAGCCGCGCCGCCGGGCCGCCGCGCGCCGCCCGGTGGCCCGTCCCCGCCCACAGGTGCATCCCCTGCGCGTCACCGCGCCCGGCCGCCGCCGCGCGCAGCGGCTGGGTCAGGTAGTGCACGTCCGGGTAGGCGGCGGGCGCGTACGGCCCGAACCGGTCGGTGAAGTCGTTGCGCAGCGCCCGCGCCGGGCGGCCGGTGAACGCCCGGGTGACCGTCGTCGCGTCGAACTCCGTCAGCGCCGCCCGGTGCACGGCCGAGGTCCCGGCCTCGTCCGCGCGCAGCAGCGCCGTGCCCAGCTGCACCGCCACCGCCCCGGCCCGCAGCGCGCCCGCCACCGCCGGACCGTCCGACAGCCCGCCCGCCGCGATCAGCGGCAGCCCGGTCACCGCCCGGACGGCGGCCAGCAGTTCGAGCAGCGGCAGCTCCCCGGGACGGTCCGCCGCCCGGTGGGTGCCCCGGTGCCCGCCGGCCTCCGGCCCCTGCACGCACAGCGCGTCCATTCCGACCGCCTCGGCGCGGCGCGCCTCCTGGGGCGTGGTCACCGTGCCGATCTGGAAGCTGCCCGCCGCCCGCAGCGCCCGCGCCTCCTCGGCGGAGGGCAGCCCGAAGGTGTACGAGACCACCGGCACCGGGACGGGCCCGGCGAGCAGCCCGGCGATCTTGGCCTCCCAGTCGTCCCGGTCCGGCGCGACGGACTCCGGCAGGCTCACGCCATGGCGCTCGGCCTCCGGCCGCAACCGCTCCCGGTAGGCGGCCACGGCCGCCGGGTCGCCCGGCTCCGCGGGCACGAACAGGTTCACCCCGAACGGCCGGTCCGTCAGCTCCCGGACCCGGCGGACCTGCTCGAAGGTGTCCTCGGCGCCGCGGTACCCGGCGGCGAGGAAGCCGAGCCCGCCCGCCCCGCTCACGGCGGCCGCCAGCTCCGGTGTCGACGGCCCGCCGGCCATCGGCGCGGCGATCACGGGCACGGGGAGTTCGTCGAGTCGCACGGCCATCCGGGGATCCTCCACTCACACGGCGCACCGGGGTTCTCGGGCTGCGCCGCCCACCCTACGCTCCGTGCCGGACCGCCCTCCGGGAGCGGTCAGCCCCCGCGCCGGATCAGCCCCCGCGCCCGCGCCTCCCGCACCGCCGCCGTGCGCGACTCCACGCCCAGCTTGGTGTAGATGTGCACCAGGTGCGACTTCACCGTCGCCAGGCTCAGCTGCAGCCGCCGGCCGATCGCCTGGTTGGTGAGCCCGTCGGCGACCAGCCCCAGCACCTCCGTCTCCCGGGCGCTCAGCGCCGCCCCGGGCGTCCGCATGCGTTCCAGCAGCCGGTCCGCGACCGTCGGCGCCAGCGCGGTGCGCCCCGCCGCCGCCGACCGCACCGCGCGGGCCAGCTCCTCCGGCGGCGCGTCCTTCAGCAGGTACCCGGTGGCCCCCGCCTCCAGCGCCGGCAGGGTGTCCGCGTCGGTGTCGTAGGTGGTCACCACCAGCACCCGCGGCGCCCCCGCGCCCCGCGCGGTGATCGCCGCGGTGGCCTGCGCGCCGTTCATCGCCGAACCCGGCCCGAACTGCAGGTCCATCAGCACCACGTCCACCGCCAGCTCCGCCGCCAGTTCGACGGCGCGCTCGGCGGTCGCGGCCTCCGCGACGATCGCGAAGTCCGGCTCGCTCTCCAGCACGGCCCGCAGCCCGGCCCGGACCACCGGATGGTCGTCGGCGAGCAGCAGGCGGATCACGTCCCCGGTCACGAGGTCTCCTCACTCGAAGCGTCCGGCACCGGCAGCAGCACGGCGAGCGCCGTGCCCTCCCCCGGCGCGGACTCCACCGCGAACGTCCCGCCGAGCGCCCGCGCCCTGGCCCGCATCGACGGCAGACCGAACCCGCCGTCCCCGTCGCTGCCCGCCTGCGGTCCCGCGACGGCCGCCGGATCGAAGCCGACCCCGTCGTCCACCACGTCCATGGCCACCTCCCCCGCCCGGAAGCCGAGCGTCACCTCGGCCTGCGTCGCCCGCGCGTGCCGCACCGTGTTGCCCAGCGCCGACTGCGCGATCCGCAGCAGCGCCACCTCGTGCGGCACCGGCAGCCGGACCCGCTCACCGCAGACGTGCAGTCGCACCGGCAGCCCGCTGCGCGCCGAGGTCGTCGCGCACAGCCGCTCCAGCGCGACCGGCAGGGTGTCGCTCTCCAGCGCCGGCGGGGTCAGCGCGCGCACGAAGCGGCGGGCCTCGTCGAGGTTGTCCTGCGCCGCCTGCCGGGCCTGCTCGACGTACTCGGAGGCGGCGTCGGTACGCTCCGGCAGGGCCCGCTGCGCGGCCCGCAGCAGCAGCTGGATGCTGGTGAGGCTCTGCGCGAGGGTGTCGTGGATCTCCCGGGCCAGCCGCTCGCGCTCCGCGAGGACGCCGGCCGCGTGGTGGGCGGCGGCGAGGTCGGCGCGGGCGGCGGTGAGCTCGTCGATCAGACGGCGCCGCTCCTCGCTCTCCCGGTACAGCGCCTGGTAGCCGAGGACGGTGGCGGTGGCGACGGCGGCGCCGAGCAGCGGCCCGATCGCGGCCGCGACGCTGACGGTGTGCTGGTGCGCGGAGTACGCGGCGATCGAGGCGACCGCGGTGAGCCCCACCGCCACCAGCCCGGCGCGCCGGCCGAGCAGGTGCAGTTCCAGGAAGTACAGCGGGAAGGCCAGCCAGACGCCGTCCTGCGTGGTGATCAGCACGCCCGCCCAGGTGACGGCGAGCAGCGCGAGCCAGAGCCCGGCCGCCCGGCGGGAGCGGCCGACGGCGCCGATCAGCGGTCCGGCCGTGTACACCGCGGCCATCGCGGTGGCCGCGGCCGTGACCGAGGCCGGATCGCCGACCCGGCCCGCCAGGGCCCGGACGACGGCGAGCGCCAGCAGGCCCGCCACGAGCAGGTGCAGGCAGACCTGGAGGACGCGGGCGACGGGAGTGGTTCGGGGTCGTTCGGTCGCCATCCGTCCAGCGTAGGGTGCGCGCCGCCGTCCGGCATCAATCGAAAGGTTGAACTCCGGTTCTGCCCTTCGATGCCGAGGATCCAATCCCCGGTGCGATGCCCGAGCACCCCGCTTCGGGGGAGTCTCGTCACTGTCGCAGTGGATCGAGCGGAAGGACTTGCGGTGTTCGTCGCCTGGAGGGATCTGAGGTTCGCCAAGGGGCGGTTCGCCCTGATGGGAACCGTCATCGTGCTGATCACGGTGCTGGTCGGACTGCTGTCCGGCCTGACGGCCGGGCTGGGCCGGCAGAACATCTCGGCGATCACCGGCCTGTCCGCCGACCACCTGGCCTTCGGCCGGCCCGCGGACGGCCAGAAGCTGTCGTTCACCGACTCCCAGGTCACCCCCGAGCAGTGGCAGGGCTGGGCCCGGACCCCGGGCGTCACCGACGCGCAGCCGCTCGGCATCGCCACCACCAAGGCGGCGGCCGGTCCGCGCACCGCCGCGCTCTCCGTCTTCGGCGTGCCCGAGGGCTCCACGCTGGCCCCGCAGGGCGCCTCGCTCACCCCGGGCCGGGCGGTGCTGTCGAAGACCGCCGCCGAGGACCTCGGCGGGCTGCACCCGGGCGACGCGTTCAGCGTCGGCGGCCAGCCGCTGACGGTCGCGGCCGTCTCCGGGGACGCCTCCTACAGCCACACCCCGGTCGTCTGGACCACCCTCCCCGACTGGCAGCGGGCCGCCCCCGGCGGCGCCGGCCACGCCACCGTGGTCGCGCTCACCACCGGGAAGGGCGCCGACCTGGGCGCCGCCGACGCCACCCTCGGCACCGAGACCCGCACCCGGGACGACGCGCTCGCCGCGATCGGCTCCTACACCTCCGAGAACGGCTCGCTGCAGCTGATGCGGGGCTTCCTGTTCGCCATCTCCGCCCTGGTGATCGGCGCCTTCTTCACCGTCTGGACGATCCAGCGCAGCGGTGACATCGCCGTCCTCAAGGCGCTCGGCGCCTCCACCCGCTACCTGCTGCGCGACGCGCTGGGGCAGGCCGTCGTCCTGCTGCTGCTCGGCACCGTGCTCGGCACGGCGCTCGCCGCCGGCCTCGGCGCACTGATCGGCTCCGCCGTCCCGTTCGTCCTGGACGCCCCGACCGTCCTGCTGCCCGCCGTCGTCATGATCGCGCTCGGCGCGGTCGGCGCGGCCCTGTCCGTCCGCCGCATCACCTCCGTCGACCCGCTGACCGCCCTGGGGAGTGCCCGATGAGTCTCGTTCTCGACCACGTCACCCTGACCTACCCGGACGGCGACGGCCGGCTGACCGCCCTCGACGACGTCTCGCTGACCGTCCCCAAGGGCACCCTCACCGCCGTGGTGGGCCCGTCCGGCTCGGGCAAGTCCAGCCTGCTGGCGGTGGCCGCCACCCTGATCGCCCCGGACTCCGGCCAGGTGGTGGTGGACGGCACCGACACCACCGGCCTGGACCGCACCGCGCTGACGGCGCTGCGCCGCCACCGGATCGGCATCGTCTTCCAGCAGCCCAACCTGCTGCCCTCGCTGACCGCCGTCGAACAGCTCCAGGTGATGGCCCACCTGGACGGCCGCGCCCCGCGATCCGCCCTCCCCCGGGCCCTGGAGCTGCTGGACGCGGTCGGCCTGCGCGACCAGGCGGGCCGCCGCCCGCACCAGCTGTCCGGCGGTCAGCGCCAGCGGGTGAACATCGCCCGCGCCCTGATGAACGACCCCACCGTCCTCCTGGTCGACGAGCCCACCAGCGCCCTCGACCACGAACGCGGCGCCGCCGTCCTGGACCTGATCACCACCCTCACCCACCAACGCGCCACCGCCACCGTCCTGGTCACCCACGACCGCACCCACCTGACGGCGGTCGACCAGGTCGCCGAGGTCCACGACGGCCGCCTGACGCTCCCAGCGGTGGTGTGACCTACTTCTTGGCGGCCAGCACGTCGTCCACCGACAGTTCCACCGACGCGCCGATGGACTCCGGCAGCGTGAACGACTGGCCGGGACGGTGGACGGCGTGCACCCGGTACTCACCGTCCTGCGGATCGGTGAGCACCATGACCCGCTGGTTCGTCCGATCGACGATGAGGTACACCGGTACACCCGCAGAGGCGTACGCCGCCGGCTTCCGCTTCAAGTCATCACTGAGGTTGGAGGAGGTCACCTCCACCACCAGGCGGAAGATGGCCGGATCATAGCTGTTGTACTCGATCAGCTTGTCGTCACTGTTCGCATCGACGATCGCCAGATCCGGGATGGCGAAGTCGGAAGGCCCGTCGGGCAGCCAGATGCCAATGCCTTGGAACACCTCGGTTTCGCCGTCATCCAGCCCTGCGGCGAGAAAGACACGGTCAAGCCTCTTGACCGACCGGCCGTGCTTCATGTTCGGCGACGGCGTCACGGTGATCTGGCTCCCGATGATCTCGACCCGGTAGCCGACGAACTGCTCGGAGATCAGCTCGGCGACTTCGAGCAGCGTGGGCTGCTCGAACGGCTCTTCCACTGCGGCGGCGGACACGGAATCCTCCTTGCTGCCGAATGTCGGGAACATCATCGTAGGACCCAGGGCCAATTCCCTACCCAGATCCGCCACTTTCGCCCGAACGGGTGGTTTCGCCCCTACCGGGCCCGGAGCCGCAGGCCGGTGCGGGACTCCTCCTCCGCCACCCGCTGGTCCTCGGCCCACAGCGAGCGGACGTGGCTGAGGTGGCGGGTCATGCAGGACTCGGCGGCCGGGGCGTCGCCGGCGATCATCAGGTCGAGCAGTTCCAGGTGCTCCTCCGCCGAGGACACCAGCTCGCCGCGCTCGGCGAGGCGGTTGAGGCCGTAGAGGCGCGAGCGCTTGCGCAGGTCGCCGACCACCTCGACCAGGCGGGTGTTGCCGGCCAGCCCGAGCAGGTCGAGGTGGAACTGGCGGTCCGCCTCCAGGTAGCCGATGAGGTCCTGCTTGCCCGCGGCGGCGACGATCGCCTCGGCCTGCGGGCGCAGCGCCTCCAGCTGGTCGGCGTTGGCGGTGCGGGCGACCCGGCCGACGGTCGGGACCTCGATCAGGGCGCGGATCTCGGTGAAGTCGTCGAGGTCGCGCTCGGTGAGCTCGGTGACCCGGAAGCCCTTGTTGCGGACGGCCTCGACCAGTCCCTCGCGGGCGAGGTCGAGCATGGCCTCGCGGACCGGGGTGGCGGAGACGCCGAAGTCGGCGGCGAGGGCGGGCGCGGAGTAGACGACGCCGGGGCGCAGCTCGCCGGAGATGAGGGCGGCCCGCAGGGCGTGGGCGACCTGGTCGCGCAGCCGCTCCTGGACGGAGATCAGGGTGCGGGGTTTGAGGTCGGCCATGGTGTTCCTCCGGTGAGTGCAGAACACCAGCGTACAATGTCACGTTACGTTGAGTGTGCAACATCCCGTGATTCGGACGACCTGTCAGCGCCCCGACGCACGACCGAACCCCATGGTGACAGGGCCGCCGCCCGGTGACAACGGTCGGCGGCCCACTATTTGATACGCCTCCCTCACTCCCGGAGCAGCCCGATCAGGCTGGTCGTGCTGGACGCCCCGTGCCCGGCCTCGACGCCCCGCCGGAAGGTGTCGGCGATCAGCCGCGGCAGCGAGCCGTCCACCCCGGACGCCTCCACGGTGTGCCGGACGTGCTCGACGCTGGCGAGCGCCATGGTGAGGCGGTCGACGTCGCCCCCGTGGTTCCCGGCGGCGATCCGGGGCGCGTAGAAGGCGAGGAAGCCCGGCATCGAGGCGGCCGTCGAGGTGGCGTAGGGCAGGAACACGTCCGCCGGGATGCCGTTGGCCTCGGCGACGGCGGTGGCGTGCAGATAGCCCGCCAGCGAGGTCCAGAAGAGGTCCATCTGGATCTGGTAGTACAGCTGGGCGAGCCCGGGGTCGTCGCCCCGGTGGTCGGCGCCGGTCAGCACCTCCAGGGCGGCGCGGTGCCGCCCGAACAGCTCGACCGGGCCGCTGTAGAAGGTCGACGACTCCGGCCGGCCGATCCCGGACGGCGGCACCTGCACGCCGCCGGTGAGGTGGCCGGCGCCCCGCTCGGCCAGCCACCGGGCGGCCTCGCGGGCCCGCTCCGGCGTGTCGGAGCTGAGGTTGACGACGGTCCTCCCGGCCAGCTCCGGTTCGGCGGCGGCCAGTACGGCGAACACCGCGTCGTAGTCGGTGAGGCTGAGCACGACCAGCTCGTTCGCCGCGACCGCCTCGGCCGCGCTCGGCGCGAGCACGGCGCCGCGGGCCACCAGGTCGGCGGCCCGCCCGGCGGTGCGGTTCCAGAGCGTGACGGCGTACCCGGCGTCGAGGTAGGCACCGGCCATGGCCAGGCCCATCGGGCCGAGGCCGATCAGGGTGACGGACGACGTGCCGTGCTGCTGCGGTGTGACGGACATGGGGATCCCCTCCGGAGTTCGACTAGAACGAACGCTCTATCCAGGGCGTGACGCTAGCACAGCACTAGAACGAACGCTCTATTCAGTCCACCGGCTAGACTCACCCCCGTGAAGACGACGACCACCGGCACCCGTGAGCGGATCGTCCGGACCACCTCCCGGCTGCTCCAGCGCCAGGGGTTCGAGGGCACCGGCATCAAGCAGATCGCCCGCGAGGCGGAGGCCACCCTCGGCTCCGTCTACCACTTCTTCCCGGGCGGCAAGCAGGAACTGGCCGCCGAGGCGATCCGCCACGGCGACCAGGAGTTCTCCGACATGCTCCGCGAGGGCCTGGGCAGCACCGACGACCCGGCCCAGGCGGTCACCGCCTGCACCCGCATGCTCGCCGAGGCCCTGCACGCCTCCGACTGGCAGGACGGCTGCCCGATCACCACCACCGCCCTGGAGACCGTCGGCCGGGCCCCGGTCATCGAACAGGCCGTCACCGAGGCCTTCGCCCACTGGCGCGCGATCGTCGAGGAGAAGCTGCACGGCTCGGGCATCGCCCTCACCGACGCCCGGGAACTCGCGGCCACCGTCATCAACACCCTGGAGGGCGCGGAACTCGCCGCCCAGGTCGCCCGCAGCGAGGAGCCGCTCCACCTGACCGGCCGCCACCTGGCCCGCCTGATCAACACCTACCGCTAGCCACCCGGAACGCCGCAGCCCCGGAACGCAAAGAAGCGGCCGACGTGGCGGGGGATCCCGTCCCACCACGTCGGCCGCACATCCGGCCGGTCACTTCGACGACCGCTCCCGTCCAGGGCAATGGGTCCGGGGGCGGGTGCCGACGCTGCGCCGAGGCGTCGTCACCGTGCGTCGGGCCCCACAGCGGGCCCCGTGCCGGCCGGAGACTTCAGCCCGCGGAGCGGCGGTGGGTCTCCGCCGCGACCGCGAGGTCCTCCCAGGCCATCCCGACACTCTTGAAGAACCGCGGCCGGCCGGTCGGCACCGGCGCCTCGCCGTTCACCAGCTCGGCCAGGTTCCACAGGGTGTCGGCGCCGGTCACCCCCGCCATCAGCAGGTCGCCGGCCTCCCGCAGCGCCACCGCGCGGGCCTCCACGTAGAGCGTGGACCGGCCGACCAGCACCTCGTCCACCTCCCGCGCGTCCACCTCGTGGGAGCCGACCGCCGCCACCGCCGCGTGGTCCGGGACCAGCGCGCCGTCGAACAGCGGGGTGCGCGCGGTGGTGCAGCAGACCACCAGGTCGGCGTCCGCCACGTCGGCGGAGGTGCCGACGGCCGCCGCCACACCGCGCGCCCGGGCGTACCGGGCCAGCGCCTCGGCGGGCTGCTCGCTGCGGGCCACCACGGTCACCCTGGTCAGCGGGCGGATGGCGAGCAGCGCGTCCAGGTGGCCGTAGGCCTGCGGGCCGGAGCCGAACAGCACCAGGTGCTCGGCCTGCGGCACCGCCAGCCGGTCCAGCGCGACGGCGGTGACCGCCGGAGTGCGCAGCGAGGTGAGCGCGACGCCGTCGATCAGGGCCAGCGGCTGCAGGGTCGGACCGTCGAGCAGCAGGTAGCTGCCGGTGATCCGGGGCAGCCCGGCCGACGGGTTGGCGGGGGCGACCCCGGCGACCTTCACCCCGACGTACCGGGTGGAGGCGGCCGGCATCAGCAGCAGCTCCCCGGCGGGCACCGGCACGGCCGAGCGGGCGGGCGCGGTCTCCGGGTCCAGCCCCTCGATCAGCACCCGCTCGATCGCCCCGGCAGCCTCGGCGGGCGTCAGCCCGACCGGGGCGGCGGCAAGGACGTCCACCGGGCCCGACGCGGCGGGCTGGAGCGGCTCAGCCGCCGCGCCGGGCGTTTCCGGGGTCCGCGCGGCGGCGGGCGCCGTCCGCAGGTCCCCGCTCACAGCAGGAACCCCGCGCCGAGGGTGTCCTGCGGGTCGAGCACGAAGCGGTGCTCGCCGGTGCGGTGCGCGGTGCCGGTCACCTCGGTGACCACGCCGTCGCCCCACGGGTCGCCGCCGGCCAGCACCCGCCCGCCGAAGACGGTGCCGACGATCGACTCGTGCCGCAGCTCCTCACCGGGCGCGAGCCGTCCCTCGGCGGCCAGGATCGCCAGCCGGGCCGAGGTGCCGGAGCCGCACGGCGAACGGTCGATCTGACCGTCCGCGAACACGGTGACGTTGCGCTGGTTCGGCGCGCCCCCCTCCGCGGGGAGTTCGTCGTACAGGATGACCCCGTAGACACCCGACAGGCGCGGGTCGACGGGGTGCCGCACGGCCGGGGAGCCGGCCAGCGCGGCGCGGATCTCCCGCCCGATCGCGGTGAGTTCGGGCAGCTGCCCGAGGCTCACCGAGAGGCCGAGCGCGGCGGCCGGCACCGAGGCGTAGCAGGCGCCGGAGTGCGCGACGGCCACCTCGACGGTGCCGCGCGAGGTCTCCACCGGCAGCTTCAGCTCGCTCACCCAGGCGGGCACGTTGCGGAACGTCACCCCGGTGGTCCGTCCGGCGGCCCGGTGGACCAGCGCGGTGACCCGGCCGGACGGCACGTCGATCCGCACCCGGGCGACGCCGTAGTCGGGCGCCGCGACCAGACCGGAGTCGACGGCCCAGGCGCCGAGCGCGATGGTGCCGTGGCCGCAGGCGGTCGAGTAGCCGTCCTTGTGCCAGAACAGCACGCCGAAGTCGGCCTCGTCGTCGTCCGCCGGCACCAGGAAGCCGCCGTACATCCCGGCGTGGCCGCGCGGCTCGTGGGTGAGCAGCTGCCGGATGTCGTCCAGCGCGCTCGGCCGGGGCGCGGTCGCGGTGCCGCCCGCGCCGATGGCGATGGCCCGCCGCTCGGCGACGCTGTCCCCGGGGATCACCGGCGCGCCGGCGACGACGATCCGGAACGGCTCGCCGGCCGTGTGGTAGTCGACGGTGTCCACGTGCAGGGACGCGCCGTCGACGGCGTCGATGCCGTCAATGGGCTGCGCCGGCATCAGGCACCCCCGGCCGGCAGCAGGGTGACGGTGCGGCTCTGGGTGTAGAAGTCCAGCGCCGCCTGCCCCTGCTCGCGCGCGCCGTGGCTGGCGCCCTTGGCGCCGCCGAACGGCAGGTGGAAGTCGACGCCGCTGGACGGCGCGTTGACCCGGATCATGCCCGCGTTCAGCCGGTCGGCGGCGGCCAGCGCCGCGTCCAGGTTCCCGGTGTGCACCGAGGCGGACAGCGTGTACGGGGTGTCGTTGGCGAGCGCGATCGCCTCGTCCAGGTCGGCCGCCGGGTGCAGCAGCGCGATCGGGCCGAAGAACTCCTCGCGCCGCAGCGGGTGGTCGTCCGGCACCCCGGCGACCAGGGTCGGCTCCAGGTACCAGCCGGCCCGCTCCGGGACGCTGCCACCGGTCAGCACCTCGGCGCCGACCTCCTGGGCGGAGGCGACGGCCGCGGTGATCTCGTCCCGGGTGGCCTCGTTGATGACCGGGCCGCAGGAGGTCTCGTCGACCGCGGCGAGCGCCTTGACCAGCGCGGCGCGCAGCGGCTCGTACGCCTCGCCGACCGCGACGACCCGGCTGGTGGCGGTGCACTTCTGGCCCGCGTAGCCGGCGATCGCGTTGGCGAGGTGGGCGGCGGCCTGGTCGAAGTCGGCGTCCGGCAGGACGATCGCGGTGTTCAGCCCGCCGAGCTCGGCCTGCACCGGGATGCCGCGCTCGGTGGCGGTGCGGACGACCTGCCGGCCGACCCCGGTGGAGCCGGTGAAGGAGACCACGTCGGCCGCGGCGACCAGGGTGCCGCCCTCGGCGCCGCCGCCGGGCAGCACGGTGAAGACGTCCGCGGGCAGCCCGGCCCCGGCGATCAGCTCGCCCAGCCGACGCGCGACGCCGATCGCCTCCGAGGAGGGCTTGAGGACGACGCTGTTGCCGACGGCCAGCGCCGGGGCGGCCTTCCAGGTCGGGATCGCCAGCGGGAAGTTCCACGGCGTGATCAGCCCGGCGACGCCGTACGGGCGGCGGCGGGTGAGCAGCAGGCCGGGACCGCCGGCGGTCTCGTGCACCTCGCCGGAGGCGGCGAACGGCGCCTGCGCGTAGTAGCGCCAGATCGCGACGGTGCGGGCGACCTCGCCGCGCGCCTCGGCGATCGGCTTGCCGACCTCGCGCACCACCAGCTCGGCCAGCTCCTCGGCGTGCGTCTCGACCGCCTCGGCGATCCGGGTGAGCGCGGCCGAGCGGCCACCCGCGCCGGCCGCGAGCCAGCCGGGCTGGGCGGCGCGGGCACGGGCGACGGCGGCCTCGACGGCTTCGGTGCCGGGGCGGGGCGCCTCGGCGACGAGGTCCGCGGGGTCGGCGGGGTTGTACGAACGGATCGTCACTGGGGGCAGCCCTTCGGGGGATTCGACGGGAGGGGTGGGACGGGACCGGCCGGGCGGTCAGAGCAGGAAGCCGGCCGGGAACGGGTCGGTGGGGTCGAGGAAGTACTGGGCGGTGCCGGTGACCCAGGCCCGGCCGGTGACGGTCGGCACCACCGCGGGACGCCCGGCCACCTCGGTCTCCTCGACCAGGCGGCCGATGAAGGTGGTCCCGATGAAGGAGTCGTTGCGGAAGTCCCGGTCCAGCGGCAGCTCGCCGCGCGCGTGCAGCTGGGCCATCCGGGCGGAGGTGCCGGTGCCGCAGGGCGAGCGGTCGAACCAGCCGGGGTGGATGGCCATCGCGTGCCGGGAGTGCTCGGCGGTGGAGCCGGGGGCGAGCAGCTGGACGTGGTGGCAGCTGTGGATGGACGGGTTCTCCGGGTGCACCGGCCGGTCCGGGCCGGCGTTGATGGCGTCCATCAGGGCCAGGCCCGCGTCCAGGATGTCCTGCTTGCGCTCCCGCTCGAACGGCAGGCCGAACTCCTCGAGCGGCAGGATGGCGTAGAAGTTGCCGCCGTAGGCGAGGTCGTAGGTCACCGTGCCGAAGCCGGGCACCTCGATCTTCTGGTCCAGCGCCACCGAGTAGGACGGCACGTTGCGGATGGTGACCGCCTTGGCGGCGCCGTTCTCCACCGCGACATCGGCGATCACCAGGCCCGCCGGGGTGTCCAGCCGGACGGTGGTGACCGGCTCGACGACCGGCACCATGCCCGTCTCCACCAGCACGGTGGCCACACCGATGGTGCCGTGGCCGCACATCGGCAGCAGGCCGGAGACCTCGATGTAGAGCACGCCCCAGTCGGCGTCCGGCCGGGTCGGCGGCTGCAGGATGGCGCCGCTCATCGCGGCGTGGCCGCGGGGCTCGTACATCAGCAGCGTCCGGAAGTGGTCCAGGTGCTGCTGGAAGTGGACGCGGCGCTCGGCCATGGTGTCACCGGGGATGACGCCGAACCCCCCGGTGATGACGCGGGTGGGCATGCCCTCGGTGTGCGAGTCGACGGCGTGGAAGACGTGGCGGCTGCGCATCTGCTGACGCTCCGTGGGTGGTGGGTGGTGGAGGGGGGCGGCCCGTGGAGGGCCGCCAGGGGGCCGGCTGCCGCCGCAGCCGGCCGTCCCGGACTCCGGGAACTACGGGGTGCCGGTCAGGCGAGGCCCTCGGCCAGCGCCTTCTCGGTGGCCGCGCGGACGGCCGCCTCGATCTCCGGGGTCAGCGGCAGGCGCGGGGCGCGGGTCGGACCGCCGGGGCGGCCGGCGATGTCCATGGAGAGCTTGATCGCCTGGACGAACTCGGTCTTGGAGTCCCAGCGCAGCAGCTGGTGCAGCGCCTTGTACAGCGGCAGCGCGGTGCCCAGGTCGTGGGCGACGGCGGCCTGGTACAGCGCGACGCTCGCCTCGGGCAGCGCGTTCGGGTAACCGGCGATCCAGCCGACCGCGCCGGCCAGGGCCAGCTCCAGCAGCACGTCGTCGGCGCCGATCAGCAGGTCCAGGCCCGGGGCCAGCTCGGCGATCTCGTACGCCCGGCGGACGTCGCCGGTGAACTCCTTGACCGCGACGATCGAGCCCTCGCCGTGCAGCTCGGCGAGCAGCGACGGGACGAGGTCGACCTTGGTGTCGATCGGGTTGTTGTAGGCGACGATCGGCACGCCGGCCTTGGCGACCTCGGCGTAGTGGCCGCGGACGGCGGCCCGGTCGGCGCGGTAGGCGTTCGGCGGCAGCAGCAGGACGGAGCCGGCGCCGGCCTCGGCGGCCTGCTCGGCCCAGCGGCGGGACTCGGCGCTGCCGTAGGCGGCGACGCCGGGCATCACGCGGGAGCCGTCGCCGGCCGCCTCGACGGCGACCTCGACGACCTTGGCGCGCTCCTCGGGGGTGAGGGTCTGGTACTCGCCGAGCGAGCCGTTGGGGACGACGCCGTCACAGCCCGACTCGATCAGCCAGCGGACGTGGTCGGCGTAGGCGTCGTAGTCGACGGAGAGGTCCGGGCGCAGCGGCAGCGTGGTGGCGACCATGATGCCGCGCCAGGGCTTGGTGGCGTCGTGCAGGGTCTTGGACACAGGTGACTCCTTGGTGAGGTGTGACATTTTATTAGAGGGCACGCGGCGGACACAAGAGGCCTCGCCGGGCGATTTCGGGCGGGTCGGCCGGGAACCGGACGGATCCGGTCCCGGCCGGTCGGGCTCAGTCCTGGTCGGTCCGGTCCGCCGCGAGCTGTCCGAGCGGAACGGGGCAGGAGAACGGCCGGCTGTCGGCCCGCACCTCCCCGTCCGCGGCGCCGCCGCCGGCCAGGCAGGCCACCGCCGGACCGCACATCCGGCCCTGGCACCAGCCCATCCCGGCCCTGGTCAGCAGCTTGACGGTGCGCGCGTCGCCCGCGCCCAGCTCGTCCACCGCCTCGCGGATCCGCCCGGCCGGGACCTCCTCGCAGCGGCAGACGTCGGTGTCCTCCCGCAGCCAGTCGGTCCAGCCCGGGCCGGGCCGGTGGGCGGCGGCCATCAGCTCGGCGAAGGCCCGCAGCCGGGAGCGCCGGCGCAGCAGCGCGGTGCGCACCGGCTGGTCGGCGACCGCGTGCGCGGCCAGCTCGCCCTCGGTGATCGCCAGGTCGGCGCCGCCGACCCCACAGGTCTCGCCGGCCGCCCAGAGCCCGGGGACGGTGGTCCTCAGGCGGGCGTCGACCTTGAGCGCCGCCGTCCCGTCGGGCGTGGTGCGGGTGGCCGCGCCCAACTCGGTGGCCAGCTCGATCTGCGGGACCAGGCCGTGGCCGACGGCGAGCGCGTCGCACTCGATCCGTCGCCCACTGCCGGGCACCGGACGCCATTCGGCGTCCAACCGGGCCACCGTGACGGCGGTGACCCGGTCCGTTCCGTGAACCTCGACGACCGCGCTGCGCGGCCGCAGCCGCACGCCGTGCCGCAGCAGCGCGGAGCCGTGCCCGGCACCCTCGACCAGCTTGGCCGGAACGGCGGCCAGCACGCCGGGGCGACGGGCGTACCCGAGGTACGCGGTGGCCTCGACCACCGCGGGCACCTCGGCGCCGGCGGTGACCAGCGAGGAGGCCGCCGCGAGCAGCAGCGGGCCGCTGCCGGCCACCACGATCCGCCGGCCGGGCAGCACCAGGCCGGCCTTGAGCATGGCCTGGGCGCCGCCGGCGGTGACCACTCCGGGCAGGGTCCAGCCGGGGAAGGGCAGCTGCCGCTCGTACGCGCCGGTGGCGAGCAGCACGGCGGCCGAGCGGACGGTGGCCCGGTCCTCGGCGTCCGGGCCGGTGGTGACGTGCAGCCGCCAGTCGCGCTCCCCGGCGCGCTCCAGCGCCCACACCTGGTGGCCGGACAGCAGGTCGACCCGGCCGCTCGCGCGGTGGGCGGCGAGCCGGTCGGCGAGGCCGGTGTAGACGGACCAGCCGTGGTGCAGCCGGTCGGGCCGGGCGGCGCCGAGGCCGGGGGCCGGGTGGCGGTAGTACTGGCCGCCGGTGCTGCGGCCGGCGTCGACCAGGGCGCAGCGCAGCCCGAGGTCGGCGGCGGTCACGGCGGCGGCGAGGCCGGCCGGGCCGGCGCCGATCACCGCGAGGTCGTAGGGGCGCGGCTCACCGGCCACGGGGTCAGACGTCGAGCTCGGCACGGCCGTGGCCCTCCTGGGTGGTGACGGTGGTGCCGGGCTCGGCCGGCAGCAGGCAGGTGCGCTGGTTGGGCCGCCCGTCGACGGTGGCCAGGCAGTCGAAGCAGGCGCCGATCCCGCAGAACGCCCCGCGCGGCTTCCCGCCGACCCGGGTGGTGCGCCAGGCGAGCACGCCGTCGGCCCACAGGGCGGCGGCGATGGTCTGCCCGGGCAGCGCGGGCACGGGCCGGCCGTCGAAGTCGATGGTGAACGCGGGCGCGGGTTCGGCCTCGACCAGATCCGCGGGGGTGCGGCTACGGCGCATGGGTGGGGGTTCTCCGTTCAGCTCAAGAGCCGATCGTGGGGTGGTCGGACGACCTGACCGCCAAGTGCACTTTGCAAAGTCGTCGCGCACTTTGCAAAGTGCGCGGCAAGCTCGGGCAAGGCCTGGGGCAGGGCCTCGGCAGGGCCCCGGGCGAAGCCCCGGGCCAGGCCCGGCCCGGCCTCAGGCGGCGTCGTCCTCGGCCGGAAAGCGGTCGGCCCGGAAGGGGGCGAGACCGAGATCCGGCTCCTTGCCGGTGAGCTGCTGGGCGATCAGCAGCCCGGTGGACGGGGCCAGGCCGATGCCCGCGCCCTCGTGACCGCAGGCGTGGTACAGCCCGGGCACCCGGGGGTCGGCGCCGATCGCGGGCAGGTGGTCCGGCAGGTAGGGCCGGAAGCCGCGGTAGGCGCGCATCACGTTCACCCCGGCCAGCACCGGGAAGAGCGCGGCGGCCTGGGCGGCCAGCCGGTGCAGCACCTCCACCGAGAGCGTCCGGTCGAAGCCGACCCGCTCACGGCTGGCGCCGATCAGCACCGGCCCGCCGGGCGTGCCCTCGACCACGGCCGAGGTCTGCAGCGCGGCGGAGCCGCTGGCCACGTCGGCCACGTAGTCGGCGGCGTACACCTTGTGCCGGACGATCCTCGGCAGCGGCTCGGTGACCAGCACGAACCCGCGCCGCGGCAGCACCGGCAGCCGGACGCCGGCCAGCCCGGCCAGCTCGCCGCCCCAGGTGCCGGCGGCGTTGACCACGGCGGCCGCGTCCAGCCGCCGCCGCTCGGTCTCGACGCCGCGCACGGCGCCGTCGGCCCCGAGCCGCACGGCCCGGACGGCCTCGCCGGTGTACAGCCGCGCCCCGGCCCGGCGGGCCGCGCGCAGCAGGTGGGCGGCGGCCAGCGCGGGCTGGACCTGGGCGTCCTGGGGATAGTGGAAGCCACCGGCCAGGCCGGGCGCGAGGTGCGGCTCCAGCTCGTTCAGCCGCTCGCCGGGGATCTCCTCGGCGGTGACGCCGACCTCCCGCTGCGCGGCCGCGAAGGCGCGCAGCGCCTCCTGCCGGGCGGGGGTCGCGGCGACCACCAGGCCGCCCTTGGCCTCGTACTCGACGGCGGCGCCGAACTCGTCGGAGAGTTCGCGCCACAGGCCGGTGGAGTGCAGGGCGAGGTCGAGCTCGGGGCCGGGCTCCTTGTCGGAGACCAGCAGGTTGCCCTCGCCGGCGCCGGTGGTGCCGCCGGCGACCGGACCGCGGTCGACGACGTCGACGGCGAGGCCGGCCCGGGCGGCGTAGTACGCGCAGGCGGCGCCGACGACACCGGCACCGACCACCACGACGTCGGGGAGTCTCTGGGAGTGGGACACGTCAGTAATATGTCACATGCCATCGAACCTGCCAAGACCACCCGCCCGGAACGGGCCAAAAACATCGAAAAGCCCCGGCCCGCCGCTCGGAAAGCGGCGGGCCGGGGCTCGGGGCCCGTGGCCGGACCTCAGGTCATCGGCCGGTTCAGGTGATGTCGTCCATCTGCTCGTGGCGGGCGGCCGGCACGTGGCCGGAGGCACTCGGCGTGCTCGACGCCTCGATCGCCTCGGCCCCGGCGACCGGCGCCACCGAGAGGTCCACCTGCGAGGCCTCCTCGTCGCTCAGCGCGAGGTCCGGGTTGCGCCGGGCCCTGCGCCGGTCGTTCAGCATCGCCACCCCGACCGCGAGGAAGTACAGCGCCCAGATCGGCGCGGCCAGCGCCAGCATGCTGAGCGGGTCGGCGCTGGGCGTCGCGAAGGCGGCGAACACGGTGATGCCCATCACCATGCCGCGCCACCAGCCCAGCAGCCGCTTGCCGGTGACCATGCCGACCAGGTTCAGCATCACCAGCAGCAGCGGGAACTCGAAGGCCAGACCGAAGACCAGCACCAGCCGGGTGGCGATGTCGAAGTAGTCCGCGGGCGGCAGGATCGGCGTGGTCTTGTCCGGGGTGAACGAGATCAGCACCTGGACCGTCACCGGCAGCAGCAGGATCGCCAGGGTCACACCGGCCAGGAACAGCGGAGCGCCGCACGCCATGAAGATCACGGTGTACTTGCGCTCGTGCTTGTGCAGACCGGGCGCCACGAAGGCCCACAGCTGGTACAGCCAGACCGGGACGGTGACGACCACACCGACCGTCAGGGCGACCTTGAGCATCCAGTTGAAACCGGCGGTCAGACCGATGGTGGAGACCTGCGCGCACTTGCCCTTGGTGGTCTCGATGGTCTCCGGGGTGCACTGCGGCAGCGGCTTGAGCAGCAGCGTCTCGATCTGCTTGTGGAAGATCAGCGCGACGATCGTGATCACCACGATCGCCAGGACCGACTTGACCACGCGGTTCCGCAGTTCCCGCAGGTGGTCGGCGAGGGCCATCCGCCCCTCGGGATCCTTGGGCGTCTTCGACGCCTTGGTGAGCTTGCTCAACCCCGGTCCTCAACTCGTGCGTCGAGGCCCGCCGGTCGACGGGCCTCCAGTGGTCGCGTGCGCCGCGCGCTCAGCGCGCCCCGCCGTCCGGAGCGGACTGCCCGGTGGGCTGCTCGTTCACCGGACGGGCGGTCTCGGGCGCGCCCGGGGCGGACTGGATGGTCTTCGCCGTACCGCCGTCGGCCACCGCCGGGGCGGACGGCGCCGGGGTGTCGGCGGTGCCGTCGGTGCGCATCGCCTTGGCCTCGCTCTTGAGGATCCGGGCCGACTGGCCCAGGGAACGCGCCAGCTCCGGCAGCCGCTTGGCACCGAAAAGCGCAATGGCGATGACCGCGACCACGAGGATCGCGGTGAACGAGACCCGCATGCTCGACCACCTTCAGTCTCGGCGGCATCCGACGGGCCGCCCGCTGCGGGGATGGTAACCGCTGCGGGTGACGCCGTGACGACGGCCGCCCGAACAGGACAGCGGCCCCCGTTCGCGCTCAGGAGCCAACTGAGAGCGTAACGCGCCCCTACCTCCGAAGAGCAGCCCCCGGTGCGCCCCGTTCGACATGACCGGCAGGTCCGCGACGGTCCGCCGCACTCCGTGCGCCGGGGTGAACGCTCCGTACGCCGGACCGCGGCGGGCCCGCGCGCCGTCAGGAGCGGGCCGCCGCCGAGGCCGCGAGGGCGCCGGCCGCCTCGGCCAGCGCCCGGGAGGCGGCGTCCACGCCCTTGGCCAGGGCCCGCACGTCCATCCAGAGCCGGACCGCGAGGACGCCGAGCACCAGCAGGCCGGCGGTGGCGAGGAGGACGGCGGCGACGAGCATCCAGGACATGTCCCCCACCCTATCCGCCCCGCTCACCCCTCGGCCGGCACCAGCCGCATGGTCCGCACCCCGGCCGCGGTCAGCGCGGCGACGATCTTCTCCCCGGCGGGCTTGCGCACCGCCGCCCCGCACAGCGGGCACCCGAAGCTGTAGTGCGGCTGCGCCGCCGCGCGGCCGAACGTCAGGCGGAACGCCTCGACCGGCAGCTCCACCTTCTCCCGGCACTCCGAGCAGTACACCTTGAATCTGGTACCGGGCTCCACGGCTCAGACCCGCCCCTCCCCGTAGTGCGCCAGCGCCTCCAGCGCCGCCGCCCGCGCCTGCCCGGCCAGCTCCGGCGGCGAGACGATCCGCCCGTCGCGGCCCAGCCGCAGCGCCAGCGGGCGCAGCTGCGAGGGGTCGGCGCTGCGCAGGGTGATCCGCAGCCCGCCGTCGGGCAGTTCCTCGGCCCGGTCGTGGGTGTAGTACTCGGCGACCCAGCGGCCGCCGGAGGAGACCTCGACGACGACCTCGGGGTCGTCGGCGGAGGGGTTGACCAGCCCGCCGGAGAGGTCGCGCGGCTCACGCTTGGGCGGATCGGCGGGGACGTCCAGGACCTTGATCTCGGCGACCCGGTCGAGCCGGAACATCCGGTGGTCCTCGGAGGTCCGGCACCAGGCCTCCAGGTAGGTGTGGCCCTCGGTGAGCAGCCGGATCGGGTCGACCTCGCGCTCGGTCATGCCGCCGCGGCCGTGCGAGTAGTAGCGCAGCCAGAGCCGGCGGCCCTCGCTGAGGGCGCGGTCGATGTCGGCGAAGACGTGGCTCTCGGCCTCGAAGGTCACGCCGACCCGGGCGCTGCCCTCGGCGTTCTCCCCCGCCGCGTTCTCGATCTTGGCGACGGCCCGGGTGAGCGCCTCGCGGTCGCCGGCCCGCAGGCCGGGCAGTCCGGCGACGGCGCGGGCGGCGACCAGCAGCGCGGTCGCCTCGTCGGCGGCCAGCCGCAGCGGCTGGGCGACGTCGTCGACGTTGTGCCACCAGATCCGCTCGCCGTCGGTGTCGATGTCGAGCAGGTCGCCGCCGCGGAAGCTGGTTCCGCACATCGGCAGGACGTTGAGGTCGCCGATGAGTTCGCGCTCGCTGATGCCGAAGGCGCGGGCCACCTCGGCGACCTCGGCGCCGGGGCGCTCGCGCAGGTAGGTGACCAGCGAGAGCATCCGCCGGGTCTGGTCGATCGCGTTGCTCATGCCCGCACATCCTCCACCACGGTGCCGGCCACCGCACGCAGCCGGTCGATGACGTCGGCCCGCAGCTCCTCGGGGCCGACCACCAGCACGTCCGGCCCGAACTCGGCGAGGTCGGCGCCGAGCCCGTTGCCGTACGGGATCTCCAGTTCGTCCCAGCCGTCGTCGGCCCGCCTGGTGGCGAGCGCCTTGGTACGCAGCGGGAAGCCCGCACCGCGGCGGACCCTGACCACGGCGGTGGCGGTGGCACCCTCCCCGGCGAACTTGGCCACGGTGGCGCGGACGTCGACGTGCTCGGGCACCGTGCCGAGGAAGGCGCCGGAACGGGCCCGGACCTTGCCGGTGATCCGGCTGAGCCGGAAGACCCGGGCGTCCTCGCGGTCACGGTCCCAGCCGGCCAGGTACCAGTGACCGCGCCAGCACTCCAGGGCCCAGGGTTCGACACTGCGCTGTTCGACGGCGGCGGCGCCGGCCTTGCGGTACTCGAAGGTGACCGGGCGGCGGTCGCGGGCGGCGGTGAGCAGCGGTTCGAAGGCGGCCTCCCGGGCGGGGATGCGCGGTTCGAGGGCGGGGCGGCGCTCGGTCTCGGTGAAGGGGACGCCGGCGGCGCGGAGCTTCTGGAGCGCGCCGCTGGCGGCGCCGCTCATCTTGGCCTGCTGCCAGACCCGGGCGGCGAGGGTGAGCGCGGCGGCCTCCTCGGCGTCGAGGGCGATCTCGGGCAGGCGGTTGCGGTCGGCGCGGGCCAGGTAGCCGAGTTCGCCGTCGAGGGCGTTCTCGTCGACGTCGATGACCAGTCCGAGTTCGCGCAGGTCGTCCTTGTCCCGCTCGAACATCCGGTTGAAGGCTTCCTCGCTGCTGTTCTGCCAGGCTTCGCGGTAGGCCTCGATGGACTCCCGCAGCTCCTTCTTGGAGAGCGGACGTCTGGTGTTCATCAGGCACAGGGCGAGATTCATCAGCCGCTCTGCCTTGGCGATCGCCATCGCTGACCCTTCCGGTGTGCCGCGCCGCGCGCGGGGTGCGCCCGCCGGGCGTCGTCGTTGACCCGGCGGGACCGACCGTACCGGTAGCGGTACACCGTGCAAAAGCCGAGTCCGCGAACATCCCCGAACACGTGGGGCCGCACCCCCCTCAGGGGGTGCGGCCCTGGCGATCAGCGTCCTCAGACGGAGATCAGGTCGACCACGAAGATCAGGGTCGAGCCCGCGGGGATGAGCGGGCTGGGCGACTGGTTGCCGTAGGCCAGGTGCGGCGGGATGGTCAGCTCGCGCCGGCCGCCGACCTTCATGCCGGCGACACCCTGGTCCCAGCCCTTGATGACCCGGCCGCCGCCGAGCGGGAACTTGAAGGTCGAGCCGCGGTTCCAGCTGGCGTCGAACTCCTCGCCGGTCGCGAAGGTGACGCCGACGTAGTGGACCTCGACGACCTGGCCCGGCTTGGCCTCCTCGCCGGTGCCGACGACGATGTCGCGGATCTTCAGCTCGGCCGGCGGGTCGCCGACCGGGAAGTCGATCTCGGGCTTGCTCACTAGTACCTCATCTCACGGTTGGTTCGTTCCACGACCAAGCGGCGGGCGCCCGCACCCCGGTCCGTTCCCGGACCACGGTACGGGCGCCCGCCGCCCGTCCGGGCCTCGACCACGCGGCCGGGCCCGGAGGTCACACGTACACCATTGTCACCCGAAAGTGGATCAGCCCTGACCGGCGTCGAGGATGTCGACGACGAAGACCAGCGTGGAGTTGGCCGGGATCTCGTTCTGGGCCTGGTCCTTGTAGCCGAGCGAGGCCGGGATGACGAGTTCGACCCGGCTGCCGATGGTCTGGCCCTCCAGGCCCTGGTCCCAGCCGGCGATGACCTGGCCGCCGCCGAGCGGGAAGGAGAACGCCTGGCCGCGGGTCAGCGAGGAGTCGAAGACCTTGCCGTCCTTGTACAGGGCGCCGGTGTACTGGACGAGGATCTTCTCGCCCTTCTCGACCTTGCGGCCCTCGCCCTTGATGAGGACGTGGCTCTTGAGCTCGGTCGGGTCGGCCGCGCCGGGCACCGGGGTGATGTCGGCGGGCTTCTTGCCGTTGTCCTTGACCTGCGGGAAGTCCGCGGGCGGCGGGGTCACGGTGCCGCTGACGACGGCGTCGGGGGCGTTGCTGTTGCGGATGTCGATGACGAAGATCAGATTGTCCTTCGCCCCGATCGACATGCTGGGGTTGCCCTGGGCGCCGAAGGCGGCGGCCGGCGGGGCGACGACCAGCAGCCGGGATCCGGCCTTCTTGCCGATGACGGCCTGGTCGAGCGCCGGGATGAGCGCATCGGTGCCGGCCTGGAAGATCTGCGGCTTGCCCTTGTCGTCGTAGGACGAGGGGATGTCCTTGCCGGTGTTCCAGTCCTTGCCGGTGTAGTCGACGGAGGTCCAGGAGTTCTTCTCGACCTTGGCGCCGTTGCCCTCGGAGAGGACCTTGACGACGAAGTTGCCGTCGGCCTGGTCGGCGGGCACCTCGATGGTGGCCTTGCTGCCGAAGTCGCCGGTGACGTTGGGCAGCACCTTGGCGCTGTCCTTGATCGGCGGGACGGGCTCGGCGGACGGCGTCGCCGGGGCGGACTTGGCGGCGTCCGGCTTGGCAGCGGCGGTGTCGTCCGAGCCGTCCTTGTTCACCAGGTACAGGGTGACGGCGCTGCCGATGAGCAGGACGCCCAGGACTGTGCCGAGGATCACGCCGAGCTTGCCGACGTTGCCCGGGTTCTCGTCGTACCCGGCCTCGGAGGTGTCCCCGCGGCGGACGGTGGACGCGAAGATCTGCGGGGCCTCGTCGGTCTTCGTCCCGGTGGCCCGCGGAGCTTCCCCGGACCCGCCCCACCCGGCCTGCTGCTTCAGGATCGCCGGGGGCACGATGATCGACTCACCGTCGCCCGGGAGCGGGCCGCCGGGCCGCGAGTCGGCCGGGTCGCCGGCGGAGTTACCAGGCGTGGTGCCGGACCCGCCCGGGCTCGACGCTTTCTCAGACATGACTCCCCATCCATCTCGCCACGAGGTCTTCGAGGTCTACGGCCGGCGTGGTGGCGCCGGGGTGCTGCCGCACTGCCCGCCCGGACCCCGGGCGCCGGCGGCGCCCACCACAGTGCGAGGGCAGTATGACAGGTCAGGATGAGGGCGGGCGCTTGCCCGTGCGAGCGCCCGCCCAAGCGTACGGACTCCCCCGGGCTCGAACCAGCCCGCGCCGGGGATCTCCGCTGATCCGGTGCTACACGGCCTCCAGGATGTCCACCACGAACACCAGGGTGGAGTTCGGCGGCACGGAGCCCTGTGCCTGGTCCTTGTAGCCGAGCGCCGGCGGCACCACCAGCAGGACCCGGCTGCCGACGTTCTGGCCGACCAGGCCCTTGTCCCAGCCCTCGATCACGCTGCCGGTGCCGATCTGCAGGGCCTGGGCGCCGCCGTGGCTCCAGGAGGAGTCGAACTGCTGGCCGTTGCTCCACAGCACCCCGGTGTACTGCACGACCAGGGTCTGCCCGGACTTGACCTGCTTGCCCTCGCCCTTGATCAGCACGGCCTGCTGGAGGTCGGTCGGCGGGGCCTCCCCGGCCGGCACGGTGATGGTCACGGCGGCCTTGCCGTTGTCCTTGACCTGCGGCAGGTTCGTCGGCGCCTGCGTCATGGTGCCGGACAGCGTGGAGTCCGGCGGCAGGCTCTCCATGATGTCCAGCACGAAGACCACGGTGTCGCCGGGGCCGACGCCGAGCTGGGTGGAGCCCTGGGTGCCGAAGGCGGCGGCCGGCGGGGCGACGACCAGCAGCCGGCTGCCGACCTTCTTGCCGATCACGCTCTGGTCGAAGGCCGGCACCAGCTGCCCGCTGCCCGCCTGGTAGAGCTGCGGCTTGCCGCCGGAGTCGTAGGAGCTGGGCAGGTCCTTGCCGGTGGTCCAGTCCTTGGCGGTGTAGTTGACCGTCACCCAGTCGCCCTTGTTGACCGCCGGGCGGTCCCCCTCGCTGACGGTGTTCACCACGAACTGACCGCTGGGCTGCTGGCCCTCGGGGATGGTGATGGTGGCCTTGCTCCCGAAGCCCCCGCCGGACAGCACCGGCATCGGCGAGGCCTCGTTCACCGGGGCGGGCACGGTGGGCGCGGCGGTCGGCGACGCCGTGGGCGTGGCCTGACCGGCGGGCTTGGTGGAGCTGCTGCAGGCCACCGCCAGCAGCAGGGGCAGGGTGAGAAGCAACCCGGCGGTGCGGCGCACGGCGTTCCTAACTGTCGGTCAAAGTCGGCTCTCCGGACTCCGGCTCCGGACTCGACGGACAGCGTATGCGCAGACGGCGCCCGGTCCCGGTAGGCACCACCGGGACCGGGCGCCGCGAAGATCACACCGACGGACGACGGGGGCCGCGCGCCGCTCCCCCGCCCGCGCGCCGGTCACATGCCGGCGATGAGCTTCTCCACCCGCTCGTCGACGGACCGGAACGGGTCCTTGCAGAGCACGGTGCGCTGCGCCTGGTCGTTCAGCTTGAGGTGCACCCAGTCGACGGTGAAGTCGCGGCGCTGCTCCTGCGCCCGGCGGATGAAGTCGCCGCGCAGCCGGGCCCGGGTGGTCTGCGGCGGGATCGACTTGGCCTCGAAGGTCTTGAGGTCGGTGGTCACCCGCTGCGCCTGGTTCTTGGCCTGGAGCAGGTAGAACAGGCCGCGACGGCGGTGGATGTCGTGGTAGGCGAGGTCGATCTGGGCGACCCGGGGGTTGCTCATGCTCATCTGGTGCTTCTCGCGGTAGCGCTCGATGAGCTTGTACTTCATGATCCAGTCGATCTCGGTGGCGACCCCGTCGAGGCGTTCGGTCCTGACCGCCTCCAGGGTGCGGCCCCACAGGTCGAGGACGCGCGCGATGGTGCCGGTGTTGATGCCCTTGCGGTCGGCGAACTCCAGGGCCTTGGTGTAGTACTCCTCCTGGATGTCGAGCGCGCTGGCCTCCCGGCCGTTGGCGAGCCGGACCTGGTGGGTGCCGGTGAGGTCGTGGCTGACCTCGCGGATCGCCCGGATCGGGTTCTCCAAGGTGAGGTCGCGCATCACCACGCCGGCCTCGATGAGCCGCAGCACCAGGTCGGTGGCGCCCACCTTGAGCAGGGTGGTGGTCTCCGACATGTTGGAGTCGCCGACGATCACGTGCAGCCGGCGGTAGCGCTCGGCGTCGGCGTGCGGCTCGTCGCGGGTGTTGATGATCGGGCGGGAGCGGGTGGTCGCCGAGCTGACGCCCTCCCAGATGTGCTCGGCGCGCTGGCTGACGCAGTAGACCGCGCCGCGGGGGGTCTGCAGCACCTTGCCGGCGCCGCAGATGAGCTGCCGGGTCACCAGGAACGGGATGAGCACGTCGGCCAGCCGGGAGAACTCGCCGTGCCGGGCCACCAGGTAGTTCTCGTGGCAGCCGTAGGAGTTGCCGGCGGAGTCGGTGTTGTTCTTGAAGAGGTAGACGTCGCCGGCGATGCCCTCCTCGTGCAGCCGCCGTTCGGCGTCGACCAGCAGACCTTCGAGGATGCGCTCGCCCGCCTTGTCGTGCGTCACCAGCTCGACGACGTCGTCGCACTCGGGGGTGGCGTACTCGGGGTGGGAGCCGACGTCGAGGTACAGGCGGGCACCGTTGCGCAGGAACACGTTGCTGCTGCGGCCCCAGGAGACTACGCGGCGGAAGAGGTAGCGGGCGACCTCGTCCGGGGACAGCCTGCGCTGTCCGCGGAACGTGCAGGTGACTCCGTACTCGTTCTCCAGCCCGAAAATTCGGCGGTCCATGGGCCATCCATTCTCTGATGGGAGCTGTCCGAAACCGCCTCCGCGAAAGCCCGTCCGGGCCGCCGCAGGGGCACCGGGGTCCCGTGCGGCCGCCGCCGTCGCCGGCCGCCGTACGGGACCCCGTGGGCACTACTGGTCGGAGTCGCCGGGCGGGGTGGCCGCCGGCTTCCCCTTGTCGTCCGCGTCGTCCGAGTCGTCCGACTCGGCGGACTGGTCGCCGTCGAGCAGCCGGGCGAGCTGGCCGCCCAGGATCCGCTTGAACTTGCGCTGCTGGAAGCGCTGGCGGTCCAGGACCGCCACCTCCAGCTGGTCGGGAGTGAGGGTGCGCGGGCTGCCGCCGTTGGGGTCGCGGGCGAGCGAGTCCACGGCCACCTTGACGGCCTCGGTGAGCGAGAAGCCGCTGCGGTGGCGCTGGCCGAGGTAGTTGCCGATCGAGTCGGCGTTGCCGCCGACCACGACGTAGTTCTTCTCGTCGACCACCGAGCCGTCCGGGGTGAGCCGGTAGATCTGGTCGTCCTCGGCCGTGCGGCCGACCTCGGCGACGATCAGCTCGACCTCGTAGGGCTTCTCGCCGACCGAGGAGAAGATGGTGCCGAGCGTCTGGGCGTAGACGTTGGCCAGGCCCCGGGCGGTGACGTCGGCCCGGTCGTAGGTGTAGCCGCGCAGGTCGGCGTAGCGGACGCCGCCGATGCGCAGGTTCTCGAACTCGTTGTACCGGCCGACCGCCGCGAAGGCGATCTTGTCGTAGATCTCGGACACCTTGTGCAGGGCCCGGGAGGTGTTCTCGGCGACGAAGACGATGCCGTCCGCGTAGGTGAGCACGACCACGCTGCGACCGCGCGCGATGCCCTTGCGGGCGTACTCCGCGCGGTCCGCCATGGCCTGCTGGGGGGAGACGTAGAACGGTGTGGACACCGGCGATCGTCCCTTCCTTCCTCAGTTGATGGCTAGAGCAGCGGGGCCTGCGGCCCGTTGGGGTGGGCCAGGCGCCGGTCGGTGATGGAGACGGCGATCTCGGTGACCTCGGCCTCGGTGAGCCGGCGGAAGCCGTCCTCGGTGATCAGCGAGACGATCGGGAAGATCTTGCGGGCGAGGTCGGGGCCGCCGGTGGCGGAGTCGTCGTCGGCCGCGTCGTAGAGCGCCTGGACCACCATGGTGGCGGCCTGGTCGGCCGTCAGGTCGTCGCGGTGGAGCTTCTTCATCGAGCCGCGGGCGAAGACCGAGCCGGAGCCGGTGGCGGCGAAGCCGCGCTCCTCGGAGCGGCCGCCGGTGACGTCGTAGGTGAAGATCCGGCCGCGGCCGAGGTCGAGGTCGTAGCCGGCGAACATCGGGACGACCGCCAGGCCCTGCATCGCCATGCCGAGGTTGCCCCGGATCATGGTGGTGAGCCGGTTGGCCTTGCCCTCCAGGGAGAGCACGGTGCCCTCGATCTTCTCGTAGTGCTCCAGCTCCAGCTGGAACATCCGGACCATCTCGATCGCGAGGCCGGCGGTGCCGGCGATGCCGATCGCGCTGTACTCGTCGGCCGGGAAGACCTTCTCCATGTCCCGCTGGGCGATCACGTTGCCCATGGTCGCGCGGCGGTCACCGGCGAGGACCACGCCGCCGTCGAAGACCGCGGCGACGATGGTCGTGCCGTGCGGGGCCTCGATGACGCCCTCGGGCAGCCGGCGCCGGCCGGGGATCAACTCGGGCCGGTGGGCCTCCAGGAAGTCGAGGAACGACGAGGACCCCGGGGTCAGGAAGGCAGCCGGTAGACGCCCGGTGCCACGAGTGTTGGCTTCCACACGATTCCTTCCAGGTAGCTTGAAGCGCGCACTGCCCGCACCCTACCGGCCGGACGATCACTGTCCAGCACGGTGCGGGGCCGGACCGGACGGACGGACGGCTCCCGCCGCCCGTCCGCCGTCATCGTTCGCGACCGTGGATTCCCGGAATGCCGCCGGGCAGCCTCCCGGATTCCGGACGGAATTACTGTCCGCCCTTTTGCACGAACTGCCGCACGAAATCCTCGGCGTTCGATTCCAGGACCTCGTCGATTTCGTCCAGAACCGCGTCGACGTCGTCGCTCAGCTTTTCCTGGCGTTCCTTGAGGTCATCCGAATTCTGCGCTTCCGCGGCCTGCTCCTCGACCTCCTCGGAGGAGCGGTTCGCCCGCTGCTGGCCGCCGCCGGTGTCCTTGCTCGCCATTTACCTCACCCCGCTCGATCGTCTGGCACGGTTTGGTCGTTGCTTGCTGCACCGACCCTATACACAAGGTGCGACAACCCGCTTCCGGTTTGCCGGTGGCGCTTCCTGTCCAACGTCCGCCGTCACCCCGGATGATTCCCATTTGCCCGGCGTTCACCCGTGGTGATCGGAAAGTGACCCGGCTACCCGCCGGAGAGGACCCGCAGCAGGTCCTCCGCCGTGCGGCAGCGGTCCAGCAGCTCCTTGACGTGGTTGCGGGTGCCGCGCAGCGGCTCCAGGGTGGGCACCCGCTGGAGCGAGTCCCGGCCCGGCAGGTCGAAGATCACCGAGTCCCAGGAGGCCGCCGCGACGTGCTCGGCGTACTGTTCCAGGCAGCGCCCGCGGAAGTACGCCCGGGTGTCCTCCGGCGGCTTGCCGACGGCCCTGACGACCTCCTCCTCGGTCAGCAGCCGGTCGAACCGGCCACGGGCCACCAGGCGGTTGTAGAGGCCCTTCTCGGGCCGTACGTCGCTGTACTGGAGGTCGACCAGCTGCAGCCGCGGGCTGTCCCACTCCAGGCCGTCCCGGCTGCGGTAGCCCTCCAGGATCTCCCGCTTGGCGATCCAGTCCAGCTGGCGGGAGAGCGACATCGGGTCGCGCTCCAGGCGGCCCAGCACGTCCTCCCAGCGGGCCAGTACGTCCACGGTCTGCTCGTCGGCGTCGGTGCCGAAGCGGTCCTCGACGTACTTGCGGGCCAGCTCGAAGTACTCCAGCTGGAGCTGGACGGCGGTGAGCCGGCGCCCGCTGCGCAGCGTGACCAGGTGCTTCAGCGTGGGGTCGTGGGAGATCCGGTGCAGGGTGCGCACCGGCTGGTCGACGGCCAGGTCGGAGGTGATGAAGGCGTCCTCGATCATGGCCAGGACCAGCGAGGTGGTGCCGAGCTTGAGGTAGGTGGAGATCTCCGAGAGGTTGGCGTCCCCGATGATCACGTGCAGCCGGCGGTACTTCTCGGCGTCGGCGTGCGGTTCGTCCCGGGTGTTGATGATCGGCCGTTTGAGGGTGGTCTCCAGGCCGACCTCGACCTCGAAGAAGTCGGCGCGCTGGCTGATCTGGAAGCCGTGGGCGGAGCCGTCCTGGCCGATGCCGACCCGGCCGGCGCCGGTGACCACCTGGCGCGAGACGAAGAAGGGGGTGAGGTGGCGGACGATGTCGGCGAACGGGGTCGCCCGCTTCATCAGGTAGTTCTCGTGGGTGCCGTAGGAGGCGCCCTTGTTGTCGGTGTTGTTCTTGTAGAGGTGGATGTTCTGCCCGTTGGGCAGCTCCAGCGCGCGCTGTGCGGCGGCTGCCATGATCCGTTCGCCGGCCTTGTCCCAGAGCACGGCGTCGCGCGGGTTGGTCACCTCGGGCGAGCTGTACTCGGGGTGCGCGTGGTCCACGTAGAACCGCGCGCCGTTGGTGAGGATGACGTTGGCGAGGCCGATGTCCTCGTCGGTCAGCTGGCTGGCGTCGGCGACGTCCCGTGCGAGGTCGAAGCCCCGGGCGTCGCGCAGCGGATTCTCCTCCTCGAAGTCCCAGCGGGCCCGCCGTGCCCGGTGCATCGCCGCCGCGTACGCGTTGACGATCTGGGACGAGGTGAGCATGGCGTTGGCGTTGGGGTGCCCGGGCACGGAGATCCCGTACTCGGTCTCGATGCCCATCACGCGCCGTACGGTCATGCGGCCCTCCTTGCCCGGTGGGCCGCCCCCGGCGGGCGGTCCACGCTGACGTACCGCTGAACAACACCGACGCCGGCCGTCTGCCCGCGAACGGTGGGTCGAGCCTAGAACGCGGTACCGACCGGCGGGTCCCGAGACGCGCCGTCCGGCTGCGGGGCCGCGAGGCGCCACAGCCGGACGGGGTGCGAGCGTTCCGGGAGGCCCGGACCGGGTCGGTTACAGGTACTGCCCGGTGTTCGCGACAGTGTCGATGGAGCGGCCGGACTCGGCGCCCTGCTTCCCCGTGACCAGGGTGCGGATGAAGACGATCCGCTCGCCCTTCTTGCCGGAGATCCGGGCCCAGTCGTCCGGGTTGGTGGTGTTCGGCAGGTCCTCGTTCTCCTTGAACTCGTCCACGCAGGCGTTGAGCAGGTGGGAGACCCGCAGACCGCGCTGGCCGTGGTCGAGGTAGTCCTTGATGGCCATCTTCTTGGCCCGGTCGACGATGTTCTGGATCATCGCGCCGGAGTTGAAGTCCTTGAAGTACAGGACCTCCTTGTCACCGTTGGCGTAGGTGACCTCCAGGAAGCGGTTCTCCTCGGTCTCGGAGTACATCCGCTCCACCACCGACTGGATCATCGCCGCCACCGTGGCCTCGACGGAGCCGTCGTGCTCCTTGACGTCGTCCGGGTGGAAGGGCAGCGAGTCCTTGAGGTACTTGGAGAAGATGTCCTTGGCCGCCTCGGCGTCCGGGCGCTCGATCTTGATCTTGACGTCCAGGCGGCCGGGCCGCAGGATCGCCGGGTCGATCATGTCCTCGCGGTTCGAGGCGCCGATGACGATGACGTTCTCCAGGCCCTCCACGCCGTCGATCTCGGCGAGCAGCTGGGGGACGATGGTGTTCTCGACGTCCGAGCTGACGCCGGAGCCGCGGGTGCGGAAGAGGGACTCCATCTCGTCGAAGAAGACGATGACGGGGGTGCCCTCGCCGGCCTTCTCACGGGCCCGCTGGAAGACCAGGCGGATCTGCCGCTCGGTCTCGCCGACGTACTTGTTGAGCAGCTCGGGGCCCTTGATGTTGAGGAAGTAGCTCTTCCCCTGGGGGCGGCCGGTGACCTCGGCGACCTTCTTGGCCAGCGAGTTCGCCACGGCCTTGGCGATCAGCGTCTTGCCGCAGCCGGGCGGGCCGTAGAGCAGCACGCCCTTGGGCGGGCGCAGCTCGTACTCCTTGAAGAGCTCGGCGTGCAGGTAGGGCAGCTCGACCGCGTCGCGGATCAGCTCGATCTGGTTGGACAGGCCGCCGATCTGGCGGTAATCGATGTCCGGGACCTCCTCGAGGACCAGTTCCTCGACCTCGGCCTTCGGCACGACCTCGTACACGTAGCCGGAACGCGGTTCCAGCAGCAGGGCGTCCCCCGCCCGGAGGGTGGTCTCGCGCAGCGGTTCGGCGAGGCGCACCACCCGCTCCTCGTCGGTGTGGCCGATGACCAGGGCCCGCTCGCCGTCCTCCAGGACCTCCTTGAGGGTGACGAGGTCGCCGATGCGCTCGAAGGCCATCGCGTCCACGATGTTGAGGGCCTCGTTGAGCATGACTTCCTGGCCGCGCCGCAGCTCGTCGAGGGCGACGTTGGGGCTGACGTTCACGCGGAGCTTGCGGCCGCCGGTGAAGATGTCGGCGGTGTCGTCCTCGTTGGCGCTGAGGAAGACGCCGAATCCGGCCGGGGGCTGTGCCAGCCGGTCCACTTCCTCCTTGAGGGCCACGATCTGGTCGCGGGCCTCACGCAGGGTGGAGGCGAGCCGTTCGTTCTGGGCGGTCACGCCGGCCAGGTTGGTCTGGAGCTCGACGATCCGCTCTTCGAGGATTCTCGAATTGCGCGGCGAGTCGGCGAGCTTGCGGCGCAGCACGGCGATTTCCTGCTCAAGGTACGAGACCTGAGCGGCCTCGTCGGAACCACGAGCGGGCCTGCCGGTGCTGCGGTTGTAGTCGTCATCGTGGGCTGCCACGGTCCTCACCTCCTCCGGGGAGCTGGACGCTTCCAGACCCTACCTGGGACCAGGGGTCCGTAAACCCCTAGATCAAGAAAGATGGAACGGGCGTGTCCGATCTTCGCCCTCGCGTGCTTCCCCTCTGCTAGGGGGATACCCACCGCGCACGGGCCAAAGCGGACCAGATGTATCGTCGATCGAGTCGATATCCGATCGCGACCGACGCACGGGGTCCGATCGTTGTACGAATGGCGGGAATGCCCCAGGACGGGGCGTCCCGGGACAGAAACGGCGGACAATCATCATGTCGGTGAGCGAGTCGAAGGCGGCTTCCGAGCCGCTGGAGGTGTGGATCGACCAGGATCTGTGCACCGGCGACGGCATCTGCGCGCAGTACGCGCCGGAGGTCTTCGAGCTGGACATCGACGGCCTCGCGTATGTGAAGGGCGAGGACGACGAGTTGCGCCAGCAGCCCGGCGAGACGGTGCCGGTGCCGCTGACGCTGCTTCAGGACGTCGTGGACTCGGTGAAGGACTGCCCCGGCGACTGCATCCACGTGCGCCGGGCCGCGGACGGCGTCGAGGTGTACGGGCCTGACGCGGAGTAGGGGTTCGTCACCACGAGCCGCTGGACAGGGCCTACTGGACAGGGCCTAGGTGAGGCTCAACGGGGCGGCGGTCTGGGAACGGTCCCAGCCGCCGCCCTTGCGCGTCCAGGTGAGGGAGAGCGAGATGTCGGGCGCGAACCGCGGTACGTCGTCGCCGGAGTAGCCCTGCGCGTGGGCGGTGACGGCCCCGTCGGAGCGCAGCGCGAGGCGGCTGACGGTGAGGTTCTCGCGCTCGGAGAGCAGGGTGGCCAGCACCGCGGGGCGCCCGTCGGTGCCGGTGCCGAGCAGGTAGACGGCGTCGGGCGGGGTGCCGTTCTCGGCGGCGCAGTGCGCGGCGGCGACGGTGCCGGGGCGGCCGTCGCCGAGGTCGGCGGCGAAGCTGACGGCCACGGTGACCGGGAACGGCCCGCAGTCGAGCGGGAGTTCGGCCTTCGACGGGTCGGGGGCGGCGGCCGCGGGCAGCGCCCTGGGGGCGGGCCGGGCGGGCGCGGGGGCGCCGCTGGCGGGGCCGGCGACGAGGGCGGCGGTCACCACGGCGGCGCAGCCGGCCACCGTCACGGCCCAGTGCCAGGGGGCGGTGCGCCCGTGCCGGGGGCCGGTTGGGCCCGTGGCGGTCTGCTGTCCAGCCGTCGTGCCGACCGCGGTCTCCACCAGGCGTCCCCTCCAGTGGTCTGTGTGAGCGAGCATCGTCCCACACCGGGGCGACCGCGAGGTGGTGCGGGTGCGCCCGGACGCGGGAGGGGTGGCACGGCGCTGCCGTACCACCCCTCCGGGAGGCGTCTTCGTCGGGCGGCTCAGTCGAGGACGGCCTGCTCCGCGGCCTCGGTGCGGGCGGCGGCCCGGGCGGCGGCGCGCTCCTGCAGGGTCGGCTCGGGGGCCCCGTTGTCGTAGTCCTCGCCGTAGGCGCCCTTGGCCGGGCGGCGGCGGCGCAGCGGCGGCTCGACGCCGTCGGCGAGCCGGCGGGCGGTGAGCAGGAAGCCGGTGTGGCCGATCATCCGGTGGTCCGGGCGGACGGCCAGGCCCTCCAGGTGCCACGTGCGGACCATGGTCTCCCAGGCCTGCGGCTCGGTGAAGGTGCCGTGCTCGCGCAGCGCCTCGACGGTCCTGGACATCTGCGTGGTGGTGGCCACGTAGCAGCAGATGAGGCCGCCGGGGACGAGCGCCTCGGAGGCGACGTCCAGGCACTCCCAGGGGGCGAGCATGTCGAGGATGACGCGGTCGACGTCGGTCTCGACGAGGTTGTCCTGGAGGTCGCCGACGGTGAGCTTCCACGCCGGGTGCGGCCCGCCGAAGTAGCGCTCGACGTTGCCCTGCGCGATGTCGGCGAAGTCCTGGCGGCGCTCGTAGGAGGCGAGCATGCCGGTGTCGCCGACGGCGCGCAGCAGGTAGGTGGAGAGCGCACCGGAGCCGACGCCGGCCTCGACCACGCGGGCGCCCGCGAAGATGTCGGCCATGGCCAGGATCTGCCCCGCGTCCTTGGGGTAGATCACGGCGGCCCCGCGCGGCATGGACAGGACGTAGTCGGGGAGCAGGGGGCGCAGCGCGAGGTACGGGACGTTCCCCGTGGTGCGCACGACCGTGCCCTCGGGGGCGCCGATCAGCTCGTCGTGGGGGAACGCACCCTTGTGGGTGTGGAACTGGTTCCCGGCCTGGAGCGTGAACGTGTAGTGGCGGCCCTTGGGGTCGGTCAGCTGGACCTGGTCCCCGACCTGGAAGGGCCCTCGTCGGCGGGCGGCACCGGTCGGTTCGGACATGCGGACAATCCTAAGGGAAGCGAACCGTCCGGCTTACCAGGTGATCCTTCTCAGCGGCCGGTGACGGCGGCGGTCAGGCGCTGCTCGATGTCGGTGAGCGCCGCGACGCCGAACACCCGCCCGTCCTCCTCGACGACCAGGTACTCCCCGGCGGGGGTGGCCCGCACGGCGCGCAGCAGGTCCTCGCCGGCCAGGTCGGCGGGCAGCCGCAGGCCGGGTTCGAGGTCGCGGGCGAGCGGGCCGACGGCGACCCAGGGGCGGCGGCGCTCGGGGACCGAGCGGACGGCGGACTCCCGGACGAGGGCGATCGGCTCGCCCCGGCCGTCGATGACCACCACGGCCCCGGCCTGCGCCTCGTGGGCGCGCCGCATGGCCTCGCCGAGCGAGGTGTCGGCGGTGACCTCGACGGCCCGCCGGGCGAGGTCGCGCAGCCGCAGGCCGGGCAGGACCTCCTTGAGCCGGGCGTTGCGCAGCGCGCCGGTGGCGCCGTTCCAGATGATGGCGGCGAGGACGGCGGCGAGCACCGCGTCGACCAGGGTGTCGGTGCGGCTGCGTTCGAGGGTGCGGGCGGAACTGATCAGCGGCAGGCCGATCAGGACGGCGATGGCGAGGGCCCGCCCGGCCCAGGCGGCGGCGACGGTGCCGGCCATCGGCCGTCCGGTGACGGCCCAGACGACGGCGCGCAGCATCCGGCCGCCGTCCAGCGGCAGGCCGGGCAGCAGGTTGAAGGCGGCGACGACGAGGTTGGAGACCATCAGGCCGGTGAGCAGGACGCCGGGGACGGTGGAGACCTCGACGGCCTGCAGGGCGAGGTAGAAGACGCCGCCGAGGACGAGCGACAGCAGCGGGCCGACGAAGGCCAGCCAGAACTCCCGCCAGGGGCGTTCGGCCTCGTTCTCGATCTCCGAGACGCCGCCGAAGAACTGGAGCTGGATGCGGCGCACGCCCAGCTTGTAGCGCAGCGCGACCAGGGTGTGGGCGAGTTCGTGGACCAGGACCGAGCCGTAGAAGGCGACGGCGAAGGAGAACGCGATCAGGTAGCGGGTGGCGCCGAGGTGGGGCAGCACCTGGTCGAGCCGGCCGCCGAAGACCCAGGTGATGAGGGCGGCGATGACGAACCAGGACGGGGTGACGTAGATCGGCACGCCGAAGGGGCGGCCCACCAGGATGCCGCCGCGGGGTTCCGGCTCGCGGGGCGGTGGGGGCCCCGGCCGGGTGTTGCCGCCGTGCGGTGGCTGGTCGGAGGTCTGGTGCCCCCTGGAGTCGCTCACCGTGTTCCCTTCGTCCGTCGCCCCCGGCGTGCGCCGCGCGCCGGTGCGCCCACGCTACGTGATCGGGACCGCCGCGCGGCGCCCGCCCCTCGCCTTCCCACTGCCTTCATACCCCGTGGCGGGCGCTTTGCGGCAGCACCGTGGCAGCGGGATGACAGCAGGGGGCAATAGGGTCTTGGGTATGCAGCAGACCGAGACCAGCGGCTCCGCCGCGGCGCCGCCCCGTCCGGCGGCGGCCCCGACCGGGCTGTCCCCGTCGCGTGCGGGCGACTTCCTCACCTGCCCGCTGTTGTACCGGCTGCGGGTGATCGACCGGTTGCCGGAGCCGCCGAGCTCGGCGGCGACCCGGGGCACCCTGGTGCACGCGGTGCTGGAGCGGCTGTTCGACTCGCCGGCGGCCGACCGGACGCCGGAGCGGGCGCTGGGGCTGCTGCGCCCGCAGTGGGAGCGGCTGCTGGGCGAGCGCCCGGAGCTGGCCGGGCTGTTCCCGGAGGACCCGGACGGCGCGGCGCTGACCCGCTGGCTGGCGGACGCCGAGAAGCTGGTCGGGCAGTGGTTCCGGCTGGAGGACCCGACCCGGCTGCACCCGGTGGAGCGCGAGCTGTACGTGGAGACGGCGCTGGAGTCGGGGCTGCTGCTGCGCGGCTACATCGACCGGGTGGACGTCGCGCCGACCGGTGAGGTCCGGCTGGTGGACTACAAGACCGGCCGGGCGCCCTCGCGGGACTTCGAGGGCAAGGCGATGTTCCAGATGAAGTTCTACGCACTGGTGGTCTGGCGCTGGAAGGGCGTGATCCCCAAACGGCTGCAGCTGGTCTACCTGGGCGGCGGCGGGGACGTGGTCAGCTACGACCCGGACGAGGCGGACCTGCTCGCGGTGGAGCGCAAGCTGCTGGCGCTGTGGGAGCGGATCGGCCGGGCGGTGGCGACCGGCGACTTCCCGGCGACCCGCAACCGGCTCTGCGACTGGTGCGACCACCAGGCCAGCTGCCCGGAGTTCGGCGGCACGCCCCCGCCGTACCCGCTGCCGCTGGCGCGTACGTCCGACGAGCGCGATCCCACGGGGGATCCGACGAACGAGGAGTCGTAGGTGACGATCCGAGTGCTGCTGGTCGACGACCAGCCGCTGCTGCGCACCGGTTTCCGGATGATCCTGGAGGCCGAGTCCGACCTGGTGGTGGTCGGTGAGGCCGGCGACGGCCAGCAGGCGCTGGACCAGGTGCGGGCGCTGCAGCCCGACGTGGTGCTGATGGACATCCGGATGCCGCGGATGGACGGTGTGGAGGCGACCCGCCGGATCGCCGGGCCGGGGCGGGACGGGCCGGCGAAGGTGCTGGTGCTGACCACCTTCGACCTGGACGAGTACGTGGTGGAGGCGCTGCGCGCGGGGGCGAGCGGCTTCCTGCTGAAGGACGTGCCGGCCGAGGAGCTGGTGCAGGCGATCCGGGTGGTGGCGGACGGCGCGGCGATGCTGGCGCCGTCGATCACCCGGCGGCTGCTGGACATGTACGCCACCAAGCTGCCGTCGGGCGAGGAGGCGCCGCCGCAGGCGCTGAACGCGCTGACCGAGCGGGAGCTGGAGGTGCTGAAGCTGGTGGCGCGCGGGCTGTCGAACGCGGAGATCGCGGCGGAGCTGTTCGTCAGCGAGACGACGGTGAAGACGCACGTCGGCCATGTGCTGACCAAGCTCCAGCTGCGCGACCGGGTGCAGGCGGCGGTGTACGCCTACGAGAGCGGGCTGGTGCGCCCGGGCACGCTGTAGGCGGCGCGGGACGACGGACGGCGGCCCGTCCGCTCCCCCGGCCGAGGCCGGGCGGGGCGGGCGGGCCGCCGTGCTGTCCGCGGGCGTTACTTGCCGCTCCGGCCGATCTCCCAGAAGCGGAAGAAGCCGGTGGTGTCGACGGTGGACTCGACGCCGGTGATGTTGGAGCGGGAGGTGAAGAAGGCCTTGTTCTGGAACAGCGGGATGAGCGGGGCGTTCTCGGCCACGATGCCCTGGATCTGGGCGTAGCTGTTGGTCGCCGCGGCCCGGTCGGTCTGCCGGAGGGTGTCGGGCACCAGCCGCTGGCTGATCCGCGGGTCGTCCCAGCCGTGGTGGTAGGAGCCGCCGTCGACGATCAGCGGGGCGACGTAGTTGTCCGGGTCCGGGTAGTCCGCGAACCAGCCGATGATGTACGCCTGGTACTTGCCCTCGTTCCAGCCCTTCTTGTAGGAGTCCCAGTCGGGCTCCTGCTGGACCGTGACCTGGAACAGGCCGCCGGCCTCCAGCTGCTTCTTCAGGGTCTCGGCCTCGGCGGACTCGGCGCGCGAGCGCGCCCAGGTGATGCTGAGCTTGACCGGGGTCTGGACCTTGGCGGCGGTGAGGATCGCCTTGGCCTTGGTGACGTCCTGGTCGCCGTAGCGGTCGAAGAAGGCCGTGTTGTGGCCGGTGACGCCGGCCGGGACCATCGAGTACAGCGGCTGGACGGTGCGCGCGAAGACGTCGCGGGCCAGCGACTTGCGGTCGATCAGCTGGGCGGCGGCCTGGCGCACCGCGACGTTGCCGCCGGTGGCGTCCTTGGTGTTGAAGACCAGGTAGCGGGTGTCGTTGCTGTCGCCCTCGACGACGCGCAGGTCGGTCTTGCCGCCCTGCTGGTCGGAGAGGATCTGGGCCGCGGTGTTGGGCTCCAGGCTGTTGTCGGCCAGGTCGACGCCGCCGCTGTCCAGCGCGGCCTTGAGGTCGGCCGGCTTGTCGAAGTAGCGCAGGATGAACTTCTTGTTCCGCAGCTTGGCGTCGCCGGTGTACTTGTCGTTGGGCAGCAGCACGACCTTGGCCGGGCCGCCCTTGGCCATCGCCTCGACCGAGTCGATCCGGTACGGGCCGGAGCCGACCAGCTTGTCGTTGGGCAGCGCCTTGTCGGCCGGGTAGATCTCCTGGTCGACGATGGCGCCGGCCGGGCCGGCCAGCTTGGCGGGCAGGGTGGCGTCGGGCTGGCCGAGGTGGAAGACCACCTCGGTGTCGTTGGGCGCCTCGACGGACTTGATCGACGACAGCAGGCCGGCCGGGCCGTTCGGGTCGTTGATCTTCAGGGTCCGCTGGATCGAGTAGACGACGTCGGCGGCGGTGAGCGCGTGGCCGTTGGAGAACTTCAGCCCGGTCTTGAGCGTGCAGTGGTACTGGGTGGCGTCGCCGGCGGTGAACTCGCAGGACTGGGCGGCGTCCGGGGTGGGCGCGCTGGACGCGGCCGGGTAGGTCAGCAGCGACTGGAAGGTGTTGCGCAGCAGCAGCCAGGAGCCCGCGTCGTAGGCGACGGCCGGGTCGAGGGCGCTGGTCAGCGCGGTGGTGCCCAGGGTGATGGACTTGTCGCCGTCCCCCTTGACGGCGTCGGTGACCGAGCCGCAGCCGGCCACCGAGGCGGCGACGATTCCGGCACAGCCGAGCACGGCCAGTCGTTCAGCTGGAGTCTTCACGGGTCGCGTCCTTCTGGGGTGCGGTCCGGCTGCGACCGCGGGCACGACGGGGGTGCCCGTCAGCGGCGGTGCCTGGGCTGGGGTTGCAACGAACCCGAGTAGCGTGCCATATCGAACAGACACCCCCGGCCCCCTCGCAGGTGACGGTTGGGACACGGCGACGGGCTCTGGTCAGGCCTGTCCGACGAGTTGTCAGGCAATGCCCGTTTTCTCCCGGGACGCTCCCCCGGGGCCCGGCCGCCTCCGCCCGCTTGGCGGTGGTTCCACCCGCTCTGCGATGAGACGACAATCACACTCGCGAGGTCACGAGGGAGCGCAGCAGCTCCAGGTCGACCTGCTCCAGCGAGGACAGCACCAGCCGGCCGGGCGCGGGCTCGATCGGCGCCACCGAGGGCACCGCGATCACCGGGCAGCCGGCCGCCTCGGCGGCCCGCACCCCGGTCGGCGCGTCCTCGACCACCACGCAGCGCGCCGGGTCGGCGCCCAGCCGGCGGGCCGCCTCCAGGTACGGGTCCGGGTGCGGCTTGGTGCGCGGGACCTCGTCCCCGGCGACCGAGAACGCGAAGTGCTCGGCGCCCAGCGAGCGGAGCACGATGTCGATGATGTGCCGGTGCGAGGCGGACACCAGCGCGGCCGGCACGCCGTGCGCGGCCAGCGTGTTGAGCAGCCGCTCGGCGCCCGGCATCAGCGGCACCCCGCCGCCCAGCAGGTCGACGAAGCGCTGGTTGATCAGCACGGTCAGGTCGGCCGGCGACAGGTCCACGCCGGTGCTGCTCAGCAGGTGGTCGATCACCCGGGTCATCGGGCCGCCGACCACGTGGGCGCGGTCCTCGGCGGTCAGCTGGTGGCCGAGGTCGGCGAAGAGCGAGCACTCGGCCTGCCACCAGTAGTCCTCGGTGTCGACCAGCGTCCCGTCCATGTCCAGCAGCACCGCCTGGAGGCCCCGGTCGTCGCCGCCGAGGATCTGGGTGGCGGTGGAGATGGTGGTCATGGCGGGATCCTTCCGTCCGTGCCCGGATCGGCCCCGGGGATGGCACGGGCCGGCCCGCTTTTGAGCGGACCGGCCCGTTCAGGATCATCAAGGATACGCCCCGCTCGCCCGGAAAGAGCGAACGCTGCGCGACACGGGCGTTACCGGGCGTTGAAGTACTTCGCCTCGGGGTGGTGGATCACGATCGCGTCGGTCGACTGCTCCGGGTGCAGCTGGAACTCCTCGGAGAGCACCACGCCGATCCGCTCGGGCTTCAGCAGCTCGGCGATCTTGGCGCGGTCCTCCAGCTCCGGGCAGGCGCCGTAGCCCAGCGAGAAGCGGGCGCCGCGGTACTTGAGCGCGAACATGTCCTTGACGTCCTGCGGGTCCTCGTCGCCGAAGCCCAGCTCGTAGCGGACCCGGGCGTGCCAGAACTCGGCCAGCGCCTCGGCCAGCTGGACGGACAGCCCGTGCAGCTCCAGGTAGTCGCGGTAGGAGTTGTTCGCGAACAGCTCGTTGGCCGCCTCGGAGATCCGGTTGCCCATGGTGACCACCTGCAGGCCCACCACGTCGCGCACCCCGGACTCCTCCGGGCGGAAGAAGTCCGCCAGGCACAGCCGCCGCCCGCGCCGCTGGCGCGGGAAGGTGAAGCGGGTCCGCTCGGTGCCGTCCTCGTGGAAGACGATCAGGTCGTCGCCCTTGGAGTTGGCCGGGAAGTAGCCGTAGACCACGGCCGCCTCCAGCCAGCCCTCGGTCTGCAGCCGGTCCAGCCACATCCGCAGCCGCGGCCGGCCCTCGGTCTCCACCAGCTCCTCGTAGGACGGCCCCTCGCCGGTGCGGGCGGCCTTCAGGCCCCACTGCCCCTTGAACAGCGCGTCCTCGTCCAGCCAGGAGGCGTAGTCGGCGAACGGCACGCCCTTGACGATCCGCTCGCCCCAGAACGGCGGGGCCGGCACCCGGTTGTCCAGTGCCACGTCGGAGCGGATCTGGCCGAGGTTGACCTCCTCCGGCTCCTCGACCTCCACCCGGGCGTGCCGGCGCTGCTTGAGCTCCGGCAGCACGGCGCCGGGCACCCCGCGCTTGACCGCGATCAGCGCGTCCATCAGCCGCAGGCCCTCGAAGGCGTCCCGGGCGTAGCGGACCTCGCCCTCGTAGATCTCGTGCAGGTCCTGCTCGACGTAGGCGCGGGTCAGCGCGGCGCCGCCGAGGATCACCGGGAACTGGGCCGCCAGCTTGCGCTGGTTCAGCTCCTCCAGGTTCTCCTTCATGATCACGGTGGACTTCACCAGCAGGCCGGACATCCCGATGACGTCCGCGTTGTGCTCCTGCGCGGCGTCCAGGATCGCCGAGACCGGCTGCTTGATGCCCAGGTTGACGACGTTGTAGCCGTTGTTGGACAGGATGATGTCGACCAGGTTCTTGCCGATGTCGTGGACGTCGCCCTTCACGGTGGCCAGCACGATGGTGCCCTTGCCCTCCGAGTCGGACTTCTCCATGTACGGCTCCAGGTGCGCCACCGCGGACTTCATCACCTCGGCGGACTGGAGCACGAACGGCAGCTGCATCTGGCCGGAGCCGAACAGCTCGCCGACCACCTTCATGCCGGACAGCAGGGTGTCGTTGATGATCTCCAGCGCCGGGCGGGCCGTCAGCGCCTCGTCCAGGTCGGCCTCCAGGCCGTTGCGCTCGCCGTCGATGATCCGGCGCTGGAGCCGCTCCTCCAGCGGCAGCGCGGCCAGCTCCTCCGCCTTGGACGCCTTGACCGAGGCCGAGGAGACGCCCTCGAACAGCTCCAGCAGGCGCTGCAGCGGGTCGTAGCCGTCCCGGCGGCGGTCGTACACCAGGTCGAGCGCGGCCTCGCGCTGGTCCTCCGGGATCCGCGAGATCGGCAGGATCTTGGAGGCGTGCACGATCGCCGAGTCCAGGCCGGCCTCCACGCACTCGTGCAGGAAGACCGAGTTGAGGACGACCCGGGCGGCCGGGTTGAGGCCGAAGGAGATGTTGGACAGGCCCAGCGTGGTCTGCACCGCCGGGCGGCGGCGCTTCAGCTCGCGGATCGCCTCGATGGTCTCGATGCCGTCCCGGCGGGACTCCTCCTGACCGGTCGCCAGGGTGAAGGTCAGGCAGTCGACCAGGATCGAGCCCTCGTCGATGCCGTAGTCCGCGGTGAGCTCGCCGATCAGCCGCTCGGCGATCCCGACCTTCTTGTCGGCGGTGCGGGCCTGGCCCTCCTCGTCGATGGTGAGCGCGATCAGACCGGCGCCGTGCTCGCGGGCCAGCGCGGCGATCCGGCCGAAGCGGGACTCCGGGGCGTTGCCGTCCTCGTAGTTGACCGAGTTGAGCACCGCGCGACCGCCCAGCGCCTCCAGACCCGCCCGCAGCACCTCCGGCTCGGTGGAGTCCAGCACGATCGGCAGGGTCGAGGCGGTGGCCAGCCGGGCGGCGATCTCCTTCATGTCGGCGACGCCGTCGCGCCCGACGTAGTCCACGCACAGGTCCAGCAGGTGCGAGCCGTCCCGGATCTGGTCGCGGGCGATCTCCACACAGGCCTGCCAGTCGCCGGCCAGCATCGACTCGCGGAACTTCTTGGAGCCGTTGGCGTTGGTGCGCTCGCCGATCGCCAGGTACGAGGTGTCCTGGCGGAACGGCACCGACTGGTACAGCGAGGCGGCGGCCGGCTCCGGGCGCGGGTCGCGCGCGGCCACCGGGCGGCCCTGCACCCGCTCGACCACCTGGCGCAGGTGCTCCGGCGTGGTGCCGCAGCAGCCGCCGACCAGCGACAGCCCGTACTCGCGGGTGAAGACGTCGTGCGCGTCGGCCAGCTCGACCGGGCTCAGCGGGTAGTGCGCGCCGTCCTTGCCCAGCACCGGCAGACCGGCGTTCGGCATGCAGGACAGGCCGATCCGGGCGTTCTTCGCCAGGTAGCGCAGGTGCTCGCTCATCTCGGCCGGGCCGGTGGCGCAGTTCAGGCCGATGTAGTCCACGCCCAGCGGCTCCAGGGCGGTCAGCGCCGCGCCGATCTCCGAGCCGAGCAGCATGGTGCCGGTGGTCTCCACGGTCACCTGGACCAGCACCGGCAGGTCCACGCCCGCCTCGGCCAGCGCCTGCTTGGAGCCCAGGATCGCGGCCTTGGTCTGCAGCAGGTCCTGGCTGGTCTCCACCAGCAGGGCGTCCGCGCCGCCGGCGATCAGGCCGGCCGCGTTCTGCCGGAAGCCCTCGCGCAGCGTCTCGTACGGGGCGTGGCCGAGGGTCGGCAGCTTGGTGCCGGGGCCGATCGAGCCGAGCACCCAGCGCAGCCGGCCGTCCTCGGCGCCGTGCGCGTCGGCGGCCTCGCGGGCCAGCCGGGCGCCCGCCTCGGAGAGCTCGAAGACGCGGTCGGCGATCTCGTACTCGCCGAGCGCGGAGTGGTTGGCGCCGAAGGTGTTGGTCTCCACGCAGTCCACGCCGACCGCGAAGTAGGCGTCGTGCACCGAGCGGACGATGTCGGGCCGGGTGAGGTTGAGGACCTCGTTGCAGCCCTCCAGGTTCTGGAAGTCCTCCAGCGTGGGGTCCTGTGCCTGGAGCATGGTGCCCATCGCCCCATCGGCGACCACCACACGGGTGGCGAGGGCCTCGCGCAACGCGTTCGCGCGGCTCTGCTGGGTGACGGACGGGGCGGCTGCAGTGGCCATGGGGCTTCTCCCTGGGTGCGACGGCTGTCGGCTTTGCGAACCCGCTGAATCGGGGACGCACGTGGCCAGGGTATCCGGCGATCGCCGGGTGGTGACCACCAGTTCCGTATCCTGAGTGCTCGGCCATGAGGGGGGAGCCCACGGCATGACCACATTCCGGATACCTTTTCGAGACGGGGTGCGCGGGGCGCTGCGCCGGGCGGGGGCCCTGGCGGGGGCGCTGCGGGCCCGCTGGCGCGGCTGGTCCCGGTGGCGGAAGGCCGTGGTGGTGGCGGTGGCGGCGCTCGCCGTGGTGGCCGTGCCGGTCGGTTCGGCGGCGCTCGCGCTGCGCCTGCAGTACGTCGGCGACCCCTCCCCCGAGGCCCGCACCCGGGGCCGCGACGCCGTCTGGCTCGGCCATGCCTGGGTGGACGGCCGGAAGGGTGACGCCGACGTCGCCGAACTCGCCCGGCGGCTGGCCGGCACCGGTGTGCGCGACCTCTACGTGCACACCGGCCCGCTGGAGCACGACGGCTCGCTGCCGCCTTCCGTGCACCCCCGTGCGCGGTGGTTCACCGAGGCCGCGCACCGGGCGCTGCCCGGGATCCGGGTGCAGGCCTGGCTCGGCGACGAGGTGAAGCCCGAGAGGGACGCCCTCGACCTGGAGGACACCGCCACCCGCGAGCGGGTCACCGCCTCCGCCGGTCAGGTGCTGGACCAGGGCTTCGACGGCGTGCACTTCGACATGGAGCCGATCCGGCCCGGTTCGAAGGGCTGGCTGGACCTGCTGGAGCGGGTCCGCCCGGTCACCGCGGGGCGCGGCGCGGTGCTCTCGGTGGCCGCCCCGCAGATCGACCCGCTGCCCTACCAGCACAACCTGGGCATCGCGTTCACCGGTCACGGCAAGTGGTGGGACCAGGCGTACTTCGCCGCCACCGCCCGCCGGGTCGACCAGATCGCGCTGATGACCTACGACTCCAGCATGCCGACCGAGGCGCTCTACGGCGGCTACAACGCCTACCAGACCGGACTCGCCCTGGAGGCCACGCCGCAGGACGTCGACCTGCTGATGGGCCTGCCGTTCTACTGGGAGGACGAGTGGGGCCACTGGGGCGACGCCGAGACGGTGACCGCCGGGATCCGGGGCATCCGGCTGGGCCTGGGCCGCCACGACATCGGGCGGCGCAACTTCGGCGTCGGGCTGTACGTGGACTTCGCGGCCACCGAGCAGAACTGGGCCGACTACCGGCGCGAGTGGGTGCGGTAGGTCTCGTCCCGTGGATCAGCCCGGGGCCGTGCGGTGGGCGAGCGCGGTCAGGAAGCGGTGCACGGTGGCGCCCTCACCAGTCACGTAGTGCGACACGGCCCGGTACAGCGGCTGGTACACCTCGCCGCGCTCGGTGACGGTGAGCGTGCAGCCCGCGCCGACCGCGGTCAGCGTGAAGGTCCAGGTGCCGCCGTACGGCAGGTCGGGGTCGGCGATGCCGGTCACCAGGCGGTGCGGGGCCTCGCTCTCCACCACCTCGTACACGGTGTGCCCGTGCCGGCCGACCTCGCGCCAGCGCGGGCGGCCGGCGGCGGTGGCGGGCAGCCGCTCGACGAGCACCACGTCCGGGCGCCAGGCCGGGAAGAGGTCGACGTCGGTCAGCACGTCCCAGACCTCGCCGGGCGGCCGTGCCAGCTCCAGGCCGCCCCCGCTGAGGTGCTCCACCGGCAGCCGCCGCCCCGCGGCCCAGGCCACCGCGCCCGCCGCCGCCACCCCGGCCGCACCCGCCGCCAGGGCCGCCGCCGCGGCACCCGCCCACCGCCGTCCACTCATCCGCCGGCTCCTCGCTGCCACGCCGTCCGGCCCCCGCCTCCCATCATCGCGCCGTCGGCGCGCTGCGGCACGGGCGGGCGGGCGGTGACGCTGGATAACCGGTGGATCGTGGGCGTCCGCTCGCCCAGACTGTCCCGGTGGCCCGGCGGAACGGGGCTTCAAAGCCCGTAGGCTGGGCAGGTAGGGAACCATGGAGCGAGGCGTTCCATGGGTGACGAGAGGTTCGACCGTCGGCATCCGGCCCGCCGGCGCCCGGGCAGTCCCGGCCGGGCGGGGCGGAGGCGGCCGACCGGAGGGAGACGCTGGGTGATCGAGCTGGAAGATGTTCCCGAGTTGATCGACCCGGTGATGGTCTGCGCCTTCGAGGGCTGGAACGACGCCGGCGACGCCGCCTCTGCGGCCCTGGCGCATCTGGAGGAGACCTGGGGCGGCAAGGTGTTCGCCGCGCTCGACGCGGAGGACTACTACGACTTCCAGGTCAACCGGCCGACCGTCTGGCTGGACGGCGGGGTGCGCCGGATCACCTGGCCGACCACCAGGCTCTCGGTGATCCGGGTGACCGAGCCGACGACCCGGGACGTCGTGCTGGTGCGCGGCATCGAGCCGAGCATGCGCTGGCGCTCGTTCTGCAACGAGCTGCTGGGCTTCGCGCACGAGCTGGGCGTCGAGCTGGTGGTGATCCTGGGCGCTCTGCTCGGCGACACCCCGCACAGCCGCCCGGTGCCGGTCAGCGGTGTCACCTCGGACCCCGAGCTGGCCCGCCGGCTGGAGCTGGAGGAGAGCCGCTACGAGGGCCCGACCGGGATCGTCGGGGTGCTGCAGGAGGCCTGCACGCACGCCGGGGTGCCGGCGGTGACGCTCTGGGCGGCGGTGCCGCACTACGTCGCGCAGCCGCCGAACCCCAAGGCCACCCTGGCGTTGATCAACAAGCTGGAGGACCTGCTGGACCTGCGCATCCCGCCGGGCGACCTCGGTGAGGACGCCCGGGCCTGGCAGCTGGGCGTGGACCAGCTGGCCGCCGAGGACAGCGAGGTCGCCGAGTACGTCCAGCAGCTGGAGGAGGCGCAGGACACCGCGGAGCTGCCGGAGGCCTCGGGCGACGCGATCGCCCGCGAGTTCGAGCGCTACCTGCGGCGCCGGGAGAACGTCGGGCCGACCGGGGAGAAGCCGGTCGCCGGGCACGCCACGGTGGAGCGGCCGGCCGATCCGGAGCCGCCGGCCGGCCGGGACGGCCAGGACGGCGCCGAGGAGGAGTGAGCCGCCTCGGCCCGTCGGCGCGGACGCCGAAGGGGCGCCGGGACCAGTGGTCCCGGCGCCCCTTCGCCGTTTGTCAGAGGGCCACGCCGAGCAGCGCGTCCACGGTGCGGGTGACCAGACCGGGGGCACCGATGTCGGTGCCGCCGTCGGCCTGCTGCGCGGCGGCCCAGCGGTCCACCGCGGCCAGCGCGGCGGGCGCGTCCAGGTCGTTCGCGAGCGCCGCGCGGACCTCTCCGAGCAGCTGCTCGGCGGCCGGCCCGTCCGGCCGGGAGACGGCGGCGCGCCAGCGGGCGAGCCGCTCGACGGCCTCGTCCAGGGTGGCCTTGGTCCACTCCCAGTCCTCGCGGTAGTGGTGCGAGAGCAGGGCGAGGCGGATCGCGGCCGGGTCGACGCCCTCGCGGCGCAGCGCCGAGACGAAGACCAGGTTGCCGCGGGACTTGGACATCTTGTGGCCGTCCAGGCCGACCATGCCGGCGTGCACGTAGGCCCTGGCGTAGGGGTGCTCGCCGCGGGCGACCTGGGCGTGCGAGGCGCCCATCTCGTGGTGCGGGAAGGAGAGGTCGCTGCCGCCGCCCTGGATGTCGAAGGACATGCCGAGGTACTGCAGCGCGATGGCGACGCACTCGATGTGCCAGCCGGGGCGGCCGTGGCCGAGCTCGGTGTCCCAGGCGGGTTCGCCGGGGCGGGCCGCGAGCCAGAGCAGGGCGTCCAGCGGGTGGCGCTTGCCGGGGCGGTCCGGGTCGCCGCCGCGCTCGGCGAAGACCGGGCGCATGGCCTCGCGGGTGAGGCCGGAGACCTCGCCGAAGTGCGGGTCGGCGTCGACCGAGAAGTAGATGTCGCCGTCCAGTTCGTAGGCGGCCCCGCTCGCCAGCAGCTTCTGGACCAGCGGGACGATCCACGGGATCGACTCGACGGCGCCGATGTAGTGGGCCGGCGGGAGCAGCCGCAGCGCGGTCATGTCCTCGCGGAAGAGCGCGGTCTCGCGCTCGGCGAGGGCCACCCAGTCCTGGCCCGTCTCGACCGCGCGCTGCAGCAGCGGGTCGTCGACGTCGGTGACGTTCTGCACGTAGAGGACGTCGTGGCCGGCGTCCTTCCACACCCGCTGCACCAGGTCGAAGGCGTTGTAGGTGGCGGCGTGGCCCATGTGGGTCGCGTCGTAGGGGGTGATGCCGCAGACGTAGATCCGGGCGGTGCCGTCCTGCGGGACGACCTCCCGGATGCCTCCCGTCGCGGTGTCGTGGATTCGGAGGGGGAGCCCCTGACCAGGCAGGGCGGGAACCTCGGAGGCGGGCCAGGCATGCATGGCATTGACTTTAACCGTGAGAACATTTGAAAGCCTAACCAGTCGGCAAGATCGACTGGATTCGCTTCCTTTCGTGGCCCGAGCGGTTCCGGACCGATAGTGCCCGGCGCTTGACAGCGCCGGGCACCGGCCCGGATCCGCCCCGCGCACGGCCTCGCGGGGCGGATCCGGGCGGTCGGCCGCCCGGCCGGCCCTGCCGCCGACCGGGCGTCCGTGACCCTCTGGGCTCGCGGCCGGAGCCGCTACAGCCGCTGCCAGAGGGCCGGCACGTTCGGCGGCTCCCACCCGACGAAGGCGGTGTGCGCCTGGAGGCACACGTAGGAGACGCCGGCGTAGGTGACGCGGTCGCCCGCCTTGTAGGCGGTGCCCGCGGCCCAGGTGCCGCCGCCGCCGGTCTGGGTCGGCGTCGGGGTCGTGGGCGTGGTGGTCGGGGTGCCCGACGGGGTCGGGGTCTGCGCCACGTTGAGCACGAAGTCGTACGTGCCCTCCTTGGCCGACCCGACCTGGCGGACGTTCATCAGCAGCCGGGCGTCGTAGATGGTGTCCGTGCTGTTGCGCGGCTCGCCCGGGAAGTACAGCTGGGTGGTGATCACCGGCCGGCCGGGCGCCTGGAGCTTGACGTGGATGTGCCGGGTGCGGCCCGGGTAGAGGCCGGGCACGATCGTGGTGAGGCTGAAGGCGCCCTGGGCGTTGGTGAACTGGTGCCCGCGGAAGGTGAAGCCGACGTTGTCGTAGTCACCGTTCACGTCGGCCTGCCAGAAGTCCATCAGGACGTTGGCGATCGGCAGGCAGGCCCGGCCGAAGACGTAGCCGCTGACGGTGAGCCGGGTGCCCGGGGTGCTGTCGGTGATCAGCGAGGTGCGCAGCGGGGAGTTGGGCTTGAAGTAGGGACCCTCGGTCTGCTCGATGGTCGGGGCGTCGCCGTCGTGGCACTCCGGGGTGAACTCCGTCATCTCGCCGGTGCCGACCCGGTCACGGGCCAGGGCGACGCCGCCGCCGACCAGCAGCGGTGCGGTGCCGAGCACGGCGGCGGCCCGGAGGACGGTCTTGCGGCTGATCCGGCGGTCGGTCGGACCGTCCGTCCCGGTGAGGGGCTCTTCGGACGCGGGCATGCGCCGACTCCTTCGGTGTGAGTGTGGGGGATCTGGTGGTTCCGTCCGGGGGCGGCCCTTGCCATGGTGGGGGCATGACAAGGACCGGGCCGACGGGCCGCCCGCTCGCGCCGGGCGGTCCGCCGGTGGCCCGCAGTCAACCTACGGTCCGCCGGGAGCCGCCGCGATGGACGTGATCCGGGGATCGTGGTGATTTCCTCCGACCCCCGCCCGGAACTCCCCCGGCGTCATCCCGGTCTCTCTGCGGAAGAACCGGCAGAAGTACGCCGGATCACCGAATCCGGCCTCCCTGGAGACCTGTCGCACCGTCAGTTCGGTGCAGGCCAGCAGGCGTTTGGCCTCCAGCGTCTGCTGCTGGCGGATCAGCCGGCCCGGGGTGCGGCCGGTCGCCTGCTTGACCATCGCCTGCAGGTGGCCCGGGGAGACGCCCAGCTCGTGCGCGCAGGAGGCGACCGAGCGCTGCACCCCGCCCGGGGTGGCGATCAGCCGGGTGAAGGCGGCCGCGAGGTCCCCGGTGCGGCCGGGCAGTCCGCCCCCGCCGCCGGGCGAACAGGCCCGCAGGGCGCGCACGATGAGGATGTGCAGGCTGGCCCGCAGCACGCCCGGGTAGCCGGCCGGCCGGGCCCGGTACTCGGCCTCCATGTCCGCCAGCAGCGCGGCGATCGGCGCGGCGTGCTCACCCAGCCGCACCGCCGGGCGGGAGGCCAGGGTGCGCAGCGCGGAGCGGTCCTGCGGATGGTCCAGCAGGAAGTCCTCGTTGAACAGCACGACCTGTCCGACGAGGTCGTCCGCGTCCGCCCAGTAGTGCACCTGACCGGGGGCGATCACGCACAACTGCGGGGGCTGCACCGGCCGCTGGACCAGGTCCAGGACGTGGGCGCCGCGCCCGCCGGTGAGGTAGACGATCTCGTAGAAGGAGTGCCGGTGGGGGAAGCCGGCCCGGGAGAGCGGGCCGATGGCGTCGAAGCTGCCGATCGCGAACGGGAGCAGATGCGGCAGCGGGACCTGGAGGCGGTGCAGCGGCAGGTCCAGGTGGGGGGTGGTCCGTCGCTCGTCCATCGTCGCAGTGTGCTGCCCGCACCGCGCACCGGTCCAGACCATTACCGGCTGAGCGGGCCGCTGCTCCGTCGGATCGAGGGCTCGAACCGCCTTCGAACCCTCGGCTCGGCGGGCTGCCCGGCCGTCAGATCGGCGGCCAGGGGATGGACGGCCAGTCCTCGGAGGGCAGCGGGTGGGTGCCGGTGGCGAGCAGTGCGGCCACCCGGGCGCGGGCGGCGTCCAGTTCGGCGGCGGTCAGGTGCGGGGCCAGCCGCTCCCCCAGCGCACCGTCCAGCCGCTCGGCCAGCCCGGCCAGCACGGCGGTCGCCTCGGCGGGCAGCGGCTGCCCGGCCCAGCCCCACAGCAGGGTGCGCAGCTTGCCCTCGGTGTTGAAGGTGACGCCGTGGTCGATGCCGTAGAGCCGGCCGTCGGCGGCCGGGATCAGGTGACCGCCCTTGCGGTCGGCGTTGTTGAGGACGGCGTCCAGCACCGCCAGCCGGCGCAGCCGCGCGTCGTCGGGGTGGACCAGCAGCGCGGTGCGGCCGTCGCCGACCTCGGCCCGGACGATCGGCAGCCAGCCGTCCTCGGGGCCGCGCGGGTCCTGCAGCGCGAGCAGCGGGGCGGCGTCCGGGTCGGGCTCCACCCACAGCTGCACCATGCCGGGGCCGTGCGGGCCCTCGCGCAGCACGGTCGGCGGCACCAGGCCCCAGCCGGTGGCGGCGGACAGCTCGTACGCGGCCACCTCGCGGCCGGCCAGGGTGCCGTCCGGGAAGTCCCAGAGCGGCCGTTCGCCGGCCACCGGCTTGTAGACGGCCTGCGCCGAACGGCCGTCGGCGGCGGTGACGGTGCAGTAGAGGGCGGCGTTGGAGGCGTCGGTGAGCCGGCCGTGCACGGTCAGCGCGCCCTCGCGCAGCAGCCGCAGCGCGGTGCGCGGGTCGGCGGCCAGGGCGGCGGCCTCGGCGGGGTCGGACCGCGGCGGCTCCGGCGGGTCGGCGGGCCGGACGGTCGGCGTGTTCAGCGCCGGTACCCGTTCGCGCGCGGGCACAGGTGGCCCTCCGGGTCGAGCGGCAGGTTGCAGAACGGGCAGGGCTTGCGACCGGCCGCGACGAGGTCCAGCGCCCGCTTGGCGAACACCCGGGCCATCGCGCCGGAGAGCCGCACCCGGAGCATGTCGGGGCCGTTCTCGTCGTCCTCGAAGACGGCGGCGCCCTCGCCCTCGCCCTCCTCGTCCTCGACCAGCGCCTGGGCCTCGACCACCAGGCAGCTGTCCACGGCGTCCCAGGCGAGCGCCATCGTGCCGACCCGGAACTCCTGCTCCAGCGGCAGGTCCAGCGGCGCGGTGTCGAGCAGGTCCTGCGGGGCGCTGGCCGGGATGGTGGCGTCGCCGCCGCCGCTGCGGCGCAGCGCCTCGTCGAGGACCTCGTCGATCCGCTCGGCGAGCGCGGCGACCTGGGTCTTCTCCAGCAGCACGCTGGTGATCCGCCCACGGGCGCTGGCCTGCAGGTAGAACGCCCGGGCGCCGGGCTGGCCGACGGTGCCGGCCACGAACCGTTCGGGCTGGTCGTAGAAGAAGACCTGACGGGTCACGCTCTCGCTCCGGGTCGTATCGATCGTCGTGGGCGCCGGCGGACGCCGCTGGGGTCGGTCGGGGTCGGGGCTGGGTGGTCCGGGGCACCCCGGGCCGACGGCGCGGGGACCCACTGGTCACCCTACGACCTCCGGGGCCGCACCGGGGAGCCGAGCCCCGGGCGGGGGCCGGGCGGGCGGCTCAGGCCGTGCCGGTGGAGCCGCCGACCACCGCGTCCCCGGCCGGGCCGCCCGGGCGGGCGCCCGGGCCGGCCGGCCGCGGGGCGAGGGCGGCGAGGTCGCCGGTGTCGCCCATCCGCAGCACGAAGGGCCGGCGCGCGGTGTAGCGGATCGCGGTGACCGAGCACGGGTCGACGTTGATCCGCTGGAAGTGGTCGAGGTGCAGGCCGAGCGCGTCGGCCACCACCGCCTTGATCACGTCGCCGTGCGAGCAGGCGATCCAGACCGCGTCCTCGCCGTGCTCGGCGGCGATCTTCTCGTTCCACTCGCGGACCGCGCCCACCGTGCGGTGGCTCAGCTCGCGCAGCGACTCGCCACCGGGGAAGGCCGCCGCCGCGGCGTGGTCCTGGACGGTGCGCCACAGCGGCTCCTTGGCCAGCTCGGCGAGCGGGCGGCCGGTCCACTCGCCGTAGTGGCACTCGCCGAGCCGCTCGTCCAGCGCCGGGCCGGCCAGCTCGGGACGGGCGGCCAGCAGCGGCTCCAGGGTCTGCCGGCAGCGCTCCAGCGGGCTGCTGACCGCCTGGACCAGCGGGACCGGGGCGAGCCGGGCGGCGAGCGCCGCGGCCTGCGCGCGCCCGGTGTCGTCGAGCTCCACCCCGGGCGTCCAACCGGCCAGGATTCCGGCGGTGTTCGCGGTGGAGCGGCCGTGGCGGACGAGCAGCAGGGTGGGCATGGGGCCTACCCTACGGCCTCCCGGCCCGGGCCGGGTCCGCCGGCGGATCCCGCCCGGGAGCCGGGCGGGGGGCCGGGCGGGGAGCCGGGCGGGGAGCCGGGCGGGGAGCCGGGCGGGGAGCCGGGCGGGGAGCCGGGCGGGCGCGCTGGTACCGGGACGGAAGCCGGTCGCGGCGGATGTTCCGCGACCGGCCGAGGGGCCACAATGGCCCGCATGATCGTCCATTGCGCCATCTACCGCGACGGCCGCCCGATCGCGACGCCCGCGGACCCCGCGGGCAGCCTCGCCGCCGCGCGCGCGGCGGGCCCGGGCGGCTTCGTCTGGATAGGCCTGTTCGAGCCCACCGTCGAGGAACTCGACCGGGTCGGCGCCGAGTTCGGGCTGCACCCGCTGGCCGTCGAGGACGCCGTCACCGCCCACCAGCGCCCCAAGGTGGAGGCGTACCAGGGCTCGCTCTTCGTGGCGCTGAAGACGCTCGGCTACCACCCGGGCGGCCACGCGGTGACCAGCGGCGAGGTGATGGTCTTCGTCGGCGAGGACTTCGTGATGACCGTCCGGCACGGCACCGACAGCCCGCTCGGCGAGCTGCGCTCCCAGCTGGAGCAGCGGCCGGAGGTGCTCCGGTACGGCCCGAGCGCCGTCCTGCACTCGGTCTGCGACACGGTGGTGGACGGCTACGTGGACGTGGCCGTCGGCATCCAGGCGGACCTCGACGAGCTGGAGGCGGACGTCTTCTCGCCCGGCCGGGTGGGCCGCGACGTCGCCGGCCGGATCTACGGCTACAAGCGGCAGCTGGTGACCGTCCGCCGGGCCACCGGCCCGCTGGTCGAGCCGATGATGCGGCTGGAGCGCGGCGGCGTGCCGTACGTCCGGGCCGAGGCGCTGCCGTACCTGCGGGACGTCTCCGACCACCTGGCCCGCGCCAACGACCAGGTGGAGGGCATGGACCGGCTGCTGTCGGACATCCTGTCGGCCAACCTGGCGCAGGTCAGCGTGCAGCAGAACAACGACATGCGGAAGATCTCCGCCTGGGCGGCGCTGGCCGCCGTGCCGACGATGATCGCCGGCGTGTACGGCATGAACTTCCGGGACATGCCCGAGCTGCGCCAGCCGTGGGGCTACCCGGCGGCGCTCTCGCTGATGGCGGTGGTCTGCGTGGTGCTGCACCGGGTGTTCAAGCGCCACGACTGGTTGTAGCGCCGTCCCCCGGGTGTCCGCCGGGGGGACGGGGGGACGGCCGGCCGCCGGGGCCGTCACGCCAGGCCGGCGCGCTCCAGGGCCTCGACGCCGGTGCGCAGCGCCGTGATCCGCTCGTCCAGCGTGAAGCCGGCCGGGGCCAGGGTGAGCGTGGTGACGCCCGCGTCGGCGTAGGCCTGCATCCGGTCGGCGATCCGGGCGGTGTCGCCGATCAGCGAGGTGGCGTCGATCAGGTCGCGCGGGACGGCGGCGCCGGCGCCCGCGTAGTCCTTGGCCAGGTAGCGCTCCTGGACCTCGTCGGCGGCCTGCTCGTAGCCCATCCGGCGGGCGAGCTGGTTGTAGAAGTTCTTCTCCTTGCTGCCCATGCCGCCGATGTAGAGCGCGGTGTAGGCGCGCTGGGAGTCGATGCCCGCCTCGATGTCCTCGCCGACGGCGATGGCGACGGTCGGGCAGACGTCGAAGCCGTCGAACTCCTTGCCGGGCTCGGCGCCCGCCTTGGCGCGGCCGGCCTTCAGCGGGTCGAGGGAGAGCGCGGCGTGCGCCGGGTCGAAGAAGATGCCGAGCCAGCCGTCGGCGATCTCGCCGGTCTGCTCCAGGTTCTTCGGGCCGATCGCGGCGATGTACAGCGGGATGTGCTCGCGCACCGGGTGCACGGTGAGCTTGATCGGCTTGCCGGGACCGCCGGGCAGCGGCAGCGTCCAGTGGGCGCCGTCGTGGACCAGCCGCTCCCGGGACATCGCCTTGCGGATGATCTCCACGTACTCGCGGGTGCGGGCCAGCGGCTTGTCGAACTTCACGCCGTACCAGCCCTCGGAGACCTGCGGGCCGGAGACGCCGAGGCCGAGCCGGAACCGGCCGCCGGAGAGGGTGTCCAGGGTGGCGGCGGTCATCGCGGTCATCGCCGGGGTGCGCGCCGGGATCTGGAAGATGGCCGAGCCGACGTCGATCCGCTCGGTCCTGGCGGCGACGTACGAGAGCACGGTGGCCGCGTCCGAGCCGTACGCCTCGGCGGCCCAGCAGACCGCGTAGCCGAGCCGGTCGGCCTCCTGGGCGACGGCGATGTTGTCGGCGTCCATGCCGAGTCCCCAGTAGCCGAGGTTGATGCCGAGTCGCATGGGCACTGCCTTCCAGTCCGGTTGCTCGTGAGCGCGACGACGCGTCCGGGCGACATGCTACTGGCCGGTAGCGGTGTTCCGGGTCACATTTCGACACCTGTCCGCCGCACCCCGGTCCGGCGCGGCCGACGGTGATCTTCCTGCGGGTCTGCACACCTGCCCGGGCACCGGCCGCTACGCTCAGCCGACGTGGGGCGCCGCGTCCCACCTGCGGGTTTGTCCCGTGGGCACGCCGCCCCGCAGCGTTCCGCCACCGCACCTTCGGCCAGTGAGAGGGCCCGTCCGATGGAACAGCGTCACCTCGGCCGCACCGGGCTGCAGGTCTCCCGGCTCGGTCTCGGCACCATGACCTGGGGCCGCGACACCGACGAGCAGGAGGCCGCCGAACAGCTCAAGGAGTTCGTCGACGCCGGCGGCAACCTCGTCGACACCGCCGATGTCTACGCCGACGGCGACGCCGAGTACCTGCTCTCCCGGCTCACCGACGGCCTGATCCCCCGCTCCGACCTGGTCATCGCCACCAAGGCGGGCAGCGTGCCGGCCTCCGGCCGCCGCTTCGACGGCTCGCGCGGCCACCTGCTCGCCGCGCTCGACGCCTCGCTGCGCCGGCTCGGCACCGACTACGTCGACCTCTGGCAGGTGCACGCCTTCGACCCGGCCACCCCGGTCGAGGAGACCCTGAGCGCCCTGGACATCGCCGTCTCCTCCGGCCGCGCCCGCTACGTCGGGGTCTGCGACTTCAGCGGCTGGCAGCTCGCCAGGGCCGCCACCTGGCAGCACGCCCACCACGGCCGGGTGCCGCTGGCCGGGGCGCAGCTGGAGTACTCGCTGCTGCAGCGCGGCATCGAGCGCGAGGCCCTGCCGGCCGCCCGGGACACCGGGGTGGGCCTGCTCGCCGGCTCCCCGCTCGGGCGCGGCGTGCTCACCGGCAAGTACCGGCACGGGCTGCCGCAGGACTCGCGCGGCGCCTCGCCCTACCTGTCCGGATTCGTCCAGCCCTACCTCGGGGAACGCGCCCGGCGGATCGTGGACGCCGTCGCCACCGCCGCCGACGGGCTGGCCAGCAGCCCGCTGGCGGTCGCGCTCGCCTGGGTGCGGGACCGCCCCGGGGTGGCGAGCGCGCTGGTCGGGGCGCGGACCGTGGGACAGCTGCAGGCGGCGCTGTCGGTGGAGGCGCTTACGCTTCCGGAGGAGATCCGCGGTGCGCTCGACGACATCTCGGCGCCGGTCCACCGCTACCCCGACCAGGGGTGGAGCGAGCTGTAGCACCGCTCGACCCCGCGACCCGAGCCTGCCCGAACCGACCGACCGCCGGCCCGGCCGCCCCGTGCGGCCCCGGACCGGCCCGACCCGGCCGACCGCCCGCACCACGGGGCGGGCGGCGCCCAGCATGTGGAGTTGAGCTTTTGTGGAGCGGACGATGACTGACGCGGAGAACGGCGCTCCGGAGGAGACCCCGGCGGGCTCGGGCGGCGACGGTGCGGCCGGCGGCGCGGGCGCCGTCCCCGGGCAGGCGTCGTCGCCGGACACGGCCGAGCAGGGCGCTTCCGACCAGGACGCTTCCCAGCAGGGCGCGGCGGTCGCCGGTGACCCGGCGGGCACCGACCCGGCGGAACGGGCGGCGGCCGTCGCGGCGCTGGCGGAACGGGTGCGCTCGGTCGGCCGGTCCGCCGGGAGCCCCGACGGCCCGGCCCCCGCGGGCGCGCCCGCGGGGGAGGCGGGCGCTGCCGGGGCCGACCGGCCGGTGACCGACGAGCAGCGGGCGCAGGCGCTCAAGGCCACCGCCGAGGTGCTGACGGCGGGCGGCGCCCCGGCCGCACTGGCCGGCGCCGCCGTGGCGGCCTTCGGCGACGGCGCGGCCGAGCAGCTCCGCGAGGACCCGTGGGCCGTGCTCACCCTGCCCGGCGTCCGCCCGGAGCACGCGGACGGCTTCGCCCGCGGCCTGCTCGGCGCGCAGGCCGGCCCCGGCGACCCGCGGCGGGCCCAGGCGCTGGTCGGCTGGCTGCTCGAGCAGGCGGCGCTGCGCGGCCACTCGGCCCTGGAGATCGGCGAGGTGACCGCCGGGCTGGAGCGCCTCGGTGTGCCGGACTCCGCCGCCGCCGTCCAGGCCGCCGTGCTCGACGGCCGGGCGATGCCGTTCCAGGAGGAGCTCACCGGCGCCGAGGCGCACACGGCGGGCGGGGACGACGAGGACGAGCCGCCGACCCGCACCCTGCTCGCCCTGGAGCGGCTGGCGCTGGCCGAGGAGAGCCTGGCCGACGGCCTGGTCCGGCTGATGTCCACCTTCGTCCCCGGCGAGGACCTCGCGGAGGACGCCGACGAGGACGCCGTCGACGGCACCGAGGCCGAGGCCGAAACGGACGCCGGCGGGGACGCCGGCACCGAGGCCGGACCGCAGGCCCCCGAAGCCGCCGAGCAGGCGCCCGTCGCCCCCGGGCCGGCCGCCTGGGAGGCCGCCGCGGCCGCCGCCCCGTCCTCCTCCGCGACCGCCCTGGTCCGGGCCGCCGCCGAGAGCGCGCTCGTCCTGCACACCGGCGGCGAGGCCGCCCGCGCCGAACCGGCCGCCCTGCTGGCCGCCGCCACCGGCCTCGGCCTGCGGGCCTGGGCGGCCACCTGGAGCGACCACGGCCGGGACGCCTTCGCCGCGCTCGTCCCGCTCGCCGACGCCCCCGCCGACACGCCCGCGCCCGTCACCACGCTGGCCGAACTGCTCGCCGGAGCGGCCGGCCCGGGCCGATCCGCCGACGGCACGCTGGCGCTCGACCTGCTGATCGTCCTGGACGCCCCGCTGCTGGACGTCGAGCTGGCCGCCACCCTGCTGGAGTCGCTGGCCGACGGCACCCGCCTGGTGCTCAGCGGCGACCCGGGCCAGCTCTGGTCGGCCGGCCCCGGCCGGTTCTTCGCCGACCTGCTGGCCGCCAAGGCCTGCCCGGCCGTCGCCTCCCGCACCCCCGACTTCGGCCCGATCGGCGAGCTGGTCTCCGGTGTCGGCATCGGCGAGCTCCAGCCGGTCGAGGCGCCCGGCAAGGAGGTGGTCATCCTGACCGCCAAGGACGCCGGGGAGGCCGTCCACCGCGCCGTCCAGCTGCTCACCGACTCGATCCCGCGCGCCCTCGGCATCCCGTCCGAGCAGGTCGTCCTGCTCACCCCCGGGCACGGCGGCGGGGCCGGTACCCGCGCGCTGAACGCCGCCGCCAAGGCCCGGCTCAACCCGGGCCCGGGCCGGTTCGGCGGCTTCGACCCGGGCGACCGGGTCGCCGACTCGCCCGCCCCCGGCCACACCAGGCTCGCCCGGGTGCTGGACGGCGACGCCACCGGTCTGCACCTGGAGTACCCCGACGGCACCCGCCGCACGGTCGCACCCGCCGAGGCCGGAAAGCTGCGGCACGGCTGGGCACTGACCGTCCACCAGGCGGTCGGCCGCCGCTGGCCGGGCGCGGTGGTGGTGGTGCCGGAGGACGCGACCGCGGCACTCACCCGGCAGTGGGTGTACACGGCGTTCGGCCGCGGCGAGCGCCACCTCTCGGTGGTCCACTCCGCCGGCCCGGCGCTCCCGCAGGCCGTCGCCGGGCGCCCGGCCGCACCGCGCACCACGCGGCTGCGCGCGATCCTCGCGGAGAACGCGGCCGAGTCCTCCTGACCGGCGCCGTCCGCGCGAGGAACGTCCGAAATCATGCGCCCCGGTGGGCGCTCGGGCCCGGGGCACTCCGCCCCGGGCCCGCCGACGGATCAGTCGTCGGGGTCCTCGTCGTCGTAGACCTCGCTCACGTCGAAGCGGCAGATCAGCAGCTGCGGATCGGCGTGCTCGAACGGCTCCGGCAGCCACTCCCCCGGCTCGCTCGGCTCGGCGGCCGCCACCCAGAGCGTGGAGTCGGCCTCCTCCAGCCCGAACTCCTCGCTGCGGGCGGCGATCTCGTCCGGCTCGAACTCGCCGAACAGCACGCCGATCGCGGCGTTCACCCCGCCGCCGTCCGAGCCCCCGCCCGGGGTCAGCGAGTCGTCCAGCCGCTCGGCCTGGGCGCGCAGCCGCTTCGGGTCGACGACGTGGTAGTCGCGGCGGATCAGCACGCTGATCGCCTCGGGCTGTTCGGGGCCGTGGTACCCGCCCGGACCCTCGTCACCGGGGACCTCGAAGGGGGTGACCTCGTCGTAGACCTCGTACAGGAGTTGGTCGTACGCGATGGCCGCCGTCGCCAGCTGCTCGTAGGCGGTGGACACAGCGGAATCGTCCGCTGCGCTCTGGCTCGACACCGCTTCCAGATGACGGTCGATGGCGGCCTTGACCGCCTCGGCGGCGGCGCGTACCTCGGCAATGGTGGGCTGCGCGGCATCAGACATGGTGCAGACGCTATCTCCCCTCGGTGCCGGTACGCACAGCGGTTGTCACCTACACCCGCGATTTCACCGCAACTTCCCCCGCGATGTCCGTTCCGGGTGGGTCTGTCCCCCGGGGCGCCGGACGGCGGCGTGCGCCGGGCGCCCGCGCACACGGTCCGCGCGGGCCGTCCGGGTGCCGCTTCGCGCGGCGCGCCGGGGGTATGTCCTCCCCAGGAGCAAAGGAACTGATGCGCTGTCAGCGCGGAGCGGGTCGGGCGGCCGAAAATACCCGGGCCCGCGGTCCGAGGCAGGCCGTAGGCTTGCCCGCAGGTGTCCCTCAGGAGGAGCGTTTTGACCCCACCGAAGCCGGTCCGGCAGCCGGAGTACGAGTACCAGTCGCTGCGCATGCCGCGCGGAACGTCCCGCAACGCGGCACGCCAACTGCTCACCGATCACGCCGAGTACGGGCACTGGGAACTGGACAGGCTCCGCCTGCTGCCGGACGGCAGCCGCACGGTGCTGCTGCGCCGGCGGATCATCCGGCAGGTCCGGAGCTGGTGACGGCGGGTGCGCGGCGGGTCGACCCGCCGCGCACCCGGTGCGTCCGCTGTGTCCGGTGCGCCGTGGAGGCTCAGCGGGCGCCGGCGCGGGCGCGGCGGTAGAGGACGCCGCCGCCGATCAGCAGGGCCAGGCCGGCCGCACCGAGCAGCTCGGTGTTGCCGGCGCCGGTGGCGGCCAGCTGCTGGTCGGCCTCCGCGACGGCCGGACCGGCGTGCGCGGCGGCCGGGCGCACCGCCGGGGCGGCGTGCTGCGGGGCGGGGGCCGCCGACGGCGCGGTCGGCACGGCCTCGGTCGGACCGTTGCCCGCCCGGGGGGTGCCCTGGGTGCCCTCGTGGTCGCTCGGGGCGGCCGGCGGCGGGGCGCTGTGCGGCGTGTGCTCCTCCGGCGGGCAGTCCTCCTGCGGCGCGGCGGGCTTGCTGGGCACCGGCGCGGCCACGTTGGCGCAGTTGTTGCCGTAGGCCGGGTTGAGGGCGCCGACCACGTCGATCGAGTTGCCGCAGGCGTTGACCGGGACGTGCACCGGGGCCTGGACGCTGTTGCCGGAGATCACCCCGGGCGAGCCGGTGGCCGTGCCGGAGGCCGTCGCCCCCGAGGCCGCCGTACCCGCGGCGGCGCCCGCCGCCCCCGAACCGGCCTGACCGCCGCCCGTCTGGGCACCGCCGGCCTGGGCACCGCCCGCACTCGCGCCCGCGCCGCCGGACTGGCCGCCGCCGGTGTGGGCACCGCCCGCGCTCGCGCCGCCCGACTGAGCGCCGCCGACGTGCGCGCTGCCGCCGGGGTGGCCGGAGACGTTGGCGCACTTGTTGCCGTAGGACGGGTTCAGCAAGCCGATCACGTCGACCGTGTTGCCGCAGGCGTTGATCGGCACCTCGATCGGCACCTGCACCGAGTTGCCCGAGGCGACACCCGGCGAGCCTGCCGCGACACCCTCCGCGCCGGCGCCCGCATAGGCGTAACCGGCGGTCGAGGCCAGCACACTGCCGGTGGCCACGGCCGTGAGGAGCCCCTTCTTGGCTGCGTTCCTCATATTTTCCCCTGACATTTCGAGACGACGTGACGACCTCCCGAAAGTCGGAATTTCCCACTAGGCGGGGAGGTCCTCGGCTGCAACGGAAAGAACGAAGGAATCCACGGGGAGGTTGGCCGGTTCCACGCCCATTCACCCTTTCGAGGGATCTCACGGGCCGGACGCGGGGCGGTCCGAAAAAACAAGCGCCCCCGGCACGACGCGCACGCCGTCCGGGGGCCCGGCTCAACGACCGACGTGGGCTCAGACGTTGAAGCAGGTGTTGCCGAACGCCGGGTTCAGCACACCGATCACGCTGATGGTGTTGCCGCACACGTTGACCGGGATGTGCACCGGAATCTGGATCTGGTTGCCGGACAGCACGCCCGGGGAGCCGGCGGCCACGCCCTGGGCACCGGCCCCGCCGTGGGCGGAGGCGACACCGGTGACGGCGAGCACCAGGCCACCGGCGGCGGCGGTCACGGCGGCGATCTTCTTGACCTTCATCATTCCTCCTGTATGAACACCCGGATATCGGTTCCGGGCTGTCACAGGAAGGAACGACGCTGCGGCAAACGGGGTACGGACCGGCCGTCCGCTTCACCCAGACCGGTGATACTACGAACAGGAAATCGATCTGTCAGAACGGCGATGGCCCGCCCCCGAAAGCTCCGGGAGCGGGCCATCGCCGGGCGCTCAGCAGGCGTCGATGAACCGGTCCAGCACCCGCACGCCGAACTTCAGGCCGTCCACCGGCACCCGCTCGTCCACGCCGTGGAACATCCCGGCGAAGTCCAGCTCCGGCGGCAGCTGCAGCGGCGCGAAGCCGAAGCAGCGGATCCCCAGGTCTTGGAACGACTTGGCGTCCGTACCGCCGGAGAGGCAGTAGGGCACCGCCCGGGCGATCGGGTCCTCGGCGCGCAGCGCGGTCTGCATCGCCTCGACCAGGGCGCCGTCGAAGCCGGTCTCGATCGCCTTGTCCGAGTGCAGGCTCTCGCGCTTCACGCGCGGGCCGAGCACGCTGTCCAGCTCGGCCAGGAACTCCTCCTCGTAGCCGGGCAGGAAGCGGCCGTCCACGTGCGCGGTGGCCTGGCCGGGGATCACGTTGACCTTGTAGCCGGCGCCGAGCATGGTCGGCTGGGCGGTGTTGCGCAGCGTGGTGCCGATCATCTTGGCGATGCCGCCGAGCACCCGCAGCGTCTCGTCCATGTTCTCCGGGTCGAGCTCGACGCCGAGCGCGTCCGACAGCTCGTCCAGGAAGGCCCGCACGGTCTTGGTGATCCGCAGCGGGAACTGGTGCCGCCCGAGCCGGGCCACCGCCTCGCACAGCTCGGTGATGGCGTTGTCGTCGTTCTCCATCGACCCGTGCCCGGCCCGGCCCTCGACCGTGAGCCGCATCCAGTGCATGCCCTTCTCGGCGGTCTCCACCAGGTAGAGCCGGGTGCGGTCGTTGACCGTGAAGGAGAAGCCGCCGACCTCACCGATCGCCTCGGTCACGCCCTCGAACAGGCCCGGGTGCTTGTCCACCAGGTAGCGGGCGCCGTAGGTGCCGCCCGCCTCCTCGTCGGCGAGGAAGGCCAGCACCAGGTCCCGCGGGGGCTTGCGGCCGGTGCGCAGCCGGTCGCGGACGACCGCGAGGGTCATCGCGTCCATGTCCTTCATGTCGACCGCGCCGCGGCCCCAGACGCAGCCGTCCGCGATCTCCCCGGCGAACGGGTCGTACGTCCAGTCCGCGGCGTTGGCGGGCACGACGTCGGTGTGCCCGTGGATCAGCAGGCCCGGACGCGAACGGTCCTCGCCCTCGATCCGGACCACGGTGGACGCCCGCCCCTTGGCCGACTCGATGATCTGCGGCTCGAGGCCGAACTCGGCGAGCTGCTCGGCCACGTACTCGGCCGCCTTCCGCTCCCCCGGGCCGGAGCCGTCGCCGTAGTTGCTGGTGTCGATCCGGATCAGATCGCGGCAGAGGTCGGCGACCTCGGACTCGCCCGTCACCTTCGGCGCCGCCGCCCGCTCCGCCGACTCGCTCCGCTCGCTCACGGTCACTCCTCGTCTCCAGCCCGCACCGGCGCCCCAGCGCCACCCCCGGGACCTCCGCCCGGGCCGCACGAGCACGTCCGACCATCCTCTCCCAGCCCCCGACCCGGATCCACCCCCCGGATACGGGGCGACACGCCGCCGCAACCTGCGCTCCCCCGTCCGGAGCCGTTTTGGGACCGGCAGCAGATCACTGCTACAGTTACATCTGTCAGCGCGGCCGACGAACAGAAGGAAGCCGTGAGGACAACACCCCGTCCGGGTGGCGGAATGGCAGACGCGCTAGCTTGAGGTGCTAGTGCCCTTTATCGGGCGTGGGGGTTCAAGTCCCCCCTCGGACACCGCTGAGCGGGCCAGGAGAAATCCTGGCCCGCTTTTCGTGTTGCCCTCCGTCCCTTTCCGCCCGGACTGTTTCCCGTCGGCGCACCATTTGTACGCTGTTGGTCCCTGTTCGGTTGCCGTGACCTGAGGTTTACTTTGTCGGCGCCGCCCTCCCGGGGGTGACGCCGACGGGGGTGTCCAGGCCGGTTCGATGGGAAAGGGGGGGCGTTCCGTGGGGAACCTCCCGGATGGGTCGTATGCCGTTGACGGTCGCGGAGCCGCGCAGGTGTGCGTCATCGGCGCGGGGCTGGCGGGTCTCGCCGCCGCGCACGCGCTGGCGGTGCGGGGCATCGACTTCGTCTGCCTGGAGAAGGCTCCGGAGGTCGGCGGGATCTGGCGCAAGCCCGGTGCCGGGGAGCACGGGCCGGGCTACCGGTCCCTGCACCTGAACACCGCGAAGGAGCTGACCGGCTACGCCGCGTTCCCGATGCCGGACTCCTTCCCGACCTATCCCCGGCACGACGAGATGGCCGCCTACCTGCGGGCCTTCGCCGAGTGGGCGGGTCTGCTGCCGCGCATCGAGTTCGGCACGGAGGTGCTGTCGCTCCGACAGGACTTCGACGGCTCCTGGCTGGTGGCCGCCCGGGACGCGAACGGGGTCGTCGGCACGAGGCGTTTCGCGCGGGTGGTCGTCGCCTCGGGCGCCAACGCGGAGCCGGTGCTGCCGGACCCGGTGCCGGAGGGCGCCGAGTCGTTCACCGGCCGCATGCTGCACGCCGTCGACTACCTGGAGGGCGGCGAGTTCCGCGGACAGCGGGCGGTCGTGGTGGGCCTCGGCGCCTCCGCCGTGGACGTCGCCTCGGACCTGTCCCGGCACGCCGCACACACCGTGCTGTCGGTCCGCCGGGGGCTGCACGTCGTCCCGAAGCAGCTCTACGGCATACCGTGCGACGTGATAGCCGAGTCGCCGTGGTTCACGGACATGCCGCTGACCGAGCGGCGCGAGTACATCGAGCAGGCCCTGCTGGTCGCCCGGGGCCGGCTGTCGGACTACGGCCTGCCCGAGCCGGACCACCCGATCTTCTCCTCCGCCGTGACGATCTCGGACGAGATCCTCAGCCTGATCCGGCACGGCGAGGTGACCCCGAAGCCGGAGATCGAGTCCTTCCGCGGGAGCGTGGTCCGGTTCACCGACGGGTCGGCGGTGGAGGCCGACGCGGTCGTCTGGTGCACCGGCTACCGGATGTCCTACCCGTACCTGCCCGCCGACTGCCCGATCGGTCCGAGCGGCCGGGTGGAGCTGTACCGGCGGATCGCCGTGCCGGAGCGGCCCGGGCTGTACTTCGTCGGCCTGATCCGCCCGGTGGGGGCCATCACCCGCGCCTTGGAGGCCCAGGCGGACTGGGTCGCGCGGCTCGTCGGCGGCGAGGGGTCGCTTCCCGCCGAGGACGTCATGCGCAAGGAGATCGACGACTACCTGGCCGGCATCACCGCGCGCTACGGGCAGGGGCTCGGCCCCTCGATCCAGATCGACGTGGTGCCCTACGTGCAGGACCTCCGCACGCCGTAGCCCCTGCCCGCGCGGCGGTCAGCCGGTCGGCGGCCGGACGGCGTAGGCCTCCGCGGAGAGGTACGCGGTGATCCTGGGCGGACGGCCCCGCTGGTGGGCGAGCGCCAGGTAGGCGATCATCCCGACGCCGTCCCGCGGCCGGCGGCCGGTGAGCGCGGGCAGCGCGCGCAGGAGCGGGTCCGGGTCCATGCCGTTCCGGGAGAGCAGGTCCACCGCCCGGTCCAGGGCCTCGCCGTCGTGCCGGACGTAGTCCCGCACCGGGACGTGCAGGGTGAAGCCGCTCGGCAGGTCGTCCGCGGGGTCGGTGAAGGAGTGGCAGGACAGCACGGGCAGACCGGAGAACCGGGCGTCCGCGCGCCCCGTCCCGGCCGCCGCGGCGGCGAACTCCCGGAGCTCGGCCGCCGGCGGGCCGTCGGGCATCCGGGACAGCTCGCCGACCTCGGCGGCCGACAGGCCGGAGTGGCGGACGTAGACCTTGACCCGGGGCAGCTCCCAGTCGCCGAGGTCCAGGGCGAGGAACGGGTAGCCGTCCCCCTCGGGCAGGCCCTCGAAGGCCCAGTGGTGGCCGATCCGCTCCAGCGCCTCGCGCACGGTCGCACCGGCCCGGGAAGCGCCCCGGGCGGCCGGGTTCAGGTACACCTTGACCCGGGGGACGCCGCCGGGGCGCAGTTCCAGCGCGCACCACAGGGCCAGCGGACCCTGCGGGGAGGGCGGCAGGAGCAGTTCCTCCAGCTTGTCCAGGCAGGCGGTGCCGAACCCCCAGCGCCGGGACATGGCGTGCACGGCCGCCAGTCCGGCGCGCCCGTTCTCCTCCAGGGTGCCCGCACCGCAACCGGGTTCCAGCAGCACCCGCAGGTCCGGCGGGCCGTCCGGCCGGAAGGCGAGCGAGTACTCCACCGGTGTGTGGTCGTCGGACAGGAAGGTCCGGCCGGACGGCGGCAGGTCGAGCCGCCGTCCGGCCTCCGGTCCCAGCTCCCCGGTGAGGACGTCCGCGTAGGTCCGCGCGTCCTCCGGTCCGAGGCCCGCGACCGCGCACAGTCGCTGCAGCTGACCCGAGGTGAACTCCCCGAGCGTCGCGACGCCCCGTCTTTCCGGGTCGCCGGTCACTTCGCCAGCCAGCTCAGGAAGGAGCTCCACAGCCCGCGCTCCTTGCGGGGCGCGGCGTGCTCCTCCCGGGCGGCCGCGGCGGGCCGGGCCGCGGCGGCGGGCCGGGGCGCCTCCTGGACCGGGGTGAACCGGGTGGGAAGGGCGGAAAGCGCCCGGCTGAACGGGCCCGGACGCCAGGTCAGGCTGTCCGCCGGCACCGCGAGTTCGATGTCGGGCAGCCGGTTGAACAGGTTCTCGATGGCCGTCACGGTGATGTGCCGGGCGGGCTCCTTGGAGGGGCAGGCGTGCGGGCCCGCGCTCCAGGCCAGGTGGGCCCGGTTGCTGCCGGCCCCGCCCGTGTTGGCGGCCGCGATGCTGACCAGCACCAGCTCGCCGGCCTCCAGCTTCGTCCCGGCGAACTCCATGTCGGCCGCGGCGTAGTGCGGCGCGTAGTTGGTCAGCGGCGGGTTGCCCCACAGCGTGTCGTCCAGCGCCTCGGCGATCAGTCCGCCCTTGTGGGCGTACTGGTCCTGGGTGAGCAGCCGGTGCAGGGTGTTGCCGATGAGGTTGCGCAGCGGCTCGGCGCCCGCGCCCAGGAGAATCGCCAGCTGGTGGACCATCTCCTCGTTGTCCAGGGCCGCCTCGTGCTGCATCAGCCACGAGGTGACGTCGTCACCGGGCCTGCTCCGCTTGAGGATCACCAGGTCCGCGGTGGCCTGCAGCAGGACGTCGGCCGCCCGGGCGGCGTTGACGCCGTCGAACATGCCGGAGATCCCGAACATCACCCGGTCGCCGATGTCGGCCGGGCAGCCGAAGAGCTCGTTGAAGACGAACAGCGGCAGCTGCTTGGCGTACTCGCCGACCAGGTCGGCCGAGCCGCGGGAACTGAACTGGGCGATGAGGTAGTCGGAGATCTGCCCGATCCGCTGGGTGAGCCGGCGGGTGTCGATCCGGGCGAGGCTGTCGGTGACGGCCTGACGCAGCCGCAGGTGCTCGACCCCGTCGCTGAACAAGCAGTTGGGCCGGTAGGCCAGCAGCGGCAGGACCGGGCTGTCGGCCGGGACCCGGCCCTCGTTGAGGTCCCGCCAGCGGCGGGAGTCCTTGCGGAACGAGGCCGGGTCCTGCAGCAGCTGCAGCGCGGCGGTGTAGTCGGTGACGAGGGTGGCCTCGACGCCCGGGGCGAGTTCGACCGGAGTGGTCGCGCCGAAGTGGCGCATGTAGGCGTAGTAGGCCTGCGGGTCGGCCGCGAACTGCGACCCGTACAGGGGTATCCGTTCGCCGCTGCCGTGGGCGGGGCACCCCGGCGGGGGTACGAGTGCGGTGGACTCAGCGTCCATGTCTGCTCCTAGTGGACACGGTTAGTGGACACGGTCCAGCAAGTGACGGACCAGTCTGATCAATGCTTCGGCGGAGGACTTCTCGTCGCGGGCGTCGCAGGTGACCACGGGGGTGTCGTCCAGCAGGTCCAACGCCTCCCGCAGGGCGGCCTCCTGGTAGACCGGCGTGCCGTCGAAGCGGTTGACGGCGATCGCGTAGTCGAGCCCGTACTGCTCGATCAGGTCGATCACGGCGAAGGAGTCCGCCAGCCGGTCGGGGTCGACCAGCACCAGCGCGCCGAGCGCGCCGCGTGCCATGTCCTCCCACATCTGTACGAAGCGCAGCTGCCCGGGGGTCCCGAACAGGTACAGCACGACGCGGTCGCTGAGGGTCAGTCGGCCGAAGTCCATGGCGACGGTCGTGGTGGTCTTGCTCCTGACCCCCTTGAGGTCGTCGACCGCCTCCCCGGCCCGCGTCATGGTCTCTTCGGTGGACAGCGGGGTGATCTCGGAGATCGAGCCGATGAAGGTGGTCTTGCCCACCGCGAAGTGCCCGACGACGAGGATCTTCACGGCGGTCTGGTTGGCTCCGTCGCGGACGTAGGCCCGCTCATCCAAACTTGGCCTCAAGTCCATTCAGCACCTCCTGAAGGATGCGCGTGTCCACCAGGGAGGCACGCGCGACGGGCGGCCGCACGAGAAGGTAGCCGCCTTCACTGAGGGCCGAGAGAAGGATCCTCACCACGCCCAGGGGCAGCCGGGTGTGTCCGGCGATCTCGGCCACCGTGAGGTAGCCCGCGGCACATAATTCGAGCAGGCCCTGCTCCTCGGGGGAGAGCCGTCGGGTGGGGCGCTGCTGCTCGTCGCCCGCCGCCGTGACCAGCGTGACCAGGGAGAGCTGCTCGTCGTCCGGCAGCCCCCGGCCCTTGGTGATGACGTACGGTCTCACCAAGGGCGGGGCAGCGTCGGGGCCGTGCTCGCCACGGCTGGTCATGGGCGCACGCCGAGGTTCTCGCGCGGGGGCGCCATGAGCGCCTTGCCGAGCTGTCCGACGAGTTGCTGCATCCGGAAGGTGATGTCCGCCATGTCGACGTCCGGGGAGGCCGAGACGCCGAGGTAGGCGCCCTGGCCGGCGGAGATGAGGAAGACCCAGCCTCCGTCGAACTCCACCAGGGTCTGCCGCCACTGGTGCTGGGAGCCGTTGCAGAAGAAGGCAAGCGAACGGCTCAGCGACTGCACTCCGCTCATCCCGGCGGCGACCCGGTCCGCGTCGTCCTTGCCGATCTCTCTCGTCCGGGCCATCAGCAGGCCGTCCGCGGATATCAGGACCGCGTGCAGGGCACCGGGGATCTCCAGGGCACTGTCAAGCATCCATGACAGGTCGTTGTTCACGGGTACTCATGTCCTTCACTACTTGCAGCGGTTGGGCTGCTCGTCGTCTCCGCGGCGTCCGGACTCGTCGCCCGGCCGGACTGGGTGCCTCGCTGGAAGGCGCCCATGATCGCCGCCGTCTCCGCGCCGGAACGGACCGGTGTCCCGGGGGCCGGTGCGCCGAAGGGCTGACCGAAGCCCTGGCCGAAGCCCTGGGCGTCAGCGGCGACCGGCTCGGCCGGTACGACGGACATCGGCCGCTTGCGGCGCCGCTTCGGCAGGCCGTCGGGGCCGGTCGCGGCGGCGACCGGCGCGGCCTCGAACGGGTTGCGGGCCGTTTCGGCGCCGCCGGGGCCGGCCTCCGTCGGCCGGTGCTCCGGCATGGCGGTGAGGAGTTCGTGCGGCAGGAGGAGAACCGCGCGCACACCGCCGTAGGGGGAGGAGGAATCCACCGAGGCCTCGAAACCGAAGCGCTCGCTGAGCACACCGGCCACCGCGAAACCGAACTGCGGCGGGTTCCCGAGCGAGGAGACGCCGGAGACCCGCTCGGTCGACAGCAGCTTGTCCGCCCGGCTGCGCTCCTCGTCGTTCATGCCGATACCGGCGTCGTCGACGACGATGCAAATGCCCTTCGGCACGGTGCGGATATTGATTTCCACCATCGTGTCGGGGCTGGAATAGCTGGTAGCATTGTCGAGAAGTTCGGCGAGCACCAGCGCCACCGGTTCGACGGCCCGGCTGGTGATTCCGTAATTGACCTGGGAAAGAATCTCGACCCGCCGGAAATGCCGGATGCGGCCCTGCGCGCTGCGGACCACGTCGTAGATCGACGCCACCTCGCGCTGCCGGCCCAGCCATCCGTCGCACAGGACGGCGATGGACTGGGCACGCCGGCCGAACTGCGAGTTCGTGTGGTCGATCTCCAGGAGGTCCTCCAGGATGATCGAGTCGCCGTACTTGTTCTGCAGCCGGGAAATGACCAGCTGCTGTTCGGCGGCAAGGCCCTGAAGGGTTCGCATGGCGGACTTCAGGACCGTTTTGGTCTCTTCGTCGGCGCGCACGTGAGCCGCCTCGACGGATTGCGAGAAGTCGCTCTCCAACGCGGCGTAGTGGACTCTGAGTGCGTCGGACTCCTTTCGCGCCGACGCTGCCGCCCTGCGCTGGAGGACAATGACGGCGATTGCGCCGAGGAGGACGACGAGAAGAGCCCAGAGAATGGGGTTCTGCAGGGAATGCGTCATAGGACTCTCTTCAGGAGAGTGGCGGCCAGCTGCTGATTTACCGTCAAAGCAGGGGTGGGCCGGCGGGCGTCCGCGCCGGGGTCACCGCCCGAACCGCCCCTTGTGATTCCGTCTCACACCCGCCCGATCCCCCCGGCAAGCGCCGTGATCATATCATCGGATGAAACGCCCCTTCGCAGCCCGCCACCAGGGACGTCTAGTTGACGTGCGCTCAGTTCGCCCCACAACGAACACCGCCCCCGGGGCCGCTGCGACGCCCATTCGACCAGACCATGACACGACGGGCAAACGCGCTGCTCCCGCCGCCGGCGGAACGCGGCTGCCCGGTGGGCGGGTTCAGCGCGGCGGGGCCGCCGGGGCCGGCGCCCGGCCCGTCCACCGTGCGGCGAGACTGCGGACCGACTCGCCGACGACAAACGCCGTCACGGCTGTGACCAGCAACAACGGGAGCAGGTTGGACGCCTGGGACCCCAGCAGGGCGGTCGCCAGCACCGTGCTGGTGACCGGCAGGCGGGTGACCGCCGTACTGGCGGCGGCGAGTCCGACGGCCAGCCCCGGCGCGGTGCCGAAACCGGGCAGCGGACCGCAGGCCAGGCCGAGGGCGGCGCCGATCAGCACCGCCGGGAAGATCGGCCCACCGCGCAGACTGCCCAGCGCGACACCCCAGGCCGTCGCCTTGCAGAGGGCCAGCATCAGCAGCGCGAACACCGACCAGGCCGCCGGGTCCGCGGCGAGCGTGCCCAGGGTCGCCTGGCCGGAGAGCGCCGCCTCCTGCGGCGAACGGCCGGTCAGCAGCGCGTAGGCGGAGATGCAGGCACCGACCGCGACGGCGCACAGCACGGTGCGCACCCCCGTCCGCCGCGCGGTCGGAGGCGCCGCGGCGCGCTCCGGGTCGCCGGTGGTGAACACCTTCACCCGCCGGCCCAGCGTCTGCGCCGCGACGCAGACCACCGTGACGGCGGCGGCGATCGGCACGCCCCACAGGAAGTCGCCCGGGTCCGGGACCCCGCTGTGCGGCACCGAGGGCAGCGAGAGCGCGCCGATGGACAGCCCCGTCCAGTGGCCGAAGCCGGTGAAGACCAGCGCGCCGACCCCGCTGGCCAGCAGGCAGGGCATGACCAGCAGCAGGAGCCGCGGGCCGCCCAGGCCGGCCGCCTCGATCATCATCACGGCGGCCACCAGCGGGCTGCCGAAGATGGTGGAGATCGCCGCCGTCGAACCGGCCGCGCCGAGCACCGGCACCAGCTGTGGCCGCGCCGTCCGCCGGACCGGGCGGACGGCGAGCAGCGCCAGCCCGCCGCCCATCGCCATCAGCGGTGCCTCCGGACCGAGCACCACACCGAGCGGCAGACCGACGAGGGCGGCGAGGAGGACGCCGGGCACGGCCTTCGGCGGGGCCGGCGGCCCGCCCAGGCCGTCCACCGGGACGTGGCCGCCGTGGCCGGGCAGCCGGGTGATCACCGGGACGATCAGCAGGCCGGCCAGCAGCAGCGCGGGCAGCGGCCACCACCAGGGCGCGCGGTCGTGGCCGAGGGCGTCCGGCAGGCTCTCCCAGATCCAGTGCTGGAGTTGGTGCTCCAGGCCGACGAACCAGAAGGCGGCCAGCGAGACCGGGACGCCGACCAGGGCGGAGATCAGCAGCAGGCCCAGGTAGCCCTTGGTCAGCAGGACCTCGCGCAGCGCCGGGGCGGGCGCCTCCGCGGGGCCGGGCGCTTCGGCGGATCCGGTCGTCGGGGCGGGCCCGGTCGTCGGGGCGTCGCCGCCGCTCGGTCCGGCGCTCGGCTCGGGCATCGTCCGCCTCCGTCGCGTTCCCGCGCCGGTCCGGCTCCGGCCGCGTGCTGCGACCGAGTCTCGCCCGCGCCCGCGGGGCCCGCACGTAACCGCCCGTGCGGCTGCGCGCCGCTTGCGCCGTCGGGGTGACTGGGGGCGCGCGTCAGTCCCCTTGGACCTGCCGGGACTCGCCGAGGGCGCTCTCGATGCCCTGCACCATCCGCCACAGCGGCGCCCGGCGGCTGGCGACCAGGACCACGACGTCGTCCTGCTCCCCCGGCCCGGCACCGTCGGCCGTACCGCTGCCACCGCTGCCGGGCCGGTCGCTCCAGGTGTCGGTGACGAAGGCCATCGCGCGGTCCACCTCGGCCACCCAGTCGCTCTCGCCGCCCGAGCGCAGCCAGGTGCGCAGGGCGTGGTTGTGCGCGGCGACCACGGCGGCGGCGACCACGTCGGCCCGCAGCGGCCCGTCCGGGCGTTCGGCGAAACGACCGCGCAGGTAGTGCGCGAGGGTGTGCTCGTAGCGCCAGACCACGGACAGCTCGTAGGCGCGCAGGCCGGGGACCTTGCGGGTGAGCCGGTAGCGCTGGACGGAGAAGGACGGCTGCTCGGCGTACATCCGCAGGACGAGCCGGGCGGCGTCGCCGGCGTGCCGGACCGGGTCCTCCTCGCCGGTGCCGGATTCGAGGAACTCCGTCATGTCGGCGAGGCCGCGCTCGTGGTCGGGGAAGACCACGTCCTCCTTGGCCGGGAAGTAGCGGAAGAAGGAGCGCCGGCCGACCCCGGCCAGCGAGACGATGTCGTCGATCGTGGTCTGCTCGAAACCGCGCTCCAGGAAGAGCTCGAAGGCGGCGGCTACCAGCGCCTCGCGCATCGCGGGCTTCGGGTGCCCGTCGTTCATGGGCTGGTCCTGCTCTTCCTTCTCGCTCATTCTCCGGAACATAGCATCGGCCCCCGGCACCCGGACCGGGCCGCGGACGGCCGGCCCGGGTGCGTGCGGGGGTTGGGGTTACGGGAGGTTGCGGGCCATCACGATGCGCTGGATCTGGTTGGTGCCCTCGTAGATCTGCGTGATCTTCGCGTCCCGCATCATCCGCTCCAGCGGATAGTCCCGCGTGTACCCGTACCCGCCCAGCAACTGCACCGCGTCCGTCGTGATCTCCATCGCCGCGTCCGACGCGAAACACTTCGCCGCCGCACC
>NZ_JBHVRK010000025.1:89603-106812 GCF_042885845.1 Kitasatospora sp. NPDC058032 | reverse complement strand
ACCAGGCGTCGGGGACGTGGTGCAGGCTTCCGTCGTACCGGTCCACGAGCACATGACTGTTCCCGCCGACAGGCCTGCCGACCCCGTCCCCGGCCGGGCCGACTTCCTGCGCCGGGGGTGTTCGCGGTCAGTGGCGGGCGCGGCGGGTGGTGGCGCGGCGCACGTAGGGCTGGGCGCACGTAGGGCTCGGCGCACGTAGGGCTCGGCGGCGGCGACGCCGGCGGTGACGGAGCCGGCGATACGCTCCGGGGCCGACCAACCGCATGGTCCCCTACTTCAGGAGGGCCAGGGCCTTCGCCACGCGGTCGATCGCCGTGCACACAACCTCCGGCTGGTAGGCCGTGTAGCACAGGCGGAAGAACCCGGGGGCGGGGCTGTGCATGGTCTGGCCCGGGAGGAGGGTGACTTCGGTCGGTGCGCAGCGCAGGTACTCGAAGAGCCACTGCTCGTCACGGTCCAGCTCGGTCGGCGGCGTGAACGGGAGGGGACTGCAGGGCTCCTTCTCCTTCCGCTTCCCCAGGTACGCCGTCAGGTCCAGCCAGAAGAACTGGGCCGGGTTGTCGCCCTCCGTGTAGACGAACTCGATCCCCCGTGCGACCAACCGGCCCCGCACCTTCTCGAAGCTCTCGCTCAGCAGCTCCTTGTAGCGCCGCATCGCATAGCTGGTGTACAGCTCCGCGCCGGGCCCGTTCACCGTGGCCTCCAGCAGTTCCCCGAGCACGTAGTGCTTCAGCGAGTCGACCGGGGTGAACCACGACATCGGGTTCTTCTTCTCCTCGATGCCCGACGTCCCCAGCATCGCCCGCTGCACCGGCCCGTACTTCGAGACCACGAACCCGGTCCGGAACCCCGAGAGCCCGAAGTCCTTCGCGAACCCCCACACCACGTGGATCCGGTTCCACGCTCGCCCGTACGCCTCCAGCGCCAACGCACTCGTGAACGGCACCCGCACCCCGTCGACCTGCGAATGTGCGTAGATCTCATCAGAGATGATGTGCATTTCGGTCTCGCCGAGCACCCAGGCGTAGATCTCGTCCAGCAGCTGCTTCCCGTAGTTGACGCCCAGCGGGTTCTGCGGGTTGGTCAGCACCAGCAGCCGGGGGTACTCACCGTGCACGCGGTAGTAGCGGAAGTACTCGTCCCTGATCGCGTCCAGCGTGAGCCGGAACCGGTCCGGCCCCTCGGTGGGCAGCGGCACGGGGACGCACGTCAGCTTCGGCCGCTGCTCGAACGACCAGTTGAACCCCTGCCAGTACGGCGCCGGCAGCAGCACCGCGTCGCCCTCCTTCAACGGCGGCGGACCGGCCTCCCCCGTCTTCGGCGGGTCCTGGAGCGCGAACGCCAGACACTCCAGCGCCGACCCGACGCCGCCCGCGCCGAACACGTCGCCCCAGGCGACGTCCACCTCGAAGGCCTTGCTCAGCAACGCCGCGACCTCCTGGCGCAGTCCCGGGGCACCGTACGGGGTGGCGTAGTGGATGTACTTCTCCGGCAGCAGCTCGATCTCGTCGAAGACCATCTTCTGCATCGAGTCCTCGTACACGAGGACGTTCTCCGCGACGGACAGGTTGATGGCCGTGGGCGGTTCCTGGTCGCGGTGGAGGGCGAGGGCCTGCTCGAAGTCGGGGATCCGGGCGATCAGCTCGGCGGGCTCGATCGGCCCGGTCGGAACGGTCATGACGGCGTGGCTCACTTCCGAGATTGCGGACGGTTCGCATGCGGATGGCCCCACCGCATCACGCCCCCCTGCCACCCGCCACCCATCCGCGCCCATCCGGCGACCGGGGGCGCTCACCCGGCCCGCCGCGCCCTCCCCCGCACCACCACGCCCCCGCTCACCAGCAGCGCCGTGCCCAGCGCGTACACCGGGAGCCACCGCGTCGTGGTCGCCGCCAGGCAGTCGTCCACCGCCACCCGGCTCTGCTGCTCCTGCGCGTACGCCAGCGCCGCCGCATCCTTCCCGGCCAGGTCCCCCAGCGCGGCCTGCGCGTGCAGGTTCTCGTACCGGCCCGCCTGCACACACCCGTCCCGCGTGCCCGGCATCGGGAACAGCCACTCCCACCGCTGCAACGCCGGCGCCAGCGCGAGCGCCACGCACAGGCCCACCACCAGCGAGTACGCCGCCAGATTCCACCCGAAACCAGCAGCCCCCCGCCCCGGAACGCGCCCGAAGGCCAACACGACCGTGAGCAACGTCAGCCCCAGGTACGTGGAGAACCACTCCCACGAACCCTCCGCCAGCGAGAACGCCAGCACCACACCGAGCGCCGTACCGAGCACCCCGGCATCAGGGCCCGCGCCCGCCGCACCACCACGACCACTCACACGCCCTCCCGACCAACACCACCTGCCCGCTCCGAAGCAACCAGCCTCCCGCCCGAGCCCGCCCCCACCGCCCCGGCGCCACCGCACCCCCACCCGTACAGCTCAGTCCGCCGCGGGGATGTCGTCGGGGACGGCGGCGCGCAGGGTGAAATCGATCATGCGGGCGTGTCTACCAGGGCCGTGCGCCGCCCGGCCGGGAATTTCAGGTGCCGGACGGGCCTCCCGCCAGTTCCCACACCGTCGTCGTCTTCAGCGCCGTGTCCTCCAGGTCCGCGATCACCGGGACGTCGTACGCCGCCAGGGCCGTGAACCGCTCGCGCGGCAGGTAGGCGCGGCCGGGGTCGCCGACGATGACGACCGCGCCCCGCGCCCGGGCGCGTTGCAGGAACGGCAGGAAGCGGGCCGCCATCGCCCGCTCGTAGAAGACGTCCCCGGCGAGCACCACCTCCGCCGGTGCGCCGTCCCCGTCCAGCAGGTCCTCGACGGCCGCCGCCACCTCCACCCCGTTGGCGGCCGCGTTGACCCCGATCGCGGCGACGGCGTACGCGTCGATCTCGGCGGCCCGCACCGACCGGGCGCCGCGTTGCGCCGCCGCGATGCCGACCAGCCCGGAGCCCGCCGCCAGGTCCAGCACCGTGCGCCCGGCGACCAGTTCCGGGTGGTCCAGCACGTACCGGGCCACCCCGACGCCGCCCGCCCAGGCGAAGGCCCAGAACGGCGGCGGCAGCCCGACCTCGCCCCGCGCGGACTCGGTGGTCTCCCACAGCTCGATGGCGTCCTCCGCCATGTGCAACCGCACCTCGGGCACAAACGGCACCGGCCCGATCCGGGTCTGTGCCCGCACGAACTCCTGGTCCGACAAGATGGCCGCCCCCGAACTCACCGGGCGTGTCTCGCTCAGCATGCGCGCCAGCATAGAGCCCCTGACCAGCCGCTCCGTCCACGCCGTGGCGCAAGGCCGGCGGGATGCCTTTCAACTTCCCTTCTCACCTGGCACGTTGTGAACGCTCCAGCCGGAGGCCCGGCCGTGGCGCAAGGAGCAACGCCCTCCCCGAAAAGCCTCAGCAGCACCCTCTTTGACGTCCGCTCAGTTCGGCCGGAAGCGGGTGGCCGGGGGATCCGACGGAGGGTAGGTTCTCCCCGAAGCCGGTGTGCGGCCGGCGGGGAAGCGGGGTGGGCCGGATGTCGGACGCGGTGTCGGGCGGACTGCCGGACGGGGTGCTGGCAGGACGGGCGGCGGTCGTCACGGGCGGCTCGCGCGGGATCGGGCGAGCCGTGGTGGAGCGGCTGGCGGCGGACGGCGCGCACGTCGTGTTCGGCTACGCGCAGGACGACGCGGCTGCGGCCGAGGTGGTGCGCACGGTGGCCGCGCGCGGGGTCGGACGGGCGCACGCCGTGCGGTCCGACCTCGGCGAACCCGACGGCGCGGAGCAGCTGATGGCGGCGGCCGAGAAGGAGCTCGGCGGCCTCGACATCCTCGTCAACAACGCGGCACGGAGCTTCACCCGCACACCGCTGGCCGAGACCGAGGCGGCGGACTTCGACGCCGTGCTCGCCGTCAACACCCGCGCGGTCTTCCTGACCCTGCGGTACGCGGCGCGCCGGATGCGCGACGGCGGGCGGATCGTCAACGTCTCCTCCCTCAACACCCGCCGCCCCACCGCCGGCATCGCCCCGTACCTCGCCGGCAAGGGCGCCCTGGAACAGCTGACGGAGGCTGCGGCGCTGGAGCTCGGGCCGCGCGGGATCACCTGCAACACCGTCTCCCCCGGGCCGGTGGAGACCGAGCTGCTGCGCTCCACCAACCCCCCGCAGGCGCTGGAGACGGTCGCCGCGATGACCCCGCTGCGGCGGCTCGGGCAGCCGGCGGACGTCGCCGACGTGATCGCGTTCCTGGTCGGCCCGGACGGCCGGTGGGTCTCCGGGCAGAACCTCGGCGCGACGGGCGGCCTGCGCTGACGGCGCTGCGGTGACCGCAGGGCGGCGGGGCGGTAGGTCCGTGATCACGCAGGATCACGCACTGCCACCCGATCCGTACCATTTCGATACCGAAGCCTGGATGAGCTGGGAAGATGCTCGCCGGGCGGGGCGGGCCCCGGTAGCATCCGGCTCAGGCCACCCGGACCGGCCAGGCGGCGCAGCACCGCCGTGCCGGTTCCGCCGGGCGGCCGACTCCCGCGGGTCCGCCCGGGGGCGGCCCCGGGTGTGACGCTCCGGCGGCGCCGCCCGACGGTGCCCGTTTACACGGCACGCGCGCAAGGGCAGTCGCGCGGAACGGCGAAGGGCAGCGTCTTGGCGGACAGACTCACCGGTGGCGACTCCTCACTCCTGCGGCGGATCAACGCGGCGGTGACCCTCCGGGCGCTGCGCGAGGGCCACGCGGTGACCCTGACCCAACTGGTCGGCGACACCGGGCTGTCCCGGCCGACGGTCGAGGGCGTGATCGAGGGACTGGTGGAGACCGGCCTGGTCGCCGAGGTCGAGCCGCAGTCGGGCGGCCAGGCGGGTGCCGGACGGCGCGGCCGGCCGGCCCGGTGGTTCCGGTTCCGCGCCGAGGCCGGGCACATCCTCGGCATCGAGATCGGCGTGCACGACATCCGGATCATCCTCGCCGACCTCGCCGGAGAGGTGGTGGGCAGCCACTTCCGGCCGGTCGAGGAGTCGCTGGACGCGGAGGAACGGCTCGCCGCCGTACGGTCGGTGGTCGCGGAGGTGCTGCGCAAGGCGGGCGTGTCGCGGGACAACCTGTGGGCGGTGGGCGTCGGCACCCCGGGCATCGTCGACCGGGACGGCACCGTGCAGCTGGGCACCGCGATGCCCGGGTGGACCGGGCTGGACCTCGGGGCCCGGCTGCGGCGCTCGTTCCGCTGCCCGGTGATGATCGAGAACGACGCCAACCTCGCCGCGATCGCCGAGCACTGGCAGGGCGCGGCGGTCGGCGCCGACGACGTGGTGTTCGTGATGGCGGGGCTGAGCCCGGGGGCCGGTTCGCTCATCAACGGCCGCCTGCACCGGGGCTTCGGCGGCGCGGCCGGCGAGATCGGCGCGCTGCACCTGCTGGGGCAGGAGGTGACGCCGGAGCGTCTGCTCTCCACCACCGGCAAGCCCCTCAACCCGCTGGACGAGGCGGCGGTCGCCCGGGTGCTGCGGCTGGCGCGCGAGGGCGACGAGGTGGCACGGGTCGCCACCGACCGGTTCCTGACCCGCCTGGTGCAGAGCGTCGCCGCCCTCGTCCTTGCCATCGACCCGCAGCTGGTGGTGATCGGCGGCTGGGCGGCCGGCCTGGACGGCGTCCTCGACCCGCTGCGCGAACGCCTCGCCGAGTTCACCCTGCGTGCCCCGGAGGTGGCACTGGCGGCCCTGGGCTCGGAGGTCGTCGCGATGGGCGCCCTGCGGGTGGCCCTCGACCAGGTCGAGGAGCAGCTCTTCGCCGTCAACCCCCCGACGGGGGAAGCGGGTTCGGCCCGGGCCTGAGCGAACCGGACCGACCGACCTCCTACCGACCGACCGGCCCCCTACCGGCCGATCCCGTACCGGGCGATCCCGCCGCGCCACGGCAGTTCGTCCTCGAAGTCGCAGGCGGCGACGGCGGGCCGGCCGGCACCGTCGAGGGCGCGGAGGATCCGGGCCACGAGTTCGACCACCCCGCCCGGCGCCGGCCCGGGCGGAAGGTCGATCTCCACGGTGACCGGCCACCACAGGAACTCCTCCGCGCCCGGCGCCGCGTCCTCGTTGCGCCGGACCTCGACGACGGCGTCCGGCAGCTCCAGGACGCCGTCGTCGAACCGCCCGCCGGTGGCGGCCTCCAGCAGCACGCGGGTCTGCCGGAGGCCGCCGTCCACGAAGATCCGGCAGAAGGCACCGGCCTGCGTCATCGGGCCGGTCCGAAGTCGGGACCGCTCAGGTCGACGGTCAGGCTGTTGATGCCCTCCTCCGGTCCGATGACCGCGAGCACCGCACCCGCCCCGTCGATCCTCCGGTCACGGAACCCCACGATCCAGGTGTCGGGGTCCGAGCCCTCCGGCTCGATCACCCGGATCTGCGCACCGGGCTGCCGCTGCGCCGGCCTCATCGGCCGCTCAGCAAGGTGAGGCCGGGGGCGAACGGGCTGCGGTGCGCGGCCGCGGGCAGGCCGTTCAGGGCGTCCGCGGTCCGCTCGGTGAGGACCAGGGCCTCGGGCAGCCGGGGGACGGCCGCCGACGTGCCGGCGATGACGGCGTCCCAGTCGAACTCGGCGGTCCGCCCCGTCCGGTCGACGACCAGCGCCAGGGTCTCCCCCGGGCAGGCGCGCGCCTGCCCGAGCAGGACCTCCTCCACGGTGTCCGCCTCCCGGGCCGTCAGGCTGTCGAGGAAGTACGTGTGCTTCTCCCGGCCGTGGCCCGAGTACGTGATCCCGCACACCAGGTCGCTGTCCGCGGTGAACCACCACTTCAGTGTGAGGTCGCCGAGGGAGAGCCCGACAAGCTCGGCGACCCGGGCGGCCGGCAGGCGGACGTGCTCGCCCTCGACGTCCAGCAGGACGGCGGTGTCGAAGCCGGGCTGGACCAAGTGGATCCCCACCCTCCCGAAGGCCTCGGCCAGGACCTCGAAGTCACGGCCGGAGCTGAGAGTGCGGTACCAGTCGGCGAACGCGTCACTCCCCATCGCAGTCGTCGTCCTCCATGTTGAACAGAACCACGTTGTCCTTGCCGAGGATCTGCTCGGCCTTCCTGATGACGTTGTCCGGCGTGTTGGCCTCGTCCAGGTAGTACATCGCCCGTACGCCCGCCTGGTCCGCCCCCCACTTGCCGATCCTCAGCTTGTCGGCGAACTTCGGGATGTTCTTGGCCTTCGCAGCGCCGCCGACGAAGACATACTCGCCGTTGGGACCGAGGACGTCGAGTCCGGTCTTGCCGATGTTCGGCTGAACGATCGGGATGTCCTGCCCGTTCGCGTCCTTGGCGACCCGCCCGCCGATCTTCCGGGCGACGTACTCCTCGCGCGCGAGGCCCACGTCGTTCCCCCGGTTCGGGGGGCTGGCGTCGCAGCTCGGGGCGTCGGTCGTCGGAGGCTTCTTGCCGCCCTGGCCGGCATCGGCCGGGGTCGGGGTGGGATCGAGGGCGCCGGTGGGGAGCCGGCCGGCGGCGGCGGTGTCGGCGGGGCAGCTGTCGGCCGGGCCGCCGGTTCCGCAGCCGGCGTCGGGGTCGGCGGGGTTGTCGATGTGCGGGTCGGGACTGTTGGTGTCGGTGGGGATCGGGAGCTGGACGGGGTTGGAGAAGTCGATGAGGAGCTTGCGCAGCGTCTCCCACAGGTGCCGGACGCTGACCTGCGGTCCGCTCTCGATCCACGAGCCGTCGGAGTAGTGGGTGGTGATGTAGGTGGTGTCGGTGATCCAGGTGTCGGTACGGGTGAAGAGGTAGGTGTCGTCCCACCAGCGGCTGGTCTCGGTGCGGACGTCCTCGGTGGTGGTCCAGCTGGTGCCGGTCCGGTAGACGACCGGCTTGGGCGGGGTGGCGCGCGGGCGCGGGACCTTGGCGTTGGTGTCGGCGACCTTGGTACCGCCGGGCCGTGGCACACCCCTGGCCGCCGGGTCGGTGCTGCCGTTCCCGCGCGGGCGCTGGACGCGCGGGTCGTCGCGCGGGTCGTAGCGCGGGGTGACGGTGGTGCCGGTGGAGACCGGGCTCAGGCTGCCGTCCGCGTTGACGATCGAGTAGACGATGACGCCGGCGATGACCGCGGCGACAATGGTGCCGACCACGATGGCGGTCACGCACCCGATGGCGCAGGCCACCGCCCCGCCGGCGACCTCGGCGACGGTGCCGCCGACGGCGACGATCTCGGCTCCGGTGGCGGCGAGGCTCTCCAGGGCGACGGCCCCGGCGGAGTCGGCGGCGGCCACCAGGGCCCCGCCGACCGTGCGCGTTCCGGCGGCGAGGAGTTCGTAGCCCTCGCCCCACATCTCGGCGAAGGCCTCCTCGGTGAGTTCGAGGGCGTGGCCCAGGACGCTCCCGATGGAGCTGTGGCCGCTCGGGTCCCAGTTGCCGACCGGACTGGCGTTGCCGTAGGCGTAGCGGTTGGTGGCGGCGGCCGAGCCGAGGCCGGGGACCCGGTCGTCGGCGGAGGTGAAGCGGCCGGTGCCGGGGTCGTACCAGCGGGCCTGGGCGTGCACGCGGCCGGTGGCGGGGTCGGTCCAGCCGCCCTGGAAGCCGAGGCCCGGGGCTGTGCCCGTGCTGGCGGTGGGCTTGCCGAAGGGGCTGTAGGAGCGCCCGGCGGTAAGTGCCCCGCTGCCGGTGTCGGTGGTGCCGAGGACGTCGTGGTGCGCGTTGGTGAGCAGCGTGCGGGCGGTGCCGCCGCCGCTCGGCGCGGCAGCCAGCGGCGTGCCGTCCAGCGCCCGGGCGTAGGACCAACTGCCGTCGGAGTCAGGCTCCTTGGAGAGTCCCGGATAGCTGAAGGTGGCCGCGGCCGCGGCTCCCGCCGTCGCGGCGGTGAGCCGGTCGAGGGCGTCGTAGGCGTAGCTGCGGCCGTCGACGCCGGTGAGCCGGCCGAGCGCGTCGTAGCGGTTGGTGGAGGTGGCGGTGACGGCGCCCGCTGCCTCCTTGGTGGTCGTGGTGGCGAGGGTGCCACGCGGGGTGAAGGTGTAGCTGGTGGTCGCGCCGTCGGCTGCCGTGGTGGAGGTGAGGCGGTTGCGAGGGTCGTAGGCGGCGCTGCTGGTGCCGGTGGCGGTGTGCTGGGCGGCGGTACCGGTCCAGTCGGTGACGGAGGTGCGGTTGCCGACGGCGTCCCAGGCGTAGTCGGTGCCGGTGCCCTTGGTGGTGTTGGTGACCCGGGTGAGGCGGCCCGCGGGGTCGTAGTCGTACGTCTCGCCGTGCGGGTCGGCGGTACCGGTGGATCCGCTGGTCAGCAGTCGGCCGGCCGGGTCCCAGGTGTAGGTGAGCTGGGTGGAGAGGTGACCGGCGGGGTCGGTGACGGTGTCGGTGGTGACGCGGCCGAGGCCGTCGTAGGCCAGGGTGCGGGTGGGTCCGGCGCTCTGGCCGGCCTTGCGCTGTTCGGCGGTGACCTGGCCGGCGAGGTCGTGGGTGAGGGTGCGGGTCAGTCCGGAGAGGCTGTCGGTGACGGTGGCGAGGTCGGCATTGCCGTTCCAGGTGTAGCTGACCCTGGCGCCACCGGGGTCGGTCTCGGTGAGCGGGCGGGCGGCGGCGTCGTAGGTGAAGGCGCTGGTGCCGAGCGGACCCTGGCTGCCGGTGAGCAGGCCCCGGTCGTCCCAGGCGAAGGTCTGGGGGCCGTTGGGGGTGGAGGCGGAGGTGACCCGGCCCGCGAGGTCGTAGCCGAACGCCCGGGAGGCGTCTCCGTCGCCGCCGGTGGCGGCCTCGTTGGTCAGCCGGCCGAGGCCGTCGTAGCTGAAGGACTGCCGGACGCCGCCGGGTTCGGTGATGCCGGTGACCTGTCCGGCCGCGTCGTAGGCGGTGGTGGTGGTCCGGTCGGCAGCGGACTGGTCGGCGGGGACGGCCGGCAGCGACTGCGCCTCGGCCAGCCCCAGGGTGTTGTACCGCTGGTGGGTGGCGTTGCCGTTGGCGTCGGTGATCCGGGTGAGCCGGCCGAGCAGGTCGTGGCCGAGGCCGGTGACCGGGGCGGAGGCGGCGTCACCGGGACGCACCGCCGGGTCGCTGAGCGCGGTGGGCTGGTTGCGGGCGTCGTAGGCGGTGCGCCAGACCTGGCCGTCGGGGTCGGTGACGCTCACCGTGTTGCCGGCGGCGTCGTAGCCGTAGCCGGTGCGGGCGAGGACGGTGCCGGCCGGGTCGGCGACGGCCTTCGCGGTGGCCCGGCCCGCCAGGTCGTAGCTGGTGGTGGACTTGCGGCCGAGCGGGTCGGTGACGGTGGCGGTGCGGCCGGCGAGGTCGTAGGTGTAGCGGGTGGTGCCGCGCCCGGACGGGGTGCTGGAGGCCGGCTCGCCGAGCTTGTCGTAGGTGTAGGTGGTGGAGGTGGCGCCGAGGGTCTCGGTGAGCACGTCACCGAAGTCGTCGTGGGTGTAGCCGGTGGTGTACGTGTCGGGGGTGGCGGTGCCGTTGCGGACCACCGAGGTGGCGGAGATCCGCCGGTCCATGCCGTCGTAGACGGCGAGGGTCTGGGCGCCGGTCGGGTCGAGGACGGACAGCACGTTGCCGTTGTCGTCGCGGCGCACCACGGTGACGCCGGGCGTCGCGCCGGAGGTGGCGGGCGGCAGGGTGGTGCGCACCAGCCGGTCGCGCAGGTCGTAGGTGTAGCTGGTGGTGCGGCCGAGCGCGTCGGTGTGCGAGGTGGTGTTGCCGTCCGCGTCGTAGGTCCACTTCTCGACCGGGTTCAGGGCGGCGGTGGCACCGGGCGGGGTGTAGGCGGGCAGCCGGGCCTCGGTGCGGTGACCCTGCTTGTCGTACAGGTAGCGGGTGATCCGGCCGGTGGCGTCCTTCAGGTCGGTGAGTTCGCCGAAGGTGTTGTAGCCGCGGGTGGTGACGGCCTGCTGGGCGGCCGGCGTGGCGCCGGGGGTGCCGTCCTCGACCTGGGCGGCGGGGAGGGTCACGGTGCTGGGCCGGCCGAGCAGGTCGTAGCCGTTGGTGGTGGTGTACGCCGGGTCGGGCTGGCCGCTCGCGCCGGGCTGCGGCATGCCGCGCGGGTCGGTGGAGGTGAGGACGCGGCCGTGGGCGTCGCGCAGGTAGCCGGTGACGAGGGCGGTTCCGGCGTCGGGGCGCACCACGGTGCGGGCGAGTTGCCCGCTGCTCTGGTCCCAGACGTTCTCGCGGGTCTCGGTGCGGGTGCCGTCGGTGACGGTGGTGGCGGTGACCAGGCCGGCCTTGTCGTAGGCGGTGGTGGTCGTGCGGTTGAGGCCGCCGGGGTCGGCCGTGGTGCTGGTGAGGCGGTTGGCGGCGTCGTAGGCGTAGGTGGTGGTGCGGGCGGCGGTGCCGTCGCCGCGGACGTCCTTCACCACGTTGCCGGCGTTGTCGTAGGTGAAGGTGTGAAGGGTGATGTCGCGGCTGCTGTTGCCGTCCTGGGCGGTCAGCGAGTACTTCTCGGTGAGCACCAGGTCGTCGGCCGTGTAGGTGAAGGTGACCAGGTGGCCCATCGCGTCGGTGGTGGCGGAGAGGCGGCCGGCCCGGTCGTAGCCGAAGGTCTTCAACCTGATGTTGCGCTTCGGGGGGTTCGAAACCCCCGGGTCGTCGACGAAGTCCTTGAGGTCGACGGCGGTGAGCCGGCCGTTGACGTCGTAGCCGTAGACGTAGTGCGCGCCGTTGGGGCTCCAGCTGTCGATGACGTTGCCGAGCTGGTCGTACGTCACGCGCTTGGTGGTGACGCCGTCCTGGGCGACGGTGGTGAGCCGGTCCTGGGCGTCGTAGCCGTAGGTCGTGGTGCGCGGGGCGTCACCGCCCTGGGCGGCCGGGGTGAGGTCCGCGACGGTGCGGGTCGCCAGGTTGCCGTCCGGGTCGTAGGTGTAACTGGTGCGGGCGCGATGGGTGACGCCGGTGACGGGGTTGGTCACGGCGGGCCCGGTCTCGGTGGCGAGCCGGCCGGCCTGGTCGTAGGTGTAGTCGGTGGCGACGCCCGCGGGGTGGTCCGGATCGGCGACGTTGTGCGAGGTCACCCGGCCGAGGTCGTCGTGGAAGGTGTTGACGACCTCGCCGGCGGGGCTGGTGACCCGGGTCTGGTCGTACTCGGCGTCGTAGCCGTAGCGGGTGGTGCGCCCGCCCGCGTCGGTGACCGAGGCGGGGACGAAGCAGCCACCGGTCATGCCCTCGACCTGGTGCCTCGGGTGGATGTCGTTGACGGTCAGCGGGGGCTGCGTGACGCCGCAGCCCCAGACGGTGGTGGTGACGCCGCCGGTCGGGTCGGTCTCGGTGAGCTGATCGCCGAGCTCGTCGTAGGTCTGCTCGGTGGTGTGGCCGTTGGCGTCGATCGACCGCAGCGGCAGGCCGTTTCGCCGGTCGAGGGCCCAGGCCGGGTTGGCGTAGTACTCGGTCCGTTCGGTGTACGGCTGCGTCGCGGTGCGGTAGCGGGTGGTGGAGCTGCGCCCCCCGGTGATGTTGTCCCAGCCGTAGCGGGTGGTGTTGCCGTTCTCGTCGACGAAGGCGGTGAGTCGGCCGAAGGCGTCGTACAGGAACATCCGGGTGCGGCCGGGCGGCGGCGTCGGGGTGCCGTGCCAGCGGTACTCCAGCTGGCCGGCCTGGTTGTAGCGGTAGTAGGTGTGCACGCCGCGCGGGTCGGTGCGGTGGACCACCAGCGTCGGGGTCGGACCGGTGGTGTCGGTGGTGCGGTCGTACGTCCAGCCGTTGTCGACGCCGGTGGCGGCGTTGTCGGCCTTGCCGACGTGCTGGACGAGGTTGCCGTCGTAGCCGATGGTCGTGACGTTCTCGGCGCGCGCCCGCTGGACCTTGACCAGGCGGTTCGGGCCGCCGCCCGGGCGGGAGGCCTCGTAGGTGTAGCTGGTGCAGCCGCCGCCCGGTCCGCAGACCTTGGTGAGGTAGTCCCCGGTGTAGGTGTAGTTCCAGGTGAGCGCGTCGGTGCCGGAGAAGCTCGCGCTGGTGGAGACGGTGATGACGTGGCCGCCGTACCAGCGCAGGTAGAGCGTGCGGTCGATACCGGCGTGCCGCATCCGCGAGACGGAGACCTTCCCGCCGCTGTCGTAGTCGCGCTCCAGCTGCATGTTGGCGAAGCCCTGCTGGCGGCCGATCATCCGGACCGGGCCGCCCAGGTAGTAGTCGAGCCCGCCGAGCCGCAGGTGGCCCGGCTCGACCCACTGGCCGACGTTGGTGCCGCCGTACTCGGAGACCAGCGCGCCGTCGGGGTTGCGGCCGAAGTTGACCTTGCGGCCGTCCTCCAGGGCCAGGGTGAGCAGACCGTTGCCGTTGTCGGTCATGCCCATGTCCCACAACGAGGTCCAGCCGATGCCGAAGGAGCCGTTGGCACTGCCGGCGCTGTTGTAGGTGCGCTGCACCTGGAGGCCGACGCCGGACTGTGGGAAGTCCGCGTCGATCTCCTGGCGGGTGTAGTTGCCCAGGTAGAGGTTGGTGCCCGTCTCGTCGAGAGCACCCGGGTCCAGACCGAGCCGGGCGGCGTCGTTCGGCGGCGGGACCACGACGGTGAACGGGCTCATCTCGCTGAACGGCGAGGTGTAGCCGCTGTCCTGGACGCGCAGCCGCCACCAGTAGGCGGTGTTCCAGCGCAACGCACCGGCGGGCGGCGCCCAGTTGGTCATGACCCCGAAGCTCTTCGGGTGCGCGGGCACGCTCTGCCAGCCCGAGCCCCAGCAGGTGCCCTTGGCCGGGTCGGCGTCGGTGCAGAGCTGGTACTCGACCTGGACGGGCGTGCTGGCGTCGTCGCCGACGAAGGCGGAGAGCGGCTGGGTGAGGGTGGAGACGGTGGAGCCGACGGCGGGCCATCCGTCGCTCGCGGTGGGCGCGTAGTGCGGCACGGTCAGCGCGGCGGCCTGGGCCGCGGGCACGCCGTAGTGGGAGAAGAAGTAGGCGCCGTTGCCGGTGTCCGCCATCTCGTACACCAGCAGGTAGCTGCCCTGGCCGAGGTAGGGAATGACGGCGTCGAAGGTGAGGGACTGCCCGGGGGCGACGTCGGCGGGCAGCGCGGTGTAGGCGGCGATGTAGTTGATGAGGGACTGGTCGGCGCCGTAGAGGTGCAGGCCGAGGGACTGGCCGGTGGTGCTCCAGGTGAAGTTCGAGGTGTTGGTGACCGTCAGTCGCAGGTAGCCGACCGCGTCGTAGCGTGGGGCGAGCACCAGCTGGCCCAGCTGGTAGGTCGCGCCGTAGCTCTGGGCGGCGACGGCCTGCGGGGCGGCCTCCGCCTTCGGGGCGGCCAGCTGCTCCAGGGTCAGCGGCACCGGGCCGGGGGCGGCGTGGCGGCGCTTGCCGGTGTCGTCCACCTCGGGCTGCGGAATGCGGTACTCCGGCGCCTTGCCCTTCCCGTCCGCCTTCCCCTCCGCCTCGGCCGCGGCGGCGAGCCGGTCGGCCCGTTCGCGGTGCTCGACCGCGTCCGGGGCGGGGGCCGGGCCGGGGGCGGGGCGCGGCGGCTGCTGCGCCGCCTTCACCTCGGCCTCGATCTTCGCCCGCTCCTGGGCGAGCGGGCTGTCGTCCGGCGCCTCCTCCTGCGTGGGCGGTGGGTCGACGGTCCGCCCGTCGGCGCTGACCTTGCCGGGCGGTAACGGCTTGGAGACCACCGTATGGTCCCGGCCCGCCGCCCAGGCGGCGGTCGGCGGGATGCCGAGGCCGAGCGCGAACATCGACAGGATCAGCAGCTGCGCGAGGCGGCGCCCGGCCGCGCCGCCGCCGATCCTGCCGTACCAGTGCGCGTTCTCGTTCGACTTCGCGCTCGACTTGACGCTCGACTTCACGTGCGTGTTCACGTGCGGGTTCACGGCCCCACCCCAGGATCGCCGGACACTTGGTTTGCACGAACGGGTCGTTCCTGCGCCGGTCCTGCGCCGTGGTGCCTCGCGCAGACGGGTCGCACAGAGATCGTCCGTAACCTATCGACCCTTGCGACGACTGCCCAGGTCCGCCCCCGAAAGGTTCCCCCTCGTTCAGGAACCCGTGATGCGGGGCCGCCTCACGCACTCCGGGCACGAAACGGCCCAGGCCCGGACACCTGGCGGGGTGTCCGGGCCTGGGCCTGAGGGTTTTCGGAGATGGTTCAGGAGGCGGCGGCACCCACGGGGGCGGCGCCGACGGGGGTGACCTCGACGAGGCCGGTCTCTCCGAAGGTGAGCTTGCAGGTGTCCGCACGGTAGGTGGAGACGGCGAGCGCGACCAGCCGGCCGGCCGCGGCGTACTGCGTGGTCATCACCAGCACCGGCGAGCCGGGCGGGCGCTCCAGCAGCGCGGCCTGCTCGGCCTCGGCGACGCCCAGCTCGACGGAGCGGGACTCGCCGTCGACCTCCAGGCGCTCCAGCTGGCGCAGCACCGAGCGGGCGCGGTCGCTCTCGGCGCGGAAGCCGGGCAGGTGCGGCAGCGCGGCGGCGGGCACGTGCAGCGACTCGGTGGCCATGGCCCGGCCCTGTACGAGCCGCACCCGGCGCACGGTGTGCACCGACGCGCCCTCGGCGACGCCGAGCGCCGTCGCCAGCCGCCGGGTGGCCGGGGCGGTGGTGCAGTCCACGGTGCGCCAGGCCTGGCTGCGGGCGGCGCCGGGCCAGCCCTCCTCCTGCCGGTTCACCGGGACGCCGACCCGGGGGGCGGCGATGAGGGTGCCGATCCCCCGTCGGCGGACCAGGCGGCCCTCCAGCTCCAGCTGGTCGAGCGCCTGCCGCAGGGTGGCCCGGGCGACACCGAAGCGGGCGGCGAGCTCGCGCTCGTTCGGCAGGATCTGGCCGGTGGAGAACTCCGTGTCGATGGCGCGGAGCAGCACCGTGCGCAGGTGCCAGTACTTCGGTTCCGGTACCGCCGTGAGCTGTCCCGTCGTTCCCACCGTGTCCTCCACCCTGATGTCTTCCGCCCCGCTGAAGGAGGGCGGATCCCGGCCCGCTGCCCGCTGTTGCGGCAGGTGGGAGAGCGGGCTTTTTCCGTCCTTCTTTATTAAAGGACCTTGCAGTAAGTGACCCTAGGGGCTGGATCGGGAGATGGTCAAGACCAATGGCGCGGCCCGGCGGGACTGCCACGGAGTTTCATGGTGCGTTCACGTCAGCTCCGCAAGCGGACGCGTCGCGACACGGCCCCGCACCCGGCAGTGGGTAGGCTCTCCGGGTGATCGTGGTGACGAGTGTGAACGTGAACGGAATCCGGGCGGCGGCCAAGAAGGGGTTCATCGAGTGGCTGGCCGCCACCGAGGCGGACGTGGTCTGCCTGCAGGAGGTGCGCTCCGAGCCCGAGCAGCTCCCCGTCGAGCTGCGCGACCTGGAGGGCTGGCACACGGTGTGGGCCCCCGCCGCCACCAAGGGCCGGGCCGGCGTGGCGATCCTCTCCCGGGCGGAGCCGAGCCGCACGGCCATCGGCTTCGAGTCGGCGGAATTCGACAATTCGGGCAGGTACGTCGAAATCGACCTGCCGGGCCTCACCGTCGCCAGCCTCTACCTCCCCTCCGGCGAGGTCGGCACCGAGCGCCAGGACGAGAAGGAACGCTTCATGGCGGAGTTCCTCGTCCACCTCCACAAGCTCCGCACCCGCGCCGCCGCCGACGGCCGCGAGGTCGTGGTCTGCGGCGACTGGAACATCGCCCACCGCCCCGAGGACCTCAAGAACTGGAAGGCCAACCAGAAGTCCGCCGGCTTCCTCCCCGAGGAGCGCGCCTGGCTCTCCCGCGTCTACGACGAAGCCGGCTACGTCGACGTCGTCCGCCACCTCCACCCCGACCGCACCGGCCCCTACTCCTGGTGGTCCTACCGCGGCCGCGCCTTCGACAACGACTCCGGCTGGAGGATCGACCTCCAGGTCGCCACCCCCACCCTCGCCGCCCGCGCCACCGACGCCCGCGTCGAGCGCGCCGACACCCACGCCGAGCGCTGGTCCGACCACGCCCCGGTCACCGTCAAGTTCGACCTCAGCCTTGACTGACAGCGGGATTCACGCAGTTGAGGGCCCACCAGGCCGTTGACCCCAGGCCGACCGCGCACAGCCAGTCCAGGCCCCATCGCATCGACACACTGCCCGCAGTCGTCCAACCGGCTTGACGGGCCAATGACGAATCGACCTGCTGCAAGCATGCGGAGCAGGTCGACGGGGAGTCCGCGCGGCGGCGTCGGGGACGGCGTGGAAGCTGCCGTCCGGCTGTTGTCGGCGGGCGATGCCTGTACGGCCGCCCGCGCGCAAGGTGTGTCCCGTCGCTCCGGACGTCCTCCGGGGGGCCGGGGACACCCCTGGGGCGGGCCGGCCCGGGGGGCTGCGGCCCGGGGGCGCCGCGGAGCCCCGCAAGCAAGTTCGGGCCCGCTCACACCCAG
>NZ_JBHVRK010000025.1:82649-89593 GCF_042885845.1 Kitasatospora sp. NPDC058032 | reverse complement strand
TGGGCGCGCCCCCCCGCGCGCCGGGGGGTTGCGCCCCGGGGCGCGGGCGCCCCCCCGCCCCCCGGGGACACACCTTGCGGCGTCCAGGCCGGGAGGGCTCGGACCGGTGGCCGCGGCGATGCCCGGCAGCCATGTCCGGCAGCGATCACCCGATCACCGGGTCACCCCCAGGGCACCTCCACCGATCGGTGGTAGTGCCACCCGAGCCCGGACCACCGCGGCGCGTGCGTGGCAAGCCGTACCCGGTATTCCTCCCATTCCCGCCCGTCGACCGGCGACCACCCGATCTCCGCGACGCCGGGGAGCCGCGGCAGCGTCATGTACTGCACCTCCTCGAACGTCGCCACCCGCTCCGTCCACAACGCGGCCTCGGCGCCGTGCACCTGGCTCTCGGTGACGCCGGGGATGTAGGTGACCGGGTCCCAGGTGTAGCCGTCCTGGACGTCGGTGTAGCCGGCCCAGTCGTGCCCGATCGGCGTGTCGGCGTCGTACTTCATGTCGAAGTACGCCTTCTTGCTGGGCGAGAGGACGAGCGTGGCACCCTGGGCCAGCGCGCCCCGGGCCTTTGCGGCGTTGGCCCAGAACTGGACGACGGTGCTGGGGGCGATGTCGGCGAGGCCGACCTCCTCCCAGCCGACCATCCGCTTGCCGAGGCCGTGCACGGTCTGCTGGACACGGCTGATGAACAGGCGGTAGTCCTCGGGTGCGGTCGCCAGCGCCTCGTCGCCGCCGATGTGCAGGTAGGGACCGGGGGTGAGGTCCGCGAGTTCGCCGAGGACGTCATCGATGAACCGGTAGGTGATGTCCTTGTCGATGCACAGCGAGTTGGGAATGCCTTTCTCGCCCGTGTAGAGCGGCGGTGCCACACCGTCACAGGTGAGTTCGGCGTAACTGGCCTGGGCCGCGTTGACATGGGCGGGCATGTCGATCTCGGGGATCACCATGATGTGGCGTTCCGCGGCGTGGCGGACGATGTCCGCGTACTCGCGCTGGGTGAAGTAGCCGCCGGGGCCGCCCCCGACCTCGGTGGAGCCGCCGTAGGTGGCCAGGCGGGGCCAGCTCTTGATCTCCAGGCGCCAGCCCTGGCTGTCGCTGAGGTGCAGGTGGAGGCGGTTGATCTTGTACAGAGCGAGGATGTCGATGTAGCTCTTCACCTCGTCGGCGGTGAAGAAGTGCCGGGCCACGTCGAGCATGGACCCGCGCCAGGGGAACCGCGGCGCGTCGTCGATGTGCAGGGGGGAGATGGTCCACGGACCGGCGTGCGGGGTGCCGGACTCCGCCGCGGCGGGAAGCAGCTGGCGCAGCGTCTGCGTCGCGTGGAAGAGGCCGGCCGGCTCGGCGGCGCGCAGGTGGACGCCGCCGTGGGTGACGTCGAGGCGGTAGCCCTCGGCGGAAGGGGTCTCGTCGTCGACGGCCAGGGTAATGGCCTGCGGGGTGCCGCCGGAGGTGACCACCGGGACGGCATGGCCCGTGGCCCGGCGCAGCCAGGTGGCGAGGTACTCGGCCGTGCGGCGGGCCTCGGGGGCCGGGTGGCGCACCACGACGGCGGTGTCGGCGGTGATCTCGAACGGACGGCCGCCGGTCATCCTCAGCGAGCGGGGCTTGGGGATGAGCGCGGGCGCGGGCGGCGTGACGGGCGCGGTGCGGCCGGGAGCCGCGACGGCGGGGGAGGTGAGGTGGACGGCACCGGCGAGACCGACGGCGCCGGCGATGAGGACGCTGCGGCGGCGGGGGCTGTGCTGCATCGTTCGTACTCCGCTCAGGCCAGGGTGAGGTGGGGTTCGAGCGTCACCTCGAAAAGGCGGTCCCAAGGCAGTTCGATGTGGATGTCACTGACGGCGGCGAGCCTGGCGGTGCGGGTGGTCGCACCGCGGTGGCCGAGGACGAGGTGGTGGCCGGCGAAGTGGTCGGTGAAGTACTGGCGGGTCACCGGGGCGAGGCGGTCCTGGACCCAGCTGTCGAAGACAGCCTTCTGCGCGGCCGTCAGGTTCAACGGGTTCCACCCCTTGGACCTGGCCTCCGCGTAGGCGGCCTTCTGGAGGACGTTCTTCCAGTGGTCGTCCTTGACGAACCGGTAGAGCAGGTACTCCGCGTGCGCCCGGCCCGGGTCGGTCAGCGACGGTACCCCCATTCCGCTGGTCGAGCGCTTCAGGAAGGCCCAGCGAGCGGTGCCGTGGGCCAGGGCCAGACCGAGGGCGTTGCCACCGGTGTTCCAGCCGGAGTACGACAGCAGCGCGGCCAGGTCGACGCGCTGTTCCAGCTCGGCCACCAGGTCGTGGTCGGCACGGTTGACGAAGATCGGGTCCACCACGACGACCGGCTCCCCGGCCGACGTCAGCCCGGCGACCCGACGGGCGAACGCGGCGAGGTCGGCCGGCCGCTGGTCCTTGTCCGCCGAAGGGGTGTTGACCATGAGCACCAGGTCGGCGCGGCCGTCGACGACGGTGCCGCCGACGGACTTCACGTGCCGGCGGATGTTCTCCGCGAACGGGATGCCTTCGAGTTCCGCCGTCCACTGCTCGCCGGAGATCCCGGCGTACTCCACCCGGTAGGTGGGCGAGGTGCCCGCGGCGATCAGCCGGGCGACCAGCAGTGCGTCGACCTCGTCCGCGCCGGGGAAGACCTCGACCCGCCGGCCGACCCCCAACTGCTCGACCAGCTTTTCGAGCTCGACGCGTTCGGCCCGGGCCAGGCCCACCGGGGCGGTGTCGTCCTCGGAGAGCACCAGGTGGCTGATGGTGCCGTCGGCGACCCACTCGACCATCTGCCGGTTGACCTCGTGGTTGCGGGCCCGCGCCTTCAGGTAGTCGTCGACCACCGCGTCCGGGATGGTGGCCCGCACCGCCGTGAGCCGGGGCCGCAGGTCCTCCCTGCCGAGGTTCTCCACCTGGTCGTACAGCTTGGCCCACTCGACCAGCGCGGCCACGTACTGCTCGAGGTCGGGGTTGCCGGGGGTCAGCGCGAGGCGCTGGATGGTGTCGTGGACCACGATCTGCGCGCCCGGCCGGGCCGCCCGCAGGGCCCGGATCGCCGCGATGTTGGCCCGCGCCGACTCAAGGGTGGGCTTGCCCGTGCGGGAGGCGATCAGGCCGCCGTAGGCGAGCATGCTCACCGAGATCACGTACTCGTCGGCGCCGACCGAGCCCAGCCAGCGGGCGACGGCCGCGCCGTCCCCGGGCTGGAAGAAGCGGCCGAGGGTGTCGCGCGGCGGCAGTGCGAGGTCGACGCCGGCGACGGCGGCGGTCATGGTCGGGCAGTAGACGTTGACGGGCCGGTCGTCGAGAGGGACGAGGGCGATCCGGCGGCTCGCACGCGGGGCCGCGGTGGCCGTCTGCGAGGTGAGGCCCACCAGCGGGGCGGCCAGGACGGCGGCTCCGGCGGTGAGGCCGGCAGTGAGGACGGTGCGTCTTCTCATCGGGGGTGCACTCCGTTCGCGTCGGCGTGAGCGGGAACTGACCGGGCCAGCTCCCTGGTCAGGTACAGCGGTGAGGTGATGGCGTTGCCCACCACCACGGCGTGTGCCCCTGCGGCGTAGGCGCGCCGCAGGTCGTCCGCAGTGCGGTAGCGGCCTTCGGCGATCACCGGAACGGACAGCCTCGCGACCAGGCGTTCCAGCAGGCCGAAGTCGGGCCCCGGGGTCTTCCGGGTGTGCGGGGTGTAGCCGGAGAGCGTGGTGGCGACGGCGTCCGCGCCCGCGTCGGCCGCGGCCTGTCCCTCCTCCTCGGTGGACACGTCCGCCAGGACGAGGGCGCCGGCCGCGTGCGCGGCGGCGACGAGGGCCGCGAACGGCTCGGGCCGCGGACGGTCGGTGGCGTCGATGGCGACCACGTGCGCCCCGGCCTGCGCGACGGCCCGGGCGTGCTCGCTGGTCGGCGTGATCACGACCGGCCCGGGGCCGTCCTTCCACAGGCCGATGACCGGCACGTCCACCGCCGCCCGCACGGCGGCGATGTCCTCGGGGGCGTTGGCGCGGATGCCCGCCGCGCCGCCGAGGACCGCCGCGGCGGCGACCCGCGCCTGCACTGCTGCGTCGCGCATCGGGTCGGCGGGTTCGTCCGGCAGCGGCTGGCAGGAGACCACCAGGCCACCGCGGAGGGTGTCGAGAACGTTCACCGGGGCTCCGTTTCGGTGGTGTGCGGGAAGGTGTGCGGGGAAGTGACCGACCGCGGCCGGCCGCTGGGTTCGGCAGGTCCGGTGCCGGGCCCGGGCCCGGCACCGGACGGCAGGCCCATGGCCGGCCGGGTCATCGCCGCCCGGGCCGCGCCGACGGCGACCGCCGCGTCACCGAGCGCGGCCGGGGCCAGCGGCACGTCGGCGTGGACCGGCAGCCGCTCGGCGGCGTACGCGCTCCGGGCGTACGGCAGCAGCGCCCTGCCGGCGCCTCCGGCCACCACCACCGTCGTCGGATCGAGCAGCGCCACCAGACCCGCGAGGGCCCGGCCGAGGGCGTGGCCGGCGGTGGCCAGGACCTCCACGGCGGCCGCCTCGCCGGCGGCGCAGCGGGCGGCGACCTCGCGGCCGGTGACGTCCGCCCCGGTGCGCAGCCGATAGGCGCGGGCGAGGCCGGTGCCGGAGGCCACGGCCTCCAGGTGTCCGGTGCGCCCGCAGCCGCAGGTCAGCTCGCCGGCGTCGGGCGCCGGAAGGTGAGCCAGCTCCCCGGCGCCGCCGCGCGCCCCGTGGTCGACGGCGCCGCCGCGGACCAGGCCGCCGCCGAGGCCGGTGCCGACCGCGACCAGCAGCACATGTGCGTGACCGCGGGCGGCCCCGGCCCAGCTCTCGCCGAGGGCGGCGGCGTTGACGTCGTTGTCCACCACGACGGGCCGGCCGATGCGCCGGGCCAGCTCATCGGCCACCGGGGTGCCGGCCCAGCCGGGCAGGGAGTCGGTGGCGTACCGGACGGCGCCGGTGGCCGGGTCGATGAGACCCGCGGCGCCGACGCCGACCGGACCGGCGCCGCCGAGGCGCCGGGCCAGGTCGGCGGCGGTCCGCAGCACCGCGTCCGGGCCCTGCGCGGCCGGGGTGTCGGCTCGCGCCTGGTCGACCACGGCGCCGTCGGGTCCGACGAGGGCGGCCAGCGTCTTGGTGCCGCCGATGTCGATGCCGAGTGTGGCGTTCACTTCAGCCCCGTGTGGGCGAGGCCCTCGATGAACTGCTTCTGGGCGATGACGAACACGACCAGCACCGGGACGGCGGTCAGCGACGCCGCGGCGAGCTGGACGTTCCACATGGCCCCGCCGTAGGAGTCCACGTACTGGGTGAGCGCCTGCGGCAGGGTGAACATCTCCGGCGAGGAGAGGTACACCACGGGCTCCAGGTAGAGGTTCCAGCTCTGCAGGAAGGTGAAGATCGCGACGGCGCCGAGCGCCGGCTTGGCGAGCGGCAGGGCGATCCGCCAGAACGTGCCGAAGTAGCCGATGCCGTCGATCCGGGCGGCCTCCTCCAGTTCATTGGGCAGACTGATGAAGAACTGCCGCATGATGAACGTGGCCATGACGCTCGGCGCGCCGAAGATCGGCACCAGGATCAGCGGCCAGTGGGTGTCGACCAGGCCGAGGTCGTTGAACATCTGGAAGAGCGGGACGATGGTGACCTCGCTCGGGATGAGCAGGCCCACCAGCACCACCAGGAACAGCGCGTTCTGGCCGCGGAACTTGATGCGGGCGAAGGCGTACCCGGCGAGCGAGGAGACGATCATCGTCCCCGCCGTCACCAGCGCGGCGATGTAGAGGCTGTTGACGTACTGCTGGACGAACGGGCGCCCGTCGAAGACGTCCTTGTAGGCCGAGAACGTCGGGTTGGTCGGGAAGAGCTTCGGCGGGTAGGAGAAGATGTCGGCGATCGGCTTGAACGACGACGTCACCATCCACCAGGTCGGGAAGACGAAGGGGATCGCGAGCACGCAGAGCAGGCCGTACAGGGCGACCCGGGTGCGCAGCGGGATTTTACGATTCATAGAAGACCCACCTCTTGCGCATCTGCCACTGGAGCACGGTGAGCGCCAGCACGATCAGCAGCAGCAGGATGGACAGGGTCGCGCCGTAACCGAAGTGATGGAACTGGAAGGCCTGCTGGTAGAGGTAGTAGACGAGCACGGTGGTGGACAGCTTCGGGCCGCCCTGGGTGAGCACCGCGATCTGCGCGAACACCTGGAGCGAGCCCACGATGGTGATCACCGACGTCAGCAGGATCGTCGGGCTGATCAGCGGCAGGGTGATGGACCGGAACCGGACCCACGCGCCGGCGCCGTCGACCCGGGCCGCCTCGTACAGCTCCTTGGGCACGCCCTGGAGGGCGGCCAGGAACAGCACCATGTTCAGACCGACGTTCTTGAACACCTGCACGACGATGACCGAGAACATGGCGGTGCCCTCGCCACGCAGCCAGTTGGGTCCGTCGATGCCGACGGTGTGCAGCAGGCCGTTGATGCCGCCGTTGTTCTGGAGCAGGAAGCCCCACACGATGGTCCAGGCGACCAGCGACACCACGACGGGCGAGAAGAACAGCGTGCGGAACACCGTCATTCCGCGCAGCTTCTGGTTGAGCAGGACGGCGAGCAGGAGGGCCAGGGAGAGGTTGAGCACCACCAGGCCGACCGAGAACAGGGCCGTGGACTTCAGTACCTCGGGCAGGTTGGCGTCGTCCAGCAGCTGGGTGTAGTTGTCGCCGCCCGTGTAGCTGAAGTCGCCGGCCAGCACGTTCCACTCATGCAGGCTGTACCGGAAGACCAGGGCGATGGGCAGCAGCACGAAGACGGCGCTGCCGAGGAGTTGGGGCGTGATGAACGCGAAACCGGCGAGCTGGTCACGTCGGCGCCGGGTCCAGAACGGAGGTCGCGGCGGCTGCCCCGCGGTGGGGGGGGGGGCCGGGGGGGGGGGGGGGCCCCCCGGCGGGGGGGGGGGGGGGGGCGGTGAAAAAGAAAAAAACCGGGGGTGATTTTTGTAAAA
>NZ_JBHVRK010000025.1:0-82639 GCF_042885845.1 Kitasatospora sp. NPDC058032 | reverse complement strand
CACCCGGCGGCGGTGGACCCGGGGGGCGGCGGCCCCCACGGTCGGGCGCGGGGGGGCCCGCGGGGGCGCCCCCCCGTCGGGGCGGGGCCCCCCCACCGCTGTTGGCGGGGAGACGGGCATGGTCACTTCTCCAGCAGCGGGGAGATGTTCTTGCACAGGTCGTCGAGAACGCCCTTGACGTTGGCGTTCGGCGTCCACAGCGGGTCCAGTCCGGCGCGGACCCGCTGGGCGAGTTCGGCCTGGCCGGCGTGGCCGGGCTTGACCACACCCTTCTTGACGCCGTTGACGACCACGCTTTCGAGCTGCTCGTTCTTCAGCAGCGGGTTGGTCTTGGCCAGGTTCTCCGCGGTGAGCTGGGACTCCCGCGGCGGCGGGAAGTAGGCGGCGAGCTTGGCGGAGTTCTCCGGGTTGGTGAAGTAGGCGAGGAAGTCCTTGGCCTGCTTGGTGTGGCCGCCCCGCTTGACCACGCCGACGCCGGCCTGGCCGATCACCGAGTAGTCGCCGGCCGGTCCGGCCGGCAGCGGCACCAGGTCCCAGTCGAACTTGGCGTTCTCCAGCAGCGACGCCCGGCTGATCTGGGTGATGGTCATCGCCGCGTCGCCGGTGAAGAAGTCGGCGGTCTCGCCGGGGCCCGGCATCGCCTTGTCCTCGAAGATCCCCTTGTGCAGGGTGGTCATCGCGTCGACCATCGGCGTGCTGTTGAAGGTGCAGGTCTTGCCGTCGGCGCTCCAGGGCTCGGCCTTCCAGCCGCCCCAGAAGGTGGCCGCGTTGCTCCACTCCTTGTACTCGAAGTCACGGATCACGATGCCGGCCTTGCCGGTGGAGCGGTGCACCTCGGCGCCCTCGGCGAGCACGGTCGTCCAGTCCCACTTGCCCGCCTTGGCGAGCTCGTCCGGGGTTTGCTGGCCGGCCTGCTTCAGCAGGTCGCGGTTGACGAAGACACCGAACGGCGAGGTGGAGAACGGGTACGCGTACAGCTTGTCGTCGCTCTTCCAGAGCTTGGTGGTGCTCGGGATCAGGTCCTCGTACTGGTAGCCGCTGGTCTGCTTCAGGGTGTCGTCGAGCGGCACCAGGGCCCCGGAGCTGACGAAGTCGGCCGCGTCCTTCTCGAAGACCCACGCGAGGTCGGGGGCGTTGCCGCCGGTCATCTGGGTGGTGAGCGCCGTGCTGTAGCTCTCGAACGGCAGCGGGTCGAACTTGATCTCCTTGACCTCGGGGTGGGTCTTCATGTACTCGGCGGCGATGTCGTTGAACAGCTGCAGGTGCGGCTTGTTGGCCGTCCAGACCGTCATCCGCAGGCTCACCGGACTCTTGTCGTCCTTCGAGTCCTCTCCACCGCACGCGGCCAGGACGAGCGTGGCGGACATCGCGGCGGCGACCGTGGCCAGCCCTCTTCGTATCATCATGGTGTTCTCCCTCAGTGGTGCGTGGAGGCCTAGTAGCCCGTGATGTCGGGCCAGCGCAGTTCGACGCCGGCCGCGGTGAGCTGGTCCTGGAAGGCCGAGAGCAGTTCGGGGTTCTCCCGGACCGCACGGGGGCGGGTGCCGTGAGTGAGGCAGAAGGCGGCGAGCGCGCCGGCGGCCTCCCCGATGTTCCACTCGACCGGGTGGACCCGGTAGGCGCCGTTGGTGATGTGGGTGGTGCCGATGTTCTTGCCGGCGGGCAGGAGGTTCTCGACCCTCTGCGGAAGAAGCGCGCCCAGCGGAATCTCGAACGGGCTGCAGCCGACGTCGATGTAGTTGTCGCCGCCCGTCGAGGGGTGCAGGTCGATCCGGTACATGCCCAGGCCGACGGAGTCCGGGTACCGCACGGCGCCCCGCTCCCCGCGGACGGCGAGCGAGAGGTCCTGCTCGACGACGGTGTAGTCGGCCTTGATCCGGCGCGCCTCGCGGATGTACGGGGCCTGGGCCAGGCCGTCGGTGCCGCCGGTGATGTCGCCGCGCAGCCGCAGCCCCGGGAATCCGGTGCCGCCGTCCGGGCGGGGCGCCTCGGTCTGCATCCAGTACAGGAAGGCGAAGCTCAGCTCCCTGGCCCGGCGCAGGTGGTCGGCGGCGTCGGGGACGTCGAGGACCGGGCCTTCGAGGTAGTCGATCATCGGCCAGTTGACCAGGGTGATGTCGCTGGCGTACGCGCCGTCGGTGAAGGTGCCTCGGGCGGCGATCCGGCGGAACGTCCACAGGTTGGCGTTGCCGGGGTTGACGCGCTGGTCGGCGATGACCGACAGCGGGTCGTCGTCGGGGTTGGGGCTGAAGTCGTGCCCGACCCGCTCCAGCGTCCGGGGGTGCGGGTACTGCCAGGACAGCAGCGGTCCGCCCCACACCTCGGGCCGGTAGGACCGCCAGAAGTCGTAGTCCGCGGGCTTGTCGATGGTGTGGTCGCCGTCGACGTGGTCCATGGCGAAGCACACCGACACGGCCTGCATGTTCAGCGGCTGGGCGACCGACGGGGCGCTCGGCTCGCCGGTGTCCACGGAGGACTCGAAGCCGGTGACGTACTCGGTGCCGGTGAGCGGCAGCAGCTCGCCGGTCTCGGTGGCGTCCAGCACGTAGGTGGCGGTGGCGTGGACCTTCTCGCCGGTGTCGCGGTGGGTCAGGGTCACCGCGGTCACCCGGTCGCCGTCGGTGTCGGCGGCGGTCGGCCGGTACGGCTGGAGGACGGTGAGCCGCCCGCTGGCGCGGTAGGGCGCGAGCATCGCCTCGATGACCGCCAGCGCGACCCGCGGCTCGTGGCAGAGCTTGCTCACCCAGCCCCCGCCGGGGTTCAGTTCGAGGCGGGCCCTGGCCCGTTCGGTGAGCGGGTAGTGCCGGCGGTAGTAGTCACGGATGCCGTCGCGCAGGGCCCGGTAGCCGGCCGTGACGCCGAACTGCTCCACCCAGGAGTGCTCGTCCGGCGGCACCGCCTGGCTGGTGAGCTGCCCGCCGATCCAGTCGAACTCCTCGGTCAGCACCACGGTCCGGCCGGCGCGGGCGGCGGCGAGCGCCGCGGCGACGCCGCCCAGCCCTCCGCCGACCACCAGCACGTCACTGCGTATCTCGGTCAAAACGGTCCTTTCTCGGTTCGCCGAGGGTCTGCCCCTCGACGAAGTGGCACGGCAGAAGCCGCTGGAGCGTGGTGGTCGACCGGTCTTCCAGTAAGGCGGCGAGGAGTTCCACCGACTGCCAGCCCATCTCCCGGCGCGGAATGCGGAAGCCGGTGCCCGCGATGTCGGCGTCCGGCGACTCGGCCGGTACGCCGGTCACCACGACCGACAGGTCGCCGGGCACGTCGACGCCTCGTTCGCGGGCCGCCCGGATCAGCGCGACCCCGTCGGCGTAGCCCTCGACCACGGCGGTGGTCACCCCGGCGGCGAGCAGCGCGTCCAGGGTCTCCCCCGCGGATCGGCCGGCCGTCCGCTCGTGCCGGCCGCTCCCTCGGGTACCGGCGCGGAACCCGTTCATCCGGTCGTCGGCGGACTCCGCACCCTCCCCCGCCCCGACGTAGGCGAACTCCCGGTGCCCGAGCTCCCGGGCCCGCTCGACCAGATTCTGGGTGGCGGCGGCGTAGTCCGCCCCCACGCAGGGCACCGGGCCACCCGCGTCGTCGCGTCGGCCGACGGCCACGAACGGGTAGTTCTCGCGATTCAGCCGGGCCAGCTCGTCGTGCGGAATGTCCCGGCCGAGCAGGATGCAGCCGTCGGCGATCCGGAGCCGGTTGTTCTCGTGGAACACCTTGCGCCGCCCGTCGACGACCGGAGCGCTGGTGAACAGCAGCAGGTCGCACCTGAGCTGCTCGGCACACTCCTCGATGCCGCGCAGGAACGGGTAGTAGAAGTCGGCGCTGGTGCTCGGGAACACCGATTCGTAGGTGAACACACCGACGATCTGGTTGAGCTGACGCACCATGCGGCGGGCCACGGGGTCGGCCGCGTACCCGGTCTCCCGGATCACGTCGAGGACACGCTGCCTGGTCTCGGGAGCGATGCGGGTCGTCGCGTCGGTCCTGTTGTTCAGCACGAGCGAGACCACCGCCTGGCTGACGCCGGCGAGGCGAGCGATGTCACGCTGCGTGATCCTTGGCACGGGGGAACTCCTCCGAAGGCTGCGAGGCCATCGCTGATAATACGTATTATCAGCGCGATGATCAGTGACGCTACTCGGGCCGTTACGCGGTGTCAACGGTTCTGAGGGGTTTTGCAGGGGTCTTGAAAATTTGGGGCAGGTGGTCGACATGTCGGAACAACGATCGATTTGCACCACCCCCGCGTTCCCGAGGTGGCCAGCGCCCGTTCATCCGTTGTCCGGCGGGGCGGCACCCGGGCTCCGCCAACCCCTCCTGGGTCCATGCACCGACTACCGCCTGTGAGCCACCGAGGCCGCCGGTTCGCCGCACTCCCCCGCCGCGCACCCTTCCGACAGCTCCGCCTCCACGACGCGGGGCCCTCGACCACGGCCCTCCTCCTGGAACAGGGCGTCGAACCCATCCCGTCAAGGAACTCCTCGACCGGGCGACAGAACCGCCGTCTTCCCGCGGAGAGGCGCCACCCCTGCTTTCGCGGTGACGGATCATCAGGTCGACCGGCGAGGCGGGACCTTGGGGCCGTGGCGATCGCGGTCGGGTCGTCCACCTGACGGGGCCTTCAGCCGGGCTCGAGCCGGCCGGGCCATCGCGCTGGGCCGGAAGGCGCCGGTGCGGCGCCGGCCGACAGGCGACGGGCGACAGCGCCGGCTGCGCACCCAGGACGGTGGCGCGCGCCTGACCCCGCCCGATGTGTGCCCAGAGGAGGGGCGCAGCGCTTCGGGCGCGAGGTGGCGGTCGGTGCTCCGCGGTTCTCCGGGCGGTCTCAGGCCGGGCGGTTCCGGGGCCCGGGGTGGGAGGGCGTCGGTGTGGCGGTGGGCCGGGCGGGATCACCGCTCGGTGTTCGGCGGCTCGCCGGAGGGGAGGGGCAGCAGGATGTGGAAGGTGCAGCCGCGGCCGGGGGTCGTGTCGAGGGTGATGCGGCCGCCGTGGGCGGCGACCAGGGACCGGGCGATGGCGAGGCCGAGGCCGGAACCGCCGGTGGTGCGGTCGCGGGAGCCGTCGGTGCGGTAGAAGCGGTCGAAGACCCGGTCGCGTTCGGCGGGGGTGAGGCCGGGGCCGTGGTCGGCGACTTCGAGGACGGCCTGGTCGCCGGTGGTGCCGACGCCGATGCGGATCGGGGTGCCGGGCGGGGTGTGGGTGACGGCGTTGCCGATCAGGTTGGTGACGACCTGGCGCAGGCGCGCCTCGTCGGCGACGGCAGGGGCGTTGGCCGGTCTCCCGCTGCCGGGGCCGGTGAGGGTGACGGGGCGGGTCTTGTCCAGCGCGCGGACGTCGCGCAGGGCGTCGGCGGCCAGGGTGCGCAGATCCATGGGGGCGAGGTCGAGGGCGAAGGCGGGCTCGGCGCCGGGGCCGGCGGCCGGGTGGTGGGCGTCCTCGTCGAGCCGGGCGAGCAGCAGCATCTCCTCGACCAGCCGGGCGAGGCGGGTGGACTCGGCGGCGATCCTGGTCATGGTGCGGTCGAGGTCCTCGCGGGTGGACAGTGCGCCCATGCGGTAGAGGTCGGCGTAGCCCTTGATGCCGACCAGCGGCGTACGCAGTTCGTGGCTGGCGTCGGCGAAGAAGCGCCGGGTTCTCGCCTCGGCCTGGGAGCGGGCCCGGAACGCGGTGTCGATCTGGCCGATCATCTGGTTGAGACAGGCCGTCAGACGCCCCACTTCGGTGTGCGGGGCGGCGAGTTCGGGGACCCGATGGGAGTAGTCGCCTCCCGCGATCGCCGTCGCGGTCTCCTCGATCCGGGTCAGCGGGCGCAGGCCTGAGCGGACGGCGAACCAGCCGACGCCGGCCAGCACCGCCAGCAGCGCGGCCCCCATGGTCAGTGAGAGGTTGCGGGTCTTGGCGACGGTGCGGTCGACCTCGTCGAGGGTGGTCGCCACGACGACGCTGCCCCTGGCACCGGGCGGGTCCGGCGCGACGGTATGGGCGGGCTGCGCGAGGGCGACGACCCGCCAGGCGCGATCGCCGTCGGAGGAGGGCACGGTGAAGGGGCGTCCCTCGTGGGCGAGCACGGCCGCCTGGTCGAGGGCCGGGAGAACGGGGCGCCCGCCGGACGGAGCGGGGCTCACGTCGAACGCCCGCAGGGTGGCGCCGTCGTCGTCGAGGTAGGTCACGGTCGTGTCCCCGAGGACGCCCAGGGCAGGTACGGCCGTCGGGGTTCCCGGGCCGGTGCCGGCGGGTGGCGAGAGGCGGGCGGCGATCTGCCCGGTCAGGACGAGGCGCTCGTCGACGCGGCCCTGGAGGTACCCGTGCAGGGCGCCGGTGACCAGCAGGCCGGTGCCGAGCAGGCCGACGGCGACCAGGGCGACGGACAGGCACAGCACACGGGTGCGCAGCGACAGGCCGCTGAGTCCGCGCCGGGGCGCTCGTGCGGCGGTGGTCACGGCCGGGGGGCGCGCAGCACGTAGCCGACCCCGCGGACGGTGTGGATCAGCTTGGGTTCGGCGTTGTCGACCTTGCGGCGCAGGTAGCTGATGTAGGTGTCGACGATGCCGGCGTCACCGCCGAAGTCGTACTCCCACACGTTCTGCAGGATCTGGTTCTTGGACATGGTCCGCCCGGCGTTGGTCATCAGGAAGTGCAGCAGTCGGAACTCGGTCGGCGACAACCGCACGCCGTGCCCCGCCCGGGTGACGCGGTGGCCGTCCGGGTCGAGTTCGAGGTCGCCGACGGTGATCCGGGCCGCCCGGTCGCCGCGGGTGCGCCGCAGCACGGCGTGGATCCGGGCGATGAGCTCTTCCAGGTCGAAGGGCTTGGTGAGGTAGTCGTCGCCGCCGATGCGCAGGCCGTGCAGGAGCGCCTGGCGGTCCTCGCGTGCCGTGACAAAGAGGACCGGAACGTCCCCGCCTCGGCCGGGGTGGTCGGACCGGGGCCGGGAGCGCAGCCGGCCGATCACCTCGAAGCCGTTCATGTCGGGGAGCATGACGTCGAGCAGGACCAGGTCGGGGGTGCGCCGCGCGGCGAGTTCGAGGGCCTCGCGCCCGGTGCCGGCGGCGTCGACGTCGAAGCCGGCGAAGCGCAGCGCGGTGCGCAGCAGTTCCCGGACGGTGGGCTCGTCGTCGACGACGAGCAGGTGGTCCGGTCGCGCTCCCGTGGGCCGGGCCGGGGGTGTCGGTGCCGCCATGGTGTGGAATGCCGCCTTCTCGGACGGGGTCGGATGGGATCCTTCCAGGATCACATGCTCAGCAGGTGGGGCCGGAAGCGCTCCGGGAGGAGCCCGCTGGGGCCAGGGCGGGGGACGGTGCCGGGCGCCCGGCCCGCCCGGGCTCCTCGTGGGGCGCCTGCGGGGATTCCTGTCGGCGGCGGGCGCGCCGTCCGTGGAGACGGATGCCGCCGTAGCCGACGGTGGTGGCGAGGAGGGCCGCGGCGACCGCGGACAGGCCCGGGCTCGCGTCCAGCCCGGCGGCCACGCCGCCCATCTCCTGGCCCATGAGGCTGACCCCGATCCCCAGCGATCCCCGGGCCGCCAGGGGCAGCAGGAGGAACGGCGCGCCGACCGCGATTCCCAGCCGCACGGCGATCTCGGTGTTGCGGCCGAAGACGGCCCGCGCCTCCTCCTGCCGGGTGCGCGCGGGGGTGCGCGCCGCCGCGAGGTATCCGGCGATCACCGCCAGCAGCACGACGAGCAGCAGGCCGAGCAGCCACAGCGGCACGCCGGCGCCCGCCCAGCCGCCGAGGTCGACGGACCGGTCCGAACCCGCTCCGCCGAGGCCGCCCAGCATCCCGCCGCCCTGCGGCGTCAGGCGCTGGACGCCCGCCCCCCACGGGGTTCCGAGCCCGGCGGTGAGCAGCACGGCGATCAGGTTCGGGCCGACCAGCAGCAGCGCCCCCGCGGCCCTGGCCGCCTGCTCGTGGCCGGTCAGGGCCGCGAGGCCGGCCACCGTCAGGGCGAGGGCCAGGACCGAGCAGCACAGCACCGCGGTGATCCCGCTCAGCGCCGACGTCACGGCGTGCCACGACCTGCGCGCCTGCCCCAGCGCGAGGTGGCGCGAGGGCGTGGTGCGCCGGGCCGCCACGCAGCCGATGCCGAGGACGACGCAGACCCACAGCAGGCCGAAGAAGACGGTCACCGCGACATCGGTCTCGAAAGCCGCCGAGGACAGCCCGTCACCGAGGCCGCCGCCGAACGGGCCCGGCCCTGGGGAGGTGTCGCGTCGGCCGAACCGCTCCGTCACGCCCGCGGGCAGCCGGGCCGTTCCGTGCGCCGTGCCGGCCAGGAACGGGAAGACCACCGCCGCGGCCGCCAACGCGCCGCCGAAGCGGGCCCACAGCAGCTCCGAGGCGGGCTGCGGCCTCCGATGCAGGGGCCGGAAGAAGCCCAGCGCCAGGACGGCCGTGCCCACGAAGGTGACGGTCAGGGGAATCGTCGAGACCACGCCGGTCAGACCCAGCTCCAGGCTGCCGCCGAGAAGCCCGCCGGACCCGTCCGCGCCGAGGTTCCCGTCGCCGCCCCCGCCGGAGGCCACCGACGTCAGGGTGATGCCGCCGCCGAAGGCCGTACTCACCACCGCCGGTACCAGCCGGGAGGCGGGCGCGATCGCATCGGCGCCGAGGAAGGCCAGCGCGGCCCGGACGACGGCGGCCATCGCCACCGTGGCGGCCACGGTGGACAGCGCGCCTTCGAAGGCGTGGCGCCAGAGCGTGCGGGCCGCAGCGGGGCGCGGCACGGTGAGGCGGCGCGACGGGGCAGCGGACATGATCAGCCTCCTCGTGGGAAGGGCGTGTGCGGGGCGAAGGACCGGCCCGGCGGGGGCACCGGCGCCCGACCGCCGGCGCGAATCGACTCGACGGCCCTCGCGGGACCGCACCGACGCTGTCAGCCCTCTCTGTCCGTTTCCGCAGAGACCCTGTGAGTCCTCTGAGAATGCCGCCCGGGAATCGGAAGCCCGGAACCGCCCGCACCTGGGTACGGCCACCCGTCGCGGACCGGAACTCGCAGAAGGCTCTGCGGCGGACCGGCCCGACGCCCCCGGAGCAGCCGGGCGGGATGCACCCGGCCAGGTGTTCACGACTTCGGTCAGCACGCCGGCCACGCCGTGTTCGATTCCGGCCCCGGTGCTGCGCCGGAGTGGCCGTCCTTGGGGAAGGGGCCCTGTCCCTGCGATGCCGTAGCGTGGAGGGCGTGTCCTTCGCAGCAGTTCTCTCGCCGCCCGTCCTCTGAGGCGGGTCGACACTGGCGCGTAGGTGGGCCAACGGCCGCGACGCGCTGATTGGTTGTGCCCGCAGACGCGAGACCACGACCATCCGCTCCGTCTGGAGATTCCTTCGTGTCGAAAACTGCTGCTGCGGTGACCTCTGTCCCCGTGATGGCGCCCCGATCCGTGCGCCGCGGCCTTTCCTACCTGGCATTCGCCGGCATCACCTGGGGTACTACCGGGGCCGCCGTGGACATCGTCTACCGGTCAAGCGACTTCGGGCCCATGGCCGTCTCGTTCTGGCGCTTCCTGACCGGCGTCGTGCTGCTGCTCGCGGCCCGTGCCTTCCGTCCTGCGTTCAAGACGTCGCGGACCCCGCAGCCGCCGGGCCGCCGCGCCCTGCTGTTCGCGGGCACCGGTGTCGGCCTGGCGGTCTTCCAGACCGCCTACTTCGCCGCCGTGAAGGACACGGGCCTGGCGGTGGGCACCATCGTCACGCTGGGGGCCGCCCCGGTGTTCACCGCCGCCGGTGGGGATGCTCGCGGCCATCGCGGCCATCGCGGGCCTCGCAGTCGCCGAGTCGCGACTGGCCGGGACGGGCACCTGACAGGGCGATGAGGCCGGTCAGCCCTGACCGGCCTCATGCGGTCGCATCGCCAACCGCCGCACGGGGCCGCCCTGTTCGAACCACCTGAGCACGCCCTGCGGTCGAAAGCCGTGAACAGACGCTGCCGAATCCCGCAAACAGAGCCAGGTTCTCGCAGCCGAACACCGCCCTTGTCCCGGCGGGACGGGACGCCGGAACGGAGACGGCCTCGCGGCGTTCGCGAGCGGACTGGTGGAGGGCCGGGCCTCAGAGGTCCCCGGCGCCCGCCGCTTGCTGCTTCCGGTCGTAGGAGTCGCGCGAGCGGGCGATGGCGTCGCGGTGGCGCTCCGCCCAGGCGGTGAGGCCCTTGAGGGAGCTGTAGAGCTCGTCGGCCATCTCGGTGCCGCGGTACTCCACCTTGGGCGGCACGGTCGCGTAGACGGTGCGCTCGATCAGTCCGTCGCGTTCGAGGTTCCGCAGCGTCAGGGTGAGCATGCGGCGGCTGATCCCGGGTACGGACCGTTCGAGTTCGGTGAAGCGGACCGGACCGTGGCTGAGGTTGAGCAGGATCCCGATCGCCCACTTGCCGCTGATCCGGTTGAGCGCCTCCAGGACGGTGCACGCCTCGCGGACGGGGGCCGGGTCGTCGACGCCGCCGTCGGCCTCGCCGATGTCCTCGATCACATCGTTGTTCCCCAGGAACATGAAAGTGCCTCCTTACGGTGGACTTGATGGTCACACAGGATGGTCGCTGTAACAAGAAGTGCCCTCAGGGAGCGCGGGCGCCACCGGGCGCCCCTCCCCGGCCATTCCCCGAAGGACTCCTCCGATGACCACGCAAGCCCCGCCGTCCCTCCAGCCTTCCAGGTCACGCTGGTTGGCGCTGGGGGTCCTCTGCACCGGCAACCTGATGATCATCCTCGACGGTTCGATCGTGACCGTCGCCCTCCCGACCATCCAGACCGACCTCGGCTTCACCCAGTCCGGCCTGGCCTGGGTGGTCAACGCCTACCTCATCGCGTTCGCCGGGCTGCTGCTGCTCTCCGGCCGGCTGGGCGACCTGCTGGGCGGCCGGCGCGTCTTCAGTGCGGGCCTGGGCCTGTTCACGGTGGCCTCGCTGGTCTGCGGCCTGTCCTCCTCCTCGACGGCGCTGGTGGTGTTCCGGTTCGTCCAGGGGGTCGGCGGGGCGCTCGCCTCGGCCGTCGTCCTGGGCATGATCATCACCCTGTTCCCCGACGCCGGCGAGCGCGCCAAGGCACTGGCGGCGTACGCGTTCGTCTCCGCGGCCGGCGCCTCGCTGGGCCTGATCCTGGGCGGCGTGCTGACGCAGAGCTTCAGCTGGCCGTGGGTGTTCTACGTCAACGTGCCGATCGGCCTGGTGGCGCTCGTGCTGACGCGGAGCGTGGTGCCCGGCGAGAAGGGACCGGGGCTGCGCGAGGGCGCCGACCTGGTCGGTTCGGTACTCGCCACCGGCGGTCTGATGCTGCTGGTCTACACGATCATCAAGGCCGAGGAGTACACCTGGGGCGACGGCCGCACGCTGGGCCTGCTGGCCGGCTCGCTGGTGCTGCTGGCCGGTTTCGTGGTCCGCCAGGCCTACGCGGCCAAGCCTCTGCTGCCGCTGCGCATCTTCCGCTCCCGGGCGGTCTCCGCCGCCAACGGCATCATGGTCCTGATGGTCGCCGGCCTGTTCGGCTACCAGTTCTGCACCGCGCTGTACTTCCAGAACGTCCTGGGCTACGACGCGCTGAAGACCGGGCTCGCCTTCCTGCCCGCGCCGGTCACCATCGCGATCGTCTCGCTGGGCTTCGCGGTCAAGCTGAACCAGAAGTTCGGGCCCCGCCGGGTGCTGGTCGTCGGTCTGCTGCTGGTGGCCGCGGCGCTCGCGCTGCTGGCCCGGGTGCCGAGCGACGGAAGCTTCCTCGCCGACGTCGTGCCGCCGTTCGTGCTGCTCGGCCTCGGCTTCGGCGCGGCCATGCCGGCGCTGATCGGCCAGGCCATGTCGGTCACCTCGCCCAACGACGCCGGCATCGCCTCCGGCCTGGTGAACACCACCCAGCAGGTCGGCGCCTCGATCGGCACCGCCGTACTCGCCACGGTGGCCGCCTCCCGCACCGCGACGCTGCTCGGCGAGGGCGACAGCAAGGTGGTCGCGCTCACCGGCGGCTTCCACCTCTCCTACGGGCTCAGCGCCGTCTTCGTCGCGGTCGGCGTCCTGGTGGCCGCCTTCGTCCTGCGCAGCCCCGCGGCCGCCGCCGGGAGCACCCCCGGACCGGACCTCAAGTCTGCGGATTCCCCCGTGCCGCACCTGTGACGGTCCCCGTGCGGCCGTTCCGGACGGCTCCCCGGAACGGCCGCACCACCCTGACGGCGCGCACCGCCGCAGGGGCCGCACCGCACCCCGCGCCACGTCAGAGCCCGCCCGCCGAGCCCGCCCGCCGAGCACACCCGCGAGCGTCCCGCCGCCAAACCCACGGGCCCCGGAAAGGGCCCGCATAGGGGGACGGTCAGGGGGGTCGGATCCGGACGGAGCCAGCAGACTCGTCGCATCGTCCGTGGCCGGGGCCATCAGCGCCTCCCCCTCGGGGGTGGGCGGGCCTTGCGCCGCCCACCGTTCCCCCGCCTCGCGCAGGATCGAGAAAGAACCCATGTACACCAGACGCCGTTTCCTCCGTCTCCCGGTCACCCTGACCGCCGCCGCCGTCATCGGCCCCGCCGTCCTCACGGCCTGCTCCGACTCCTCCGCCCCGCCCTCCGCGAAGAACGGCGGCGGCACCCTGCGCTACGGCGCCGCCGTCGAACCCGACAGCTGGGACCCGCACGCCGCGTCCACCGCCGTCACCGGGCGGCTGCTGCGCCCGGTGCTGGAGTCGCTGGTCGCGATCGCTCCCGACGGGACCGTCAAGCCGTGGCTGGCCGATTCGTGGACGGTCTCGCCCGACGGCCTCACCTACACCTTCACCCTGCGCACCGGCGTGACCTTCAGCGACGGCACCCCGTTCGACGCGGCGGCCGTGAAGGCGAACTTCGACCACGTCACGGCGGCGAAGACGGCGTCCAAGCGGGCGGCCGGCCTGCTCGGCCCCTACAAGGAGACCGAGGTGGTCGACCCGCGCACGGTGGCCGTGCACCTGACGGCCCCTCACTCCTCCTTCCTAGGCTCGGTGGGGAGCACCTTCCTCGGCCTCCACTCCCCCGTCGCACTGCGCGACCACGCGGGCGACCTCTCCTCCGGCGGCGCGTTCGTCGTCGGCACCGGCCCGTTCACCTTCGAGTCGGTGACGCCGGGCCAGCAGGCGGTGTTCAAGCGCCGGACCGACTACGACTGGGCCCCGCCGACCGCCGCCCACCAGGGGCGGGCGAAGCTGGAGAGCATCGTCGTGCTGCTCCTGAAGGAGGACGCCTCCCGGGTCGGCGCCCTGACGTCCGGCCAAGTGGACGCCGCCGAGCTGATCCCCGCCAACCGGCTGGCCGGCCTGCGCGGCCAGAACGGCGTTCAGGTGGTCCGCAAGGCGATCCCCGGCGTCCCCTACACCTACTACCTCAACACCGCCCGCGCGCCGTTCGACGACCAGCGCGCCCGGCAGGCCGTCCGGCACGCGATCGACTTCGCCGGGATCGTCAAGGGCATCTTCCAGGGCGAGTACGAGCAGGCCTGGGGGCCGCTGGCGCCCTCCACCCCCGGCGCCGAGCCGTCGTTCGCCAAGCCGGCCTGGGAGTACAGCAAGGAGAAGGCGGAGAAGCTGCTGGACGAGGCCGGCTGGACCGGGCGGGACGCCGAGGGCTACCGCACCAAGGACGGCAAGCGCCTCACCGCCGAGCAGCCGTACGTGCAGACCTTCGTCTCGGCCCAGAACCACACCTTCGACGTGGGCGTGCAGGACGCGCTGAAGCAGGTCGGCATCGAACTGAAGCTGGTGCCGCTGGACTCCGCGGGCTCCATCGGGCGCACCGGCAAGGGCGACTACGACGTGTTCGCCTTCGCCTGGCAGGGCTCCGACCCGAGCCTGCTGGGCAGCCTCTACCACTCCAGGTCCCAGTTCGGAGGCGGCGGAGCGAACGGCAGCCGGGTCAAGGACGCCGAGATCGACGGCTGGCTGGACCAGGCCGACGCGACCGTGGACGCCGCGCAGCGCGCCGAGCTGTACCGCAAGGTCCAGCGGAGGATCGTCGAGCAGGCGTACTCCTTCCCGGCCTACATCGCCACCATGGACGTCGCCCGGCACGGCAAGGTGGACGGGCTGGTCCTGGACGTCGACGCCAACACCGACTTCTACGGCATCGGGGTGGCCTGAGGTGTCCGACCGCGCCCCGCTCGTGCCGCGACGGCACGTGCCGCCCTGGGCCAGGTTCGTCGCCCGGCGGCTCGCGGCGGGGCTGGTGGTGGTGTGGGGGACGCTCACGGTGACGTTCTTCGCCCTCCACCTCGCCCCCGGCGACATCGTGGACGGACTGATCGGGCCGGGCGCCGCCGCCACCCCGGCCCTGCGTGACCAGGTGATCGCCGAGAACGGCCTGGACGACCCGCTGCTCGTCCAGTACGGCCGTGAGCTCGCCCAGTTGGCGAGCGGCGGCCTCGGCTGGTCGTACCAGCTCAACGAGCCGATCGAGCGGCTGCTCGGCAGCCAGCTCGGTCCGACCGTCGAGCTGGCGGTGTCCGCGCTGGTCACCGCGCTGGTGCTGGCGGTGCTGGCGGCCATCCTGACGGCCGGCCGGGGCCGGGCGGTGCGCGGTGCCGCCGGTCTGGCCGAGCTGCTGATGGTGTCGATGCCGTCGTTCTGGCTGGGCATCATCCTGCTGACGGTGTTCTCCTACCGGCTGCACGCGCTGCCCTCGATCGGGGCGGACGGGCCGTCGGCGCTGGTGCTGCCGACGCTGGCGCTGGCGCTGCCGCTGGCCGGAGTGCTCGCCCAGGTGATCCGCCAGGAGCTGGAGAGCGCCGACGGCCGCCCGTTCGTACTGACCGCGCGCTCGCGCGGCCTGGGCGCGACGGCGGTACTGCTGCGGCACACCCTGCGGCACGCGCTGCTGCCGCTGACCACGCTGGCCGGCTTCGTGCTGGGCAGCCTGTTCGGCGGCGCGGTGCTGGTGGAGAACATCTTCACCCGGCCGGGCCTGGGCCGGGTGCTGGCCAACGCGGTCGGCTCGCGCGACCTGCCGGTGGTCAGCGCCCTGGTGGTCATCTCCAGCGCGGCGTTCGTGGTCATCAACACCCTGGTGGACGTGCTCCACCCGCTGATCGACCCCCGGCTGCGCGAGGGAGGCACGGCATGAGCACCGTGACCGCCCTCCTCGACCGGCCGGCCGCGGCCGCCCGCCGGGGCACCCTGTTGCGCTCGCCGGCCCGCCTGGCACCGCTGGTCCTGCTGGCCGCGATGGCGCTCGTCCTGGTCTTCCCCGGGGTGTTCGCCACCCACGCCCCCGAGGCGACGGACGTCGCGGCGGCGCTGCGCCCGCCCGGTGCCGAGCACTGGCTGGGCACCGACCAGCTCGGCCGGGACGTCTGGTCGCGGCTGGTGCACGGCACCCGGCTGTCGCTGCTGATCGCGGTCGGCGCGACGCTGATCGGGGTGGGCGGCGGCGCGCTGCTCGGCCTGGTCGCCGGCTGCGGCGGACGGCACGTCGACTTCGCCCTGATGCGGGTGGTGGACGTGCTGCTGGGCTTCCCCGAACTGCTGCTCGCGCTGCTGGTGGTGGCGCTGCTCGGCGGCGGCACGGTCAACGTGGCGATCGCCATCGGCATCGCCGGGGTGCCCAACTACGCCCGACTGGTGCGCGGCCAGGCACGGCTGGTGCTGCGCTCGGAGTACGTGGAAGCGGCGCGGGTGCTGGGGGTGCCGGTCTGGCGGTCGGTCCTGCGGCACGTGCTGCCGAACGTCGGCGGCCCGCTGGTGGTGCTGGCCTCCATCGGGCTGGGCTCGGCCATCATCTCGGGCTCCGGGCTCAGCGTGCTCGGCCTGGGCCCGGTCCCGCCGGAGGCGGACTGGGGCTCGATGGTCGCCGACGGCAAGGACTTCCTCCAGACGGCCTGGTGGATCTCGATCGCGCCCGGCCTGGCCGTCTCGGTCGTGGTGGTCTGCACCACGCTGATCGGCCGTTCGATGCAGCTGAGGGCGGTGCGATGACGACGACAACGGAAGCGACCGCGGCGAAGGCGACGGCCGGGGACGCCGGTGCGACGGTGCCGGGCCCGCTCGTGCGGGTGGAGGGGCTGCGGGTGTCGTTCCCCGGCTCGCCGCGGCCCGCCGTGGACGGGGTGTCGCTGGCCGTCGGCCCCGGGGAGTGCGTGGCGCTGGTCGGCGAGTCCGGCTCGGGCAAGTCGGTCACCTCGCGCTCCCTCATCGGGCTGGCGGGCACCAGGGCCCGGGTCTCCGCCCGGACCCTGGAGGTGGCCGGGGCGGACGCCGCCGGCTTCGGCGAACGGCAGTGGCGCGCGGTGCGCGGCCGGCGGATCGCCGTGGTCTTCCAGGACGCGCTGACCGCGCTGGACCCGCTGCGCACCGTCGGCGCCGAGATCGCCGAGGCGGCCCGCCTCGGCGGCACCGCCGGCCCGGACGTCGACGCCCGGGTGGTGGAACTGCTCACGGCGGTGGGCGTGCCGGAGCCGGAGGCCCGGCGCGCCCAGCACCCGCACCAGCTCTCCGGTGGGCTGCGCCAGCGCGCGCTGATCGCCTCGGCGCTGGCCGCCGACGCCCCGCTGCTGATCGCCGACGAGCCGACCACGGCGCTGGACGCGATCGTCCAGGCGCAGATCCTGGCGCTGCTCGGCCGGCTCAAGGCCGAGGGCCGGGGACTGCTGCTGGTCAGTCACGACCTGGCGGTGGTGGCGCAGTTGGCTGACCGGGTGCTGGTGCTGCGGCGGGGCGAGGTGGTGGAGAGCGGGCCGGTCGGCCGGGTGCTGTCCGCCCCGGAGCACCCGTACACCCGGATGCTGCTGGACGCGGTGCCCTCGGGCCGCCCGCCGGCCCGTCCCGCCCAGGCCCCGCCCGAGGCACCGGGCACCGAGGCACCGGGCACCGAGGCACCGGGCACCGAGGATGTGGCCCCGGTGCTGACCGGGCGCGGGCTGGTCAAGTCCTTCGCCCCGGACGGGCCGAGAGCCCTCGACGGGGTCGGGTTCACCCTGCGGGCGGGCGAGGCCCTGGGCGTGGTCGGCGAGTCCGGCTCGGGCAAGAGCACGCTGGCGCGGGTCGCGATGGGCCTGTCCCGTCCCGATGCCGGGGAGGTGCTGCTGCACGGGCGGCCCTGGTCGGCGCTGCCGGAACGGCGGCGCCGGGCCGAGCGCCCGGCGATCCAGTTCGTCCAGCAGGACCCGTACGCCTCGGCGGACCCCCGGTTCACCGTGGCGCGGATCATCGGCGAGGCGCTGCCGGGACTGCGGCGCGCCGAGCGGGCCCGGCGGTGCGCGGAACTCCTCGACCAGGTCGGCCTGCCGGCCGAACTGCTCTCCCGCCGGCCGCACCAGCTGTCCGGCGGCCAGCGCCAACGGGTGGCCATCGCCCGGGCGTTGGCGGGCCGTCCGCAGGTGCTGGTCTGCGACGAGCCGGTTTCGGCGCTGGACGTCTCGGTGCAGGCGCAGGTGCTGGAGCTGCTGGACCGGCTGCGGCGCGAACGGGGCATCGCCCTGCTGTTCATCACCCACGACCTGGCCGTGGTGCGGCAGGTCGCCGACCGGGTGCTGATCATGCGCGGCGGGTCGGTCGTCGAGGAGGGCGAAACCGAGCGGATCTTCGAGGCCCCCGCCCACCCGTACACCCGGGCCCTGCTGGACGCCGTCCTGCGGCTGCCCGGCGCGGGCGGGGCGCGCGGCGCGGACGTCACCGGCCGCGACGACCCCGAGCAGGACACCGAACACGTCGCCGGACAGGACGGCGAGCACGTCACGAAGTGGGAGACATGACTGACACGACGACGGACGCCGTCCCCGAGGCCGCCGAGGTGTGGCTGCGGCGGGCCGAGGAGGTCGCGGCGCGGCTGGCACCCGGCGCCGCCCGGCGCGACCGCGAGGGCACCCCGCCGGTGCGGGAGATCCGGCTGCTGAAGGAGACCGGCCTGGTGACCCTGCTGGGGCCGGTCGAGTACGGCGGGGCCGGCCAGAACTGGTCCACCGCGTTCCGGGTGGTGCGCACCGTCGCGGCGGCCGACGCCTCGGTCGGCGAACTGCTGGCCCACCACTACGTGTGGGTGTCGATCGCCGAGTTCATCGGCACCGACGAGAAGATCCAGCACATCGGCGAGGTGTCGGCCCGGGCCCGGTGGTTCTTCAGCGGATCCTCGAAGCCCCGGTCGGCGCCCCTGGTGATCCGGGACACGGGCGACGAGATGCTGTTCCACGGGCGGCTGGAGCGTGCCCTGGGCCACCCGGTGTCGGACATCACCATCCTGGAGGGCTTCCTGGAGGACGGCGACACCCCGATCAGCGCGCTCGCGATGAGCGACCACGTGGGGCTGTCCTTCGAACCCGGCACCGAGGAGTTCGGGCTGCGGTCGCTGGCTGCCGGGACCGTGCTCGCCGACGGCGCGAACATCCCGTGGACCGGGGCGCTCGGCCACGTCGACAAGACCTTCGTGCCCCGGGTCTACAACACCTTCCTCACCCCGGCCTTCCAGCTCGCCCGGGCCAACGCGCTGATCGGCGCGGCCCGGGGCTCGCTGGACGCCGCCGCCCGGCACGCCCGCGAGCAGTGGTCGCAGGCGCCGCTGACCGAGGCAGCCGCCGCGGACGCGGCCCGGCACTTCGGCGCCCTGGCCTCCGCGCTGTGGGCGGTGGAGGCGTTCGCCGACGCCGTCGGCGCCGAGGCGGACGCCCTGCACGCCCGGCGCCGCACGGTGACCGAGGAGGAGCGCGGCCGGCACGCCGTCCGGGTCGCGGCGCTGGCCGCGCAGGCCGGCTCGGCCGCCGACGCGGTCACCGCCGGCGCGCTCGGGGCGGCCGGCCCCGGCGGCGCCGGGGCCGCGGCCGGGCTGGACCACTACTGGCGGGACACCAGGGCGCGGCGGGTGCACGAGGACGACCCCGGTCGCGCCCGGGTGGTGGGGCGCCACCTCCTGCACGGCGAAGTCCCCCGCCCCACCTGGTACGCGTGACACCCCGAGTAAGGAGCACCCCCGCATGACCAGCAATTCCCCGACCGTCCCGCTGTCCGTCCTCGACATATCGTCCATCGACTCCGCCGGCCGCCCCGCCGACACCCTGCTCGGCACCCGCCGGCTGGTGGCGGCCGCCGACGAACTGGGCTACACCCGGTTCTGGGTGGCCGAACACCACAACTCGCGCGGGATCGCCGGCTCCGTCCCGGCCGTCCTGCTGGCCGCGCTCGGCGAGCGGACCAGCCGGATCCGGATCGGCGCGGGCGGGGTGATCCTGCCCAACCACCCGCCGTACGCCGTCGCGGAGTCCTTCCGGACGCTGGCCGCGCTGTTCCCCGGCCGGGTGGACCTGGGCATCGGCCGCTCGGGCGCGGACCCGCTGCTCTCCCACGCGCTGCGCCGGGCGCCCGACGAGGACTTCCCGGCGGCGCTGGAGGAACTGCTCGCCTTCGTCGACGGCGGCTTCCCGGACGGGCACGTCTACCAGCGGCTGGAGGCCCTGCCGGAGCCGCCGCGGCCGCCCCGGCCGTGGCTGCTCGGCGCCAGTGTGCGCAGCGCCGTGGACGCGGGCCGGCGCGGGCTGCCGTACGCGTTCGCCCACCACTTCTTCAACTCCCGCGGCACCGAGGAGGCGCTGCGGGCGTACCGGGAGAGCTTCCGGCCCTCGGCCCGGGCCGAACGGCCGCACACGATCGTCACCGCCTACACGGTGTGCGGGGAGACCTCGGAGCAGGCGCGCCGGCTGGCGGCGCCGGCGCTGTTCCCGGTGCTGCGGCTGAACGGCGCCTCGCCGCTCGCGCCGCTGCCCACCGTCGAGGAGGCGGCGGCGTACCCGTGGACGGAGGCCGAGCGGGCCGCCGCCGACGCACTGCTCAGCACCCAGGCGGTCGGTGACGCCGAGGAGGTCCGCCGGGCGCTGGCGGACCTGCTGGAGCGCACCGGCGCGGACGAGCTGATGGTGACGAACAACGTCACCGACGTCGAGGAGAAGATCCGCTCGCTGGAACGCGTGCGGGGACTCGCCCCGGCGCTGCCCGTCCCCGCCGGGGTCAGCCCGTAACGGCCGGGCGGCGACGATGGGCGCGGGTGCCGAGGCTGTCGCGGATGCGGCGGTGGTGGGTGACCAGCCAGACCCGCTCGGGCTCCCCGGGCGGGCAGCGGTCCAGGGCGTGGTCGAGGCAGCTGACCGCGAGCGCGTCGTCGCCCGCGGCGGCGGACCGGGCGGACGCCCCGACCAGGGCCTCCCAGGCACGGCGCTCCATCGTCTCCACCGGGGTGCCGTCCGCCTCGGCGAGCGCGATGGCGCGGTCGTAGTGGAAGGCGAGCAGCCCGGGGCGGGGCACGTCCAGCAGGGCGGCCCAGTCGGCCGCCCGCAGATGGCGTTCGACCAGGACGCGGCCGGGCAGCTGGGCGAGCGCGACATCGCGGCTGACGGCGTGCCGGAAGGCGTACTCGACGTCTCCGGGGACGCTGCTGCGGCGCACCCGGCGCAGCAGTTCCCGCGACTCCAGGAGCTCCAGGCTGCGGCCGACCTCCTCGGGGTCGCGCCGGCTGACGGCGGCGACCGCACCGCGCCACAGCGTGCCGCCGACGACGGCGGCGTCGCGCAGCACCGAGCGGGTGGTGCGGTCGAGGCCGTCGAGCTGGGCGACGGCGACGGCGAGGACGGCCGGCGGGTGGCCGGCGGCCGGGTCGTCGCCGACGTCCGCCGCCCGCGCGTAGGCCTGGGCGAACAGCGGGTTGCCGTCGGCGAGGGCCGTGCGGCGGTCGTCGCCGGGCATCGGGTGGCGGCGGCCGGAGGCGGCGCCGATCACGGTGGCGGTGGCCGCGGTGGACAGCGGCGCCACGTGCAGCAGGACCGAGCGGCGCTTGGCGCACCCCCAGGAGGGTCTGGTGTGGAGCAGTTCGGAGCGGGCGCCGGCGATCAGCAGCAGGGCGACCGGGCCGAGCCGGGCGGTGAGGTCCTCGACGAAGGAGCGGACGAAGTCGGCGGCGCGGTGGAGGTCGTCCAGGACGACCACCAGTGGGCGGCCGGCGGCCGCCTCCTCCAGGAACTGCCGCAGCGCGCCGAGGACTTCCTCCCGTGGGACGGCGCCGCCGTCCGGCCCCTGGGCGGAGGCGGCCGGGGCGGGCAGGCCGAGGCAGGCGGCGAGCGCGGTGACGATCGGTCCGGTGGCGGCGTGCGGGAAGAGCCCGCGCACGACGCCGGTCAGCGCGGGCAGGACGACGGCCGCCGGTGCGCCGGCGCGGATGCCCGTGTAGGCGCGGACCACGCTGGCCAGTGGCTCGTAGGGGGTGTGGGCGTCGAAGGCGGGGGTGTCCGCGTGGATCACCCGGGGCACCGGCGGTCCGGCACCGTCGCGCAACGAGGCGGCGAACTCCCCGATCAGCCGGGTCTTGCCGATGCCTGGCTCGCCGAGCACCGTGACCAGGTGCGGCAGTTGGCGGCGGATGGTGTCCTGGTAGGCGCCGCGCAGCAGGTTCAGCTCGTGGGCGCGCTCCAGGAACGGCGGTTCGGCGGGGTGCCCGGACCGCCCGCGGCCGTCGGGGCGGGAGGGCGTGGGGCGGTGGACGCCGGGGACGCCGGGGACCGGGGCGAAGCCGAGGCCCGCGCCGCCTGCCTCGACGGTGGCGTCGGCGGCCCACAGTTCCCCGCGGGGGACCTGCAGCAGCAGGTGGTGGCAGGCGTCCAGGACCTGGCCGGTGACCTCCACGGGATCGGGCGCGCTGTCGTCGTAGGTGACCACCACCTCGCCGGTGCCGACCACGAGGTGGGTGACCGGCCGGGTGGCGGTGGCCGCGGGACCGGGCACCGGTCCGGGCACGGTGGCCCCGGGGGTGGCCGGTCCGGCTGCCTCGAAGTGGCGGCGCAGGGCGAGGGCGGCGCGCAGGGCCCGCTCGGCGTCGTCCTCGTGCGCCCGGGGGATGCCGAAGACGACCAGCCACACCGAGCCGAAGGCGCGGCGCACGTGTCCGCCGAAGGGCGCCATCGCGCGCCGGATGCCGGCGGTCAGTTCCTTGATGGCGTGGTCGACGCGCTCGGGGGCGAGGGCGCCACCGTCGGCCGTCCACCGGGCGCGGACCATGACGACGCTGGCCGGGCGCCGCTCGACCCGTTCCCAGGACGCGCGGAAGGCGTGCTCGGCGGCCGGGGCGTCGGTGGTCCCGGCACGGCCGGCGTCGCGGTCGTCGGCGCGCGCGGGCGGGGCGGGCGCGGTGGGCAGGGCGGGCGTCGGCGACGGCGACGGCGACGGCGCGGCCGGTGCCGGCCGGGGGCGCGGCGGCTGCGGGGCGCCGGCCGCGGGCCGGGGTCCGGCCGGGGACGGGAAGTGCGCCGCGCCGCCCGGGGCGGCGGTGAGCCGCAGCGCCAGGGCCGGGTCGTGGCTGAGGATCGCGCGCTGGAGGCGTCGCAGGTCGCGGCCGGGCTCCAGGCCGAAGCGGTCGGCGAGCAGGTCCCGGGTGCGCCGGTAGCGGTCCAGCGCCTCGGGCTGGCGCCCGCAGTTGTAGAGGACGACCATCAGCTGGGCGACCAGGCGTTCCCGGGTCGGCTCGGCCTCCACCAGGGCCTCCAGTTCGCCGATCAGATCGCGGTCCCGCCCCATCGCCAACTCGGCTTGGATGCAGTCCTCGTGGACGGCGAGCCGGGTGCCCTGGAGGGCGGCCAGCCCGGGCCAGGTGAGCCCGGCGTCGCTCACGTCGGCCAGCACCGGGCCGCGCCACAGGCCGAGGGCGCGGCGCAGCAGTTCCGAGGCCTGCGTCCAGTCCCCGGCCGCCATTCGGGCCCGGCCCATTGTGACAAGCTCATGAAATTCCGTGAGATCGAGCTGTTCCGGCTCGATTCTGAGCACGTATCCGGGCACAGTGGTATTCAGCACGGCCTTCCGGTCCGCCGGCTCCCCGGCCGCCTGGAATGCACGGCGCAGCCCGGCCACCGAGTTCTGCACCATTTTCCGCGCCGTGGACGGACGATCATCGCCCCAGAGTGCGGCAACTATCTCGTTGATACTCACCACGCTGTTCGCGCGGAGCAGGAGGACGCCGAGCAGGGCCCTCTGCTGCAGGCCGCGAATGGGCACGTCAGCGCCGCCGGAGAGCACTTCAAGCGGCCCCAGAACGTTGAATCGCACCCCTGCTCCCTCGATTCCCGGCGATTTCCGGAAGACGCCATTCCTGAATGTTCCCGATGGTACATCAGGTCGACCCGGCCCTTCCATCGACCACACATCAATTCCGGTCTGCGATACCACCGGCGACCCCCCACCGATAATCTCCGCGACAATTCTCCGCCCCCGCCCGGCGCGGCCGATTCAAAGCCGTGGTGATCACGCGAGCGAACAGGTCACGGAGTGTGATGAATTGGTGCCGGGCCGACCCGCCCGGTCGTCACCCCGGGAACGGTGCGGGTCCGGTGGACCGGCCGGCGCCCGGTCGTTCCGGGCGATCGGCCAGTGGGCCGCCCATGGGCGGCCGGTTCCCGGGCGATGGGCGGGGTGTCCCCATGATGGGTTCGACCGGGAGCGGGCGGCCGTCGCCACCGCCCCGGGAGGAGCCGCCGGGGACCGGCGGCCGGACGCCTACAAGAGACGAGGTCGGGGGTACCCGGTGCCTTCCCTGCTGGAACGTGATGCGCACATCGACAGACTCGACCACCTGCTCGCCGAGTGTCTCGGCCGCGCGGGCCGGGTGGCACTGGTCGACGGCCCCCTCGGCAGCGGCAAGAGCGAGCTGCTGCGGGTGTTCGCCGCCCGGGCCGCCGAGCGCGGGGTCCTGGTCGTCGGCGCGGGCTGTTCCGTCCAGGAGCGGGACCTGCCCTTCGGCATCGCCGACCGGATCGCCCGCTCCCCCGGCTGGCCCGCCGGGCACGCCGAGCGGCTCGCCGCGCTGGCCGACCCGGCCGTCCTCGCCGACCCGGCCGAGAGTGCCGGCGGCACCGCCCTCCACGGCACCGCCGCGGCCGGCGACCCGGCCGGCCCGCCGTCGCCCGCGCTGCTGCGCGCCTGCCGCGACCTGACCACCGCCCTGCTCGCAGCCGCCGCCGACACCCCGGTGCTGCTCTGCGTCGAGGACATCGGCCACGCCGACGAGGCGTCCCTGCACTTCCTGCGCCACCTCGTCCGTCACCTGCCGCAGAGCCGGGTGCTGCTGCTCCTCACCGACGGCAGCGCCCCGTGGCCCGCGCGGCGCCGGCTGCACGCCGAACTGCTGCGCCACCCGCACGCGCACCGCCTCGCGCTGGCCCCGCTGTCCCGGGCCGGCGCGCTGCGCCTGGTCACCGAGGGCCTGGGTGAGGAGGAGGCCCGTCACCGCGGCCCCGGCCTGGTGGACGTGGCCGGCGGCAACCCGCTGCTGCTGCACGCCCTCGTCGAGGAGCACCTCGACCGCGCCTACGAGCCCGAACCGCGCTACGGCCCGGCCCTGCTGAGCTGCCTTCACCGGGCCGGCCCCGGCGTGCTGCGGGTCGTCCAGGCCCAGGCCGTGCTCGGCGAGGAGGCCCCGGCCGAGGACGTGGCCCGACTGCTGGGCGAGCGGGAGAGCGCCGGCGGGGTCGCCCGGATCCGCGCCACGCTCACCGCCGCCGGACTGCTGGACGGCGAGGGACGGCTGCGCACCACGGCCGCCCGCGCCGCCGTCCTGGAGGACCTCGCCCCGCACGAGCGCACCGAACTGCGGCTGCGGGCCGCCCAGCTGGCCCACGAGACGGGCAGCCCCGCCGCCGAGGTGGCCCGGCACCTGGTCGAGGCCGGGCGGGCGCCCGCGCCGTGGGCGGTCGCCGCGTTGACCGAGGCGGCCGAGCACGCCCTGCTCGACCACCGTCACCGCACCGCCGTCGCCTGCCTGCATCTGGCCCACAAGGAGGCCGCCGAGGAGAACGACAGGGCGGTGCTCCGGCACCGGTTGGCGCAGGCCGAGTGGCGGCTCAACCCCTCGACGGCGGCCCGGCACCTGGTGCCGCTCACCGCCGCGGTCCGGGCCGGGCACCTCGGGCTCGCCGAGGCGCTCGTCCTCGTCCGGTCCCTGCTGTGGCACGGCCGCGGCGCGGAGGCGCTGGCCGTCCTGGACCTGCTGCGCGCCCGGACCGGACCGGCCTCCCCCACCGAGACGGGCGCGCTGCGCGACGTCGAGACCTGGCTCGCCCACACCCACCCGGGCCTGGCCCGGGGCCGCCGCGTCCCGGCGCTGCCCGCCGACCTGCGGCACGCGGTCGCCCCGGACGTCGACCCCCAGCTGCGGGCCGCCGCCGCGCTCGCCGGGGCGCTCACCCGGGGACGGGCCGCAGAGGCCGTCGACCACGCCCAGCAGGTGCTGCACGACGCCGCCCACCTGCGCGGCAGCACCGCGTGGGCCGAGGAGGCCGCGCTGCTCGCGCTGCGGGTGCTGCTCCAGGCCGGGCGCGCCGACACTGCGGCGGTCTGGAGCCAACGGCTGCTCGGCACCGCCGCGCGCCGCGAGGCCCCGACCGCGACGGCCCTGTACTCGGCGGCGCACGCCGAGGTGGCCCTGCGGCTCGGCGAGCCGACCACGGCGGCCGAGTACGGCCGGGCCGCGCTGACCCACCTCAGCCCCACTGCCTGGGGCATCGCGGTGGGCCTGCCGCTGGGCACGCTGATCGTCGCCGAGAGCCGCACGGGCGAGCACCGCTCGGCGGCCAAGCACCTCACCCACGCCGTCGGCGAGGCGATGTTCCAGAGCCTGTACGGGCTGCACTACCTGTTCGCCCGCGGCGAGCACTACCTGACGGCCCGGCACGGCCACGCGGCACTCGCCGACTTCCTGTCCTGCGGCGACCTGCTGCGCACCTGGGGCCTGGACGGCGCGGGGGTGGTGCCCTGGCGCACCCGGGCCGCCGACGCCTGGCTGCGACTGGACGACCGGGACCGCGCCTGGCGGCTGATCCACGAACAGCTCAGCCGGGCCGACGCCGACCTGCCGCACAACCGCGGCCCGGCGCTGCGGCTGCTCGCCGCGGCCGGGCCGGCCGGGCGGCGCGGGGCCCTGCTCACCGAGGCCGTCGACCTCACCGAGGCCTCCGGCGACCGCTACGAGCAGGTGCGGGTGCTCACCGACCTGAGCCGGGTGTACCACAGCGCCGGCAACAAGCGCCGGGCCCGGCTGCTGCTGCGCCAGGCCCTGCACCTGGCGAACATGTGCGCGCTGAAGCCGCTCGCCCAGGAGCTGCTGTCGGTCTCGGCGGACCTCGGCGAGAGCGACCCGGCCGCCGACGAGGCGCGGGAGCCGGGCGGGGCCGACGCGCTCACCGAGTCCGAGCGGCGGGTCGCCTCGCTCGCCGTGCTCGGCTACACCAACCGCGAGATCGCCGGACGCCTGTACGTCACGGCGAGCACCGTGGAACAGCACCTCACCCGGGTCTACCGCAAGCTCGGGGTACGCCGACGCAAGGATCTGCCGGCCGATCTGCGGACCAGCCTGAGGAAGACAGGATGACGGCTCCGACGACCACGCCGACCGCCACGACCCCGACGGTGCACGACGGCACCGCGCCCGAGGACCGGCACCGCGGCGCTCACCGAGCGGCGTTCCCCTGGCCGGTCGGCGATTGCGGCTTCTTCACCGACGGAGCGCATCTGCTGATCGCCGAGGAGGCCGGTCTGCGGGGCGTCGACATCACCAGCGGACAGCAGGTGTTCGCGATCGACGGGTTCCGCCCGGCGCGTCAGGATCCGCATGCCGGAACGCTGGTCCAGGTCGGCAGCGCCACTGCCCGGTTGTGGACGCCGCCGGAGTGGACTGCGCGCGTCGGCTGAGCTGCCGCTTCCCGCCAGGGTGCCGAGCGGGAGAACATCCGCGAGTCCACACTGGAAGCGCTCCACACCGCCAAGCGCAAGGGGCGCAACCCCTCGATGGCCGGCGTCTACCGGGGCACTGGCCGAGCATGAGATCTCCTCCAAGCCTTGGGAGCCGACGTCACGACAGGCCCCGAAGTCACCAACCGTGTCCGGTAGCGGGCCTGGCGAGGCCCTTTGCGCTCTCTTGACTTGACGACTCGTCACCCAGCCGCTTATCTCTTTACCTATGGAACTAGATAAAGGTGCTGACCAGCCCTCTCCCATCGAGTTCCGCCTGGACCCGGCCTCCGGCGTCCCGACCTACCTGCAACTCGTGCAGCAGGTCGAACAGGCGCTGCGGATGGGCTGGTTGACCGAGGGGGACCGACTGCCCCGGGTGCGCGAGGTGGTCGCCGGCTTGGCGATCAACCCCAACACCGTGCTCAAGGCGTACCGAGAGCTGGAGCACCGGGGCCTGGCCGCCGGTCGGCGCGGCCAGGGCACCTTCGTGCGCGGGCTGCCCGCCGGGGTGGTGCCGCTGCGCGAACGGGCCGCGCTGCGGCGGGCGCTGCTGGACTGGATGCGCTCGGCGCAGGCCGCCGGGCTGGACGGAGGGGGGATGGTCGCGGTGTTCGAGGACGCGCTGCGCGACCTGCGCGAGGGCCGCGACGGGGTGGTGGCGTGATGGCGAGGGACACGGTGATCGACTGCGGCGGGATCGGCAAGCGCTACCGTCGCTCCTGGGCCCTGAAGGACTGCAACCTGGCGATCCCCGCCGGGCACGTGGTGGCGCTGGTCGGCCCCAACGGCGCGGGCAAGACCACCCTGCTCGGCCTCCTGGCCGGGCTCTCCCTGCCCACCGAGGGCGCGATGAACGTCCTCGGTGGCCAACTCCCCGGTTCCCCGAAGGCGTTGGACCGGATCGCCTTCGTCGCCCAGAACGCCGCGCTCTACCCGGGCCTTCGCGTGGGCGACCTGCTCGCGATGGGCCGCCACCTCAACCGCCGCTGGGACGACGCCCGGGCGCGCACCCACATGGCGGACCTCGGCATCCCGATCGAGCGCAAGTACGGGCGCCTCTCCGGCGGCCAGCAGGCCCAGGTCTCGCTGGCCCTGGCCTTGGCCAAGCGACCCGAACTCCTCCTGATGGACGAGCCGTTGGCCGCACTCGACCCGCTCGCCCGGCACGACTTCATGGCCGCGCTGCTCACGGCCGTCGCCGAGGACGGCCTCTCGGTGGTGTTCTCCTCGCACGCCGTCAGCGAGCTCGAACAGGCCTGTGACTACCTGGTGGTGCTCGGCGGCGGCCGGGTGCAGGTCGCGGGGGAGGTCGACGACCTGCTCGTCGGCCACCGGCTGCTCACCGGCCCGACCGCCGAGGCCGAGGAGGTGGCCGCCCGACTGCCCGTCGTGCGCGACCGCCGCGCCGGAGCGCAGTCCCACCTGCTGGTGCGCACCGGCGGCGCGGACGCCCCGGTCTCCGGATCATGGAGCCAACAGCGCGTCGGCCTGGAGGAGTTGGTGCTCGCCTACCTGCGCGAGCCCACCGCCTCCGCCCTCCCCGGCCCACGTGGGGCCGTCCCTACCGCTGAAGGAGCACTGCGCGCGTGAGCACGCCGACCGCGACTCCGGGCGTCTCCGCGCTCGGGGTGACCAAGGCCGCCGCCCTGCGGCATCGCACCGCCCTGCTGACCCTGTTCGGCGTCCTCTCCGCCCTCGGCGCCCTGCTGTGGGCGCACGGCTGGTACGTGCACGACGGCCTGGCGGCCACCGGGGCAGACACCTGCGACCCCGCGTCCGACGAGTGCGTCGCCATGTGGAAGGACTTCCTCCGGAAGTACGGCGCCGCGCTCCAGGTCGGCGACAGCGTGCTCTACGTACTCGGCGGCGCGTTCGGCGCCTTCCTCGGGGGCCCACTGCTGGCCCGGGAGTTCGAGCACGGCACCTTCCGCTTCGCCTGGACGCAGGGCGCCGGCCGCTTCCGCTGGACGGCTGGCGTGACGGCCGTCGCGGGCGCCGCGCTGGCGGCGGGGTCGCTGCTGCTCGCACTGGTGCTGACCTGGTGGAACGCGCCGCTCGCCAAGGAGAGCAGCCGCTTCGGCCGCGACCTCTTCGTCCAGGGGGCGCCGGTCATGGTGGCCCGCTCGCTGCTCACCTTCGCCGTGGCCGTCCTCGCGGGCGCGGTGCTGCGCCGCACCGTCGTCGCGATCGGCATCGCCCTGGCGGTGTCGGTGGCGGTGCCGTTCGTGGCGGAGGCGGTGCGGTTCGACTACCTGCCGCCGATGGAACGCACCGTCCAGACTCTCAACCAGGTCACTACGGACCAGAGTTGGGTCTCCTCCGTCTGGTTCTCGGACGTGGCGGGCAACCGGTACACCTCGGACGAGTTCTATCGCAAGGTCGACACCTACACCCAGGGTCGGGCGCTGTTGCGCGACGGCGCGTTCACCGCGCACGAGGTCTATCAACCGGCTGACCGCTACTGGCCGTTCCAGTACATCGAAGCCGGCTGGATGTTCCTGCTGGCCCTCCTCCTGACCGCGGCGGCCCTGTGGTGGGTGCACCGCCGGGCGGTCTGACCCAGGGGCTTCGGAGATCGCTTGGGGATCAGCCGTCAAAACCCCTGCGGGAGTGCGGCGTGAGGGCGCTTCCTTCTCCACACCGACGTGGAGGACCCCGCGACCGGGCGCGAGCCGGGCAGGGACGAAGATCCGGCCCGCGGTCTGCTACGTCGCCGACGTGGTGGCCGTGATGCGGCACGGCCGGATCATCGAGACGGCCCCCACCGAGACCTTCCTCCGCAACCCCCGGCATCCGTACAGCCGGACACTCCTGGCCTCCGTTCCGACCCTGCCGTCACCCTGGAGCGACTGACCGCCACCACCCGACGGGACGCCGCCCACCCCACGCCCGCGGCGGATTGACACCCGAATCAATCCGCTACTAGCGTGGTTGCAGTTGGATGGGCGAGGCGACCGTCGCAAAGGGGTCATCACCATGAGCATCAGCAGCAGGAGCGCCGTGGCGATCCACGCGCTCACCATGCTGGGGCGCTGGGACCACTCACTGACCTCCGCGGAGATCGCGGAGAGCCTGGCCAGCAATCCGGTTCTGGTGCGGCGGCTCCTCGGCAGCCTGCGGGACGCCGGCCTGGTCTCGTCGACCGAGGGGCGCAACGGCGGCTGGTCGCTTGCCCGGCCCGCCCGCGAGATCACGCTCTACGACGCGTACGCGGCGGTGGAGACGGGGCCGATCCTGTCACGGCACCCGCATCCGCCGAGCGCCGAGTGCGAGGTGGGGCGGAACATGCAGAAGCTGCTCGAGGCGGAATTCCAGGACGCGGAGCGGGCCATGAAGGAACGGCTCGGGCGGACGACGATCGCCCACCTCGTCCGGCAAGTACTGGCCAGTGAGCGCGAGCCGGCGCAACGCGCCACCAGCTGACCGATGGCGGAGGCACTGCCTCCGCCGTCCTTTTACCCTAACTGCAACCATCACGGTGGCAGAAAGTCACCCGGAGGGCGGCCTCGCATGACTTCCACGTCGACACCGACCGAACGGACCGGCTCGGGGACGGGCTTACTCGCCGTCCTGATGCCGGCGATCCTCGCCACGGTCACCGCCAGCGACATGGTCAACCTGATGCTTCCGACGATCGGGTCCGAGTTCGGCGCCTCCGAGGCGGAACTCGCCTGGGTCGTCACCGGCTTCCTGCTGATGTTCTCCGTCGGGATCCCCCTGTACGGCCGCATCTCGGACCGGGTGGGCCTGCGCCGGCTCTTCGCGTTCGCGCTCCTCACCTACGCCCTCGGAAGCCTGATCTGCGCGCTCTCCCCGAACCTGGCCGTGCTCGTGGCCGGGCGGATCGTGACGGGCATCGGCGCGGCCGCGATCCCGGTGCTGTCGATCATCGCCGTCACGACGCTGCTGCCGCCGGAGCGGCGCGGTGTCGGGATCGGCGTCGTCTCGGCCGGTGCGGGCGTCGGCACCGCCGCCGGGCCGGCGCTGGGCGGCGGCATCGGGGAGGCACTCGGCTGGCCCGCGCTGTTCTGGAGCATGCTCGTGGTCTCGCTGCTGCTGCTGATCCCGGCCCTGCGGGTTCTCCCGGACGAGGCTCCCCGGGGCTCGGGCCGGCTCGACCTCCCGGGCGGCGTCCTCCTCGGCCTCGGAGCCGGTCTCGTCCTGTTCGGCATGACCCGGGCGCAGGTCTCCGGCTTCACCGACCCGCTGTCCTGGGGCAGCCTGCTAGTCGCCGTCGCGGCGCTCGTGGCCTTCGGGGTGCGCACCGTTCGGGTCGACCAGCCGTTCGTTCCGCCGTCGCTGTTCACCAACCGCGTCTACCGGACCGGCGTCCTCGTCGCGTTCCTGGCGATGGTCGTCAACCTCGGCGGTCTGGTGTTCGTCCCGCTGCTGCTCGTGGAGGTCGACGAACTCACCCCGGGCGAGGGCGCGTTGGTCATGATCCCGGCCGGCGTCGTGACCGCGCTCCTCTCGCCGTGGATCGGACGCCTCGCCGGCCGCGTCGACGCGCGGGTCCTGGTGCTCGTCGGGCTCGGCGTCATCGGGCTGTTCTCGCTGTTCCTCTCGTCCTTCGCCGGCGGCTCCTCGGTGGTCTTCGCCGGTGTCGGGATCCTTGGGCTGAGCATCGGCTTCATGCTCGTGATGACCACCGTCATCGGCTCCGCGGCGAGCGAACTGCCCCCCGAGCAGGTCGGGGTCGGCCTGGGGATCCTCCAGGGAGCCCAGTTCCTCGGGGCCGGTACCGGCCCGGCCGTGTTCGGTGTGCTGGTGTCCGCGAGGCGGCAGAGCGGCAGCGACGCCATCAACCCGCTCTTCTCCGGCCACCACGGCGCGGCCCACTCCGACGTCTTCCTCGTCATGGCCGCGGTCGTCGTCCTCACGCTCGTCGTCGCGTCCCGGATGCGTCCCACCGCAGCGGCCGAGGCGGCTCCGGCGGTCGCGCCGGCGCGGGAAGTGGACAGCATCCGGTAGGAGCGCGACCCGCCCCGTCCAGGGCGCGCCGGATCCACCGCGTGCTGCTGGACGGGCTTGCGGGCCTCGCCGGTGCCGCGGTGTCCGCGCTCGTCACGGCCGGAGGTCGTCCGGGTGTCGCCGCCCGCCCGGGCGGGACGGTCGCGCCGGCCGGCGGATGCCGGCGGCGTTGCGGCGCGGGCGCTCGAAGGCGGGTTCGGCGATCACGACGGGCACGCCGGTGGGGACGCGGGCACCGGTGATGCGGGCGAGTTCCTCACCGCCGGCGAGGACCCTGGTGGTGACGGGGACGATGCCGGCCGAGGTCATCAGGCGGGCCGCCGCGCGGCGCTGGCTGGGCAGCACCAGCGTGACGACGGTGCCCGACGCGCCGGCGCGGGCGGTGCGTCCGCCGCGGTGCAGGTAGTCCTTGTGGTCGGTCGGCGGATCGAGGTTGACGACCAGGTCGAGGCCGTCGACGTGGATACCGCGCGCGGCGACGTTGGTGGCGATCAGCGCGGTCACCCCGCCGGTGCGGAACTGCTCCAGGGTGTGGGTGCGCTCCGGCTGGGACTTGCCCCCGTGCAGGGCGGCGGCCTTGACCCCCTGCGCGAGGAGAGCGTCGACCAGGCGGTCCGCTCCGTCCTTGGTGTCGATGAACATGATCACCCGGCCGTCGCGGGCGGCGATGTGGGCGATCGTGGCGCCCTTGTCGGCGTTGTGCACCTGCAGCACGTGGTGCTCCATGGTGCTGACCGCCGCCGCGGACGGGTCCACCGAGTGCGTGACCGGGTCCTTCAGGAAGCACCGCACCAGGCGGTCGACGTTGCGGTCCAGGGTGGCGGAGAACAGCATCGTCTGTCCGCCGTCGGCGACCTGGTCGAGGATCTCGGTGACCTGCGGAAGGAAGCCCATGTCGGCCATCTGGTCGGCCTCGTCCAGGACGGTGACGCCGACCCGGTCCAGCCGGCAGTCACCGCGCTGGATCAGATCCTTGAGCCGGCCCGGGGTGGCCACCACGACCTCGGCGCCGCGGTTCAGCATCCACGCCTGGCGGCTGATCGACGTCCCGCCCACCACGGTGGCCGTCCGCAGGCGCACCGCATGGGCGTAGGGGGTGAGGGCTTCGGTGACCTGCTGGGCGAGTTCGCGGGTGGGAACCAGCACCAGGGCCAGCGGGCGACCCGGCTCGGCACGCCGGCCGGCGGTGCGGGCCAGCACGGCGAGGCCGAACGCGAGGGTCTTGCCGGAGCCGGTCCGGCCCCGGCCCAGCACGTCGCGGCCGGCCAGCGAGTTGGGCAGCGTCGCGGCCTGGATCGGGAACGGAGCGGTGACGCCCTTGCGGGCCAGCAGCGACAGGAGTGCCTTCGGCAGGTCCAGTTCGTCGAAGGCCTCGACGGGCGGCAGCGCGGGGGTCGTACTCACCGGCATCGCGAACTCGTCCGGGACGGAGGGGGCCCGGGAAGGACCCCGGCCCTGGCCCCGGCCGCGGGACCGTCGGCCGTCGGCCGGGCCCGACGCGTGCGGGGCCGAACCGTCCCCGGAGCGGGGTTCGGTTCTCCGGTACGAGGAACGACTGGAGCGGTTCATGCGGGAAGACCTTCCTTCGGGCGGCGCGTCACGAGGAAGGCTCTGCGGCACGGGGCCGGAGGAGACCGCAAGGGAACGGGCCGGAGACGCGGCGGGCGGAACGTGGACGGCGGACCCGTGGGACGCCTCGCCCGTGGGCGGAGCCTGCCGCGGAGGGCGGGCGTGGAGGGCCTTGGACCGCGAACCCTCACCGCGGGCGGTCGGACGTCGGCCCGAACGCGGCGGCGCGCGTCCCGCCCATCCGGTGACGGCCACCGGCGGTCGGGGCCGGCGGCCCGACCGGGGGCGCTTCGACGGCGCCCGAAAACGCCGAGGGCCCGCACCGGGCAACATGTCTCGGTGCGGGCCCCTCGCTGCCGGGCGGGTGCCGGAGCAGCAGGAACTACAGCGGGCGGATGTTCTCGGCCTGCGGGCCCTTCTGGCCCTGCGTGACGTCGAACTCGACCTTCTGGCCCTCGAGCAGCTCACGGAAGCCGTTGGCGTTGATGTTCGAGTAGTGGGCGAAGACGTCCGGGCCGCCACCCTCCTGCTCGATGAAGCCGAAGCCCTTCTCCGAGTTGAACCACTTCACGGTGCCATTAGCCATTTAAAATCTCCTTCATGGGCTGTCCGAAACCCGCAGGGCGCGGACTTCGAGTCGCCGCGATGAGCACCCACCCGGGGAAAGAGCCGGGAAACAAAAATGCGCCTGCGAAACATCAGCAGGCGCACACAAAGTTCATGGGAACCACTACTGCAACTGATACCGACTGTAGCAGGCCGGGGCCCACAACGGGTGAACATTTCATCCCGGGTTTCGGAGGAGCCGACTCCGGGGCCGCCACGCCCCGCTGCCGATCCCGCCAACCCTCCAACGTCCCAGCTCACTTGAGGTGCCGATCGCGCGCCCCACGCCACCGGGCCCTCCCGGCAGGACGGGACATCCCGCCGGAAATCTCCCCCGCGGGCCCGGCCACGAGCGACGCCGCGCACCGCGGGGCGCACGGAGCGTGCCGTGGGCCACACGGATTTCGACGGCAACGACTTCCGGCGCTCCGGATGGTTCCGCTGCCGTGCTTTCCGGCGACCGGCCGGAAAGCACGAAACGCGCAGCAGCCCGCCGCCCTCCGCCCACCAGCCCCTTCCAAGCGCGGCCTGAAGCACGGCGCAAGCGTCTCGCCCCTGGTGACCGCGTCAACCACGACGGCCTCGGCCGGGTCATCGGAACGGCTCCGACGGCGCGACCTCACCAGGGCCGGCGGTGCAGGGCCATGTGGACGGTGTCCATGGCCTGGATCAGCGCGGCCCGGCTGGTCCCGGTGGGATGGAGCGCGCCGACCAGCAGGAAGCCGTGCATCACCCCCTGGTAGCGGGTCGATACCACCGGGACGCCGGCCGCGCGGAGCCTGGCGGCGTAGGCCTCGCCCTCGTCCCGCAGCACGTCGGCCTCCGCGGTGACCACGAGGGCCGGAGGAAGCCCCGCCAGCTGTTCCAGGGTGGCCCGCAGGGGCGCCGCGGTGGCCTCGGTCCGGCGGGACGCGTCGGGCAGGTAGTCGTCCCAGAAGCGGCGCATGTGCGCGCGGTGCAGGAAGTACCCCGTCGCGAACCGGTGGTAGGAGGCGGTGTCGAAGTCCGCGTCCGTCACCGGGCAGAGCAGCACCTGGTGCAGCAGCCGCACGTCGCCGCGGCGGCGCGCGAGCAGCGTCACGGCCGCCACCAGGTTGGCGCCCGCGGAGTCGCCGACGGCGGCGATCCGGTCCCCCGCCAGCCCGATCGCGCGGCCGTGCTCGTGGATCCAGCGGGCCACCGCGTAGCACTGCTCGACGGCCACCGGATAGCGCGCCGCGGGCGCCCGGTCGTAGTCCACGTACACGACGGCGGCGTCCGCCCCGAGGGCGAAGTCCCGCACCATCCGGGCGTAGCAGGCGGCGTCGCCGAGCGACCAGCCCAGGCCCGGCAGGAGGAGTACCACCGGGGCCGGCTCGGAGGTGCCGGTGGGCCTGGTCACCTGGACGCGCACCCGACCGGTCGGTCCGCAGGGCAGGACGAGCCACTCCGTCTCGGTGCCGTACGGATCGTCCGGTTCCCGGTCGGCGTCCGGCTCGACGCTCGCGAGGCTGTCGAGGGCGAGGAAGGAGAGGTCCGGCAGCTCCGTCGCCGCCGCTCCGGCGCGGGCGTCCAGAAACTCCTGGAGCTCCCGGTCGAGCACCAGTCTTCGGGCCCGGTGGGGCGTCGGGTCGGACAACTCTTCTCTCCTGGCGTGATCGGAAAGGCGCTGCACGCGGCACGTGCCCCGGATGTCCACCCGGTCCACACCGAACGGAAGGTCACCCTCGGACGCCCCGAGCACGCGGCCCGACGCTACTGCCGGGAGTCGGCCCCAGTGGCCTGATCGTGCACGGATTCTATGCCGGGGCGAACGGCCCGTCATCCGACGCCGGTCCGCAGCGCACCCCGGGGTCCGGGTTCCTCCTGCTCGGCGGACCGGGCCGCCCGTCCCGCGGCGCGATCGTGCACGATGGGGCAAGCCCCGGTGCACGGGGAGCACACGCGCGGGTCACGCGCGCGGGTCACGCGCGCGGGTCACGCGCGCGGGTCACGCGCGCGGGGTCAGCAGGGCCGACGGCCGTCGGCCGGTGCGGCGTAGGCCTGCCACTCCCGGGGCGAGATCCCGTAGGCGTCGCGGAAGGCCCGGCTGAAGTGGGAGTGGCTGACGAACCCCCACCGGTGCGCGACGGCGGCCACGCTGGTCGGCCGGCGGGACGGCCGCTCCAGTTCCCGGCGGCAGGCGTCCAGCCGGCGCTGCCGTACCCACTGGCCCACGGTCGTGCCGTCCTGCTGGAACAGCTTGTGCAGGTAGCGCACCGAGATGTGCTGCGACCGGGCGATCGACTCCGGCGCCAGGCCGGGATCGGCGAGGTTCTCCTCGATGTGAGCGCGGATCCGCGCCAGCAGGTGCGCCGAGCCGCTCGGATCCTCCGGGGCTTCCCGCTCCAGCAGCTCGGTGACCAGGACCGCGAGGATGTCGGAGGTGCTGCGCGCGAGGCAGTCGCCCGGCCGGGCCCGGTGCGCCGGCGCCCGGGTGGCGAGGCTCTTCAGGAGCTGCGAGGCGAGCGACCCGACCCCCTCGCTCCCCCGCGCCACCAGCCCGCCCGCCCGCCCGCCCGCCGGACGTCGTCGCGGCACACGCCCAGGTAGAAGCACGGGACGCGGTACCGGACCATCCGGCACCCGGCGTCCCACCGCAGGCCCGCCGGGTGCGGGGAGGTGCCGATCAACAGGTCCCCGGGAGCCAGCACGGTGCTGCTGCCGTGGCGCCGGACGAGGGCCGGACCGTCGACGTGCAGGACGACGTAGAGGCAGTCCTCGGGGTCGACGCCGGGAGGCGCGGAGAGGATGTCGATACAGCCTTCGGCGTCCCGAGCGAGCCGCAGGTGCTCGTTCTCGGGGACGGGAGAGGGTCCCGACGGGATCACAGGGGGCTCCGATCGGTTCGTGGGGTGCGGGGTCGGGGGACGGCCGCTCACCGAACACCGTGATCAAGGTCGTCCCGGCGCCATTCATACAAGGACCGAAACAGGTCGACAAACGTTCAACAATCGTCGCTTCCGCAGCGCGAACCGGTCCGGACACGTCACCGCCACGGGCGGCGCCCGCCCGTCGGACACGTCCGGAGACGCATGAAAGCGCCTACGGCGCAAGGGCCTTCGGCCCAGGGCGGCACAGCGACGGCAACCGGGGCGGCCCGCCGGACCGGACAGGAACGACGGCAGGGCGCCCCCGATCCGCCCCCTTCGGCCGCCGATCGGTGCGCGGACCGGCAGGTCGCGGTGCACCGCCGGAACATCGACCGCCGACGCGCTTCCCGTGGCGCCCCGCGGGGGCCCGCGCCACCCTGTGGAATCGGCGGGTCGGCCCTGATCCAGGGCGACCTCCGCTTCGCCCCCGCCCTGACCACCACCGCCACCGACGGCGCCCTCGGGTGAGGGGCGGCTCGGACCGGCCCGGTCCGTTCCCGCACCTGGTAGGTTCACGCGATGTCCCGCCGGCGACCGGCCGGCAGGGTCGTGTTCCGGGAGGCACACCAGCGGCAGGAGCGGATTCCACGGCACCCGGCGTTCAGGACCCTGCACCCCGGCGGGCAGCGCACCCGACCGCCGATGGAGGACGAGGACCACCTCGCATGGGTGCGCGAGCCATCGGTTCGTGCGGCAACACCGCGAAGGCACCCGCCGTACTGGTGCCCGCCGCAGGAGATCACCGGGCGGGAGATGCAGGCCGTCACCGGGGGTTCGCCCGGCGGCGGGGGTGGCGGCTGAAGCGGTCCGGCCCGGGTGAGCCCGGGGTCGCGCTACCTCAGGGTCGTGCCGGCGGGGAGGTCGAGCAGTGCGAGGTCGGCGCGCGAGGGCAGGCCCTCCCAGTCGCCGCGCGTTGCGACCGCGAACGCCCCGGTGGTGGCTGCCCGGGAGAGGCGGGCCTCGGCGTCGAGGCCGTCGAGCCGGCCGGAGAGGTAGCCGGCGACGAACGCGTCACCGGCTCCGACGACGTCCACCACGGGCACCCGGCGGGCGGGCACGCTGACCCGGCCGGCTGCCGTGGTGACGGTCGCGCCGTCGCCGCCCCTGGTGATCACGACGTCGCGGCGGCCCTGGGCGAGCAGCGCGGCAACGGCCTCCTCCTCGGGGAGCGAGGGGTCGTCGCAGACCAGGTGCAGTTCGTCGGCCGAGGCGACGAGTACGTCGGCGGACCGGGAGAGCGGCAGGAGGACCGAGCGGGCCCGGTCGGCGTCCCAGAGCCGAGCCCGGTAGTTGACGTCGAGGCAGATCGTCACGCCGAGTGCGCGGGCGTGCTGGGCGACGGCGGCGACGGTGTCGGCGGCGGTGGCGCTCAGCGCCGGGGTGATGCCGGTGAGGTGCAGCAGTCGCAGGCCGGGGGTGAGAGCGGGCAGGACGTCCTCGGCCCGGAGTGCGGACCCGGCCGAGTCACGGCGGTGGTAGGAGACCTGGACGAGGTCTCCGACGCGTTCCTCCCGCGCCATCAGTCCCGTGGGCCGGCCGTCCGGGTCGGTGCGCGCATGGCTGATGTCGATGTTCTCGGCGCGCAGGGTCCGCAGCACCAGGGCTCCGAACTCGTCGTCGCCGACGCGGCCGACCCAGCCCACGCGGTGCCCGAGCCGGGTCAGGCCGATCGCCACATTGGACTCGGCGCCGGCCACGGAGAGCCGCATCGGGGCGCCGAGGCGGATCGGGCCGGTGGCGCGCAGGGCGGCCATGGTCTCGCCGAGGGTGACGACCTCGGGAAGCGTGGCGGTCATGCGGCCTCCGCCGTCCCGGCCAGGCGCTTGCGCCAGCGGGCGGCGCGGGCCCGCAGCGCGGTGAGGTCGCCGCCGTGTGCCGCGTCGCCGATCAGCGGTGAGCCGACGCCGACCGCGACCGCGCCGGCGGCGAGGAAGGCGAGGGCGAGGTCGGCGTCGATGCCGCCGACGGGGACGAAGGGCACCGTCGGGAACGGGGCGCGCAGCGCCTTCAGATAGCCCGGGCCGCCGAGCGAGGCGGGGAAGAGCTTGACCGCGAGGGCGCCGTGCTGCCGGGCGGTGATCACCTCGGACGGGGTCAGGGCGCCGATCAGCAGCGGGAGTTCACCGAGGTCGCCGGGGCGCAGGGCGCCACCGAGCCCGGGGGTGACGAGGAAGCCGGCGCCCGCGGCGGCGGCGCGGGCCGCGTCCTCGGCGGTGACGACGGTCCCGGCACCGAGTGCGGCGTCGGCACCGAGCTCGTGCCGGGCCCGCTCGATCACCCACGCGGCGTCGTGCGTGGTCAGGGAGACCTCGACGGCCGTGATGCCCTCCTGTGCGAGGGTGAGGACGGTGCGCAGCGCCGCTTCGCGGTCGGTACCGCGCACGATGGCGAGGGTGCGGTGCGGTAATGCGTCGAGATCCATGAGGTGAGGGCCTTCTCGGCTCGCGCGGGCGGTGGCGGTGATCCGCAGCTCCCGACGCAGTGGGCCTGCACGGGTTCGACACCGGTGCTGCGGTAGGGGGCGGGGAACCCGGCCGGGGTTGCGCCGGGCGGGGTGGGCCGGTGCCGGGTCGTCGGTCACCATTCCGCGAATGCTCCGTCCTCGTGGTGCCAGACGGGGTTGCGCCAGCGGTGACCGGTCTCGGCGGCGCGTCGTACCGCGTGCTCGTCGATGTCGATGCCCAGGCCCGGGCCGGTGGGGCGGGCGGCGTGGCCGTCGACGAAGCGGAACGGGGTGGGGTCGAGGAGGTGGTCGAGCAGGTCGTTGCCGTGGTTGTAGTGGATGCCGAGGCTCTGTTCCTGGATGAGGAAGTTCGGTGTGGCGAAGGCGATCTGGAGGCTGGCGGCGAGCGCGATCGGCCCGAGCGGGCAGTGCGGGGCCATCGCGACGTCGTACGTCTCGGCGAGGGCGGCGATGCGCCGCACCTCGGAGATCCCGCCGGCGTGTGAGAGATCGGGCTGGGCGACGGCTATGCCGGAGGCCAGGACGTCGCGGAAGTCCCAGCGGGAGAAGAGCCGTTCGCCCACCGCGATCGGCACCGAGCTGGACTCGACCACGCGGCGCAGGTCACGGGAGTGCTCCGGGAGGACGGGCTCCTCGACGAACAGCGGCTGGAGCGGTTCCAGCAGCGGGAGCAGTCTGCGGGACATGGCGGTGGACATCCGGCCGTGGAAGTCGACCGCCACGTCACGGTCGTCGCCGAGGACTTCGCGGACGGCGGCCACCCGGTCGACGACCTCCCGGGTGCGGGCCGGGGTGTCGATGTGCCGGAGCCGGCCGGACCCGTTCATCTTGACGGCCGTGAACCCGGCTTCGGCCTGGGCGCGGGCCTGCTCCGCGACATCGGCGGGGCTGTCGCCGCCGATCCAGGCGTAGACCCGCACGCGGTCGCGCACCGGGCCGCCGAGCAGCTGGTGGACGGGGACGCCGTGGACCTTTCCGGCGATGTCCCACAGCGCCTGGTCGATGCCCGCCACCGCACTGGAGAGCACCGGCCCGCCCCGGTAGAAGCCTCCCTTGGTGAGGACCTGCCAGTGGTGCTCGATCCGCAGCGGGTCCTGGCCGATCAGGTGGTCGGAGAGTTCGTGCACGGCGGCGCGGACGGTCCCGGCGCGCCCTTCGACCACGGGCTCCCCCCAGCCGGTGACGCCCTCGTCCGTCGCGACGCGCAGGAAGAGCCAGCGCGGCGGGACGAGGAACGTCTCCAGTGCCACGATCTTCATCCCGGGTCTCCCTGGCAGGTCGTGCGGATGAGGTTGTGCAGGTCGTCCGTGGCCTGGGTCAGCAGCGCGGCCATGGCCCCGGCCGCGGCGCCGGGGTCCTGGGCGCGAACGGCCTCCAGGACCGCGCGGTGCGCGGGAAGGGGGTCGGCCCAGGTCTCGGCACCGTGCACGATCCGGTCGCGGACGCGCAGGCCCGCTTCGATGACCACGTCCATCCGGGTCAGCAACTCGTTGTGGGCGGCGGCCAGGAGGGTGCGGTGGAAGAGCAGGTCGGCCTCCACCAGGGCGTCGGCGTCACCGCCGGCCGCGGCCATCAGGTGCAGCGCCTCGGTGAGCCGGGCCAGGTCGTCGTCGTCGCGGCGCCGGGCGGCCAGTCGGGCCGCGGCCGGTTCGACGATGGAGCGGACCTCGGCCAGGTTGTCGAGGAAGCCCTCGCGCGGAACGCTCCGGCCCTGCCACCGCAGCAGGTCGCCGTCCAGCAGGCTCCAGTCGGAGCGCGGACGCACATAGGTGCCGCGCTTCTGCCGTGACTCGATCAGCCCTTTGGCGGCGAGGACGCGCAGGGCCTCGCGGACGACGGTCTTGCTGACGCCGAGTTCGTGCTCGATCCGCTCCGGGTACAACGAGGCCCCCTGCGGGTAGGTGCCGCGGACGATCCGCTCGCCGAGGATCTCCACGGCCTGTCCGTGCAGTCCGCGTGGGGGCCGGCTCATGTGCTCGCTCCCGTTCGCCGGTGTGCGGCCGCTCGGCCGAAGCCGGCCCTCCCCTTCATGCGGAGGCCTTGACGACGGACCAGCCACCGTCCACCACGAGGGTGGTGCCGGTGATGTACGAGGCGTCGGAGGAGGCCAGGAAGGCCACGGCCGCGGCGACCTCCTCGGGTCGGCCGAAGCGCTTCGCGGCGGTCCCGGCCACGCTGTCGGCCCGGTCCCGCTCGTCGACGCGGTCCCAGGCCGCCGTCATGATCGGGCCGGGGAGCACGGTGTTCACCCGCACCTGCGGCCCGTACTCGACGGCGAGTTGACGTCCCATGGCACACAGGGCGCCCTTGGCCGCGGCGTACGCGGGGTGGCCCGGGATGCCGACGAGCGCGTGCACCGACGAGGTGAGCACCAGCGCGCCCTCGCTCGTGCGCAGCTGCCGCGCGAAGGCGCGCACGGCGAGCCAGGAGGCCTTGAGCGTGACGGAGAGCTGCCGGTCCCACTCCGCTTCGGTGAGCTCGTGAGCCGGCTTGACGGTCACGGTGAAGGCATTGCTGACCAGCACGTCCAGTCGCCCGTAGCGGTCCTGGACGTGTGCGGTCAGCGCGTCCCACACGGCGGCGGCGGACACGTCACCGTGCCGGTACTCGGCCCGTCCGCCCTCCCGGGCGATGGACTCGACCAGCGCCCGGCCGGCGTCGTCGTCGAGGTCGACGGCGACCACCGCGGCACCCTCGGCGGCCAGCCGCCGGGCCGTCGCGGCGCCGATGCCGTTGGCGGCGCCGGTGACCAGGGCGACCCGGTCCTGGAATCTGCGGCCTGTCTGCTCGGGCATGGCCTCACCGTAGCCCTTGGCATTAATGATGGAAATATCTCGCGCAGGGCTCGGTGGCCGTGGGCTTCGACGACAGGATCCGACTCGGTCGGGCGGCACCCGCAACAAGCCGCGCATACTCCTGACGCACCCTCATGGAATCGAATATCATCGGACATCCGAGTCGCGGACGGGTGGGGAGCGGATCATGACCCAGATCGGATTGACCCAGGCCATCGAGCAGTTGAAGCTCGAACTCCAGCAGGCCATCGCGGCCAATAGGCCCGGGTCCCTCCAGTTCCCGGTGAAGGGCGTGGAGATCGAGCTGCAGGTCGGCATCACCAAGGAGGGCGGCGCGAACGGCGGCATCAAGCTTCACGTGCTGTCGCTCGGCGCCTCCGGCAAGTACGCGAAGGAGTCCGTCCAGACGATCAAGCTGTCGCTCGGCGCGCCGGTCACGGCGACCGGGGAGCCCGTCAAGGTGTCCGAGCGGGCCAAGACGCTGCCCAAGTGAGCAGACGGCACACGTGAGCTCTCCGAGTTTTCAGCCGCTCTACGTCGAGACCGCGCAGCACGACGGCGAGTTCTGGATCCTGGGGTCCGGCTATCTGATCGGCGGCCCCTGGGTCCTGACGTGCAGCCACAACCTGACGTCCGGGGATGTCATGGTCCGCGGCTACGAGGCTTCCGACGAGTCCGGCTGGTCTCCTGACGCGGCGCCGAAGTACACCTGGCAGGCGTCCGTGGAGCTGTCCTGCGATCCGGACGTCATCGACCTGGCCCTGCTGAAGCTCAAGGACGGGCCGGCCGGGATCCCGCGCGCCCGCTTCGCGCGGCTACCGCGCAACCAAGTCGTCCGCAATGCCCGGAGCATAGGCTTCCCGCACTACGGGCAGACGCAGGACGACCAGGGCGAGCAGGTCAGGACCCGGGTGCACCTGTACGGGGACATTCCGACCGAGGACTCCAGGGACAGCGGTCTGCTGACGTTCAATGTGGAGAAGCCGCCGAGGTACCTCCCGGAGGGCTCGCGCTACAGCGGCATGTCCGGTGCCGCGGTCACCGTGGGCGGGCAGGTCGTCGGCGTGGTCCGCCAGGACGCCAAGCGGGATGCCTGGGCCCTCTCGATCGTGCCGCTCACCAGCCTGGGCGCACTGGACTCGGAGACGCTGGGTCGTTGGCAGGAGATTCTGGGCGAGGAACTCGGCACCCTCACCACGGCGGAGAGTCCGCCCGAGGACAGACCGGTGCCCGAATCCCGGGTCCCGCCGAACCGAGTGCCCCTCGCTCCGCCCGGCACGTCCGCGACGGTGCTCGTGGTGCCGGACTTCGCGGTCCTCACCCGCCCCGACGACGCCGAGGTCTTCGAGAGCATGCTCGCCGACCTGCTCAGGCTGCGGGACACGTACGGCTACCTCAAGCCCCAGGTGGTGCTGATACCCGGCGGGCTGGTGCACGAGCCGTCGACCGAGGCGTACCGCACGGGGAGCCTGGCGCTGAGCCGACTCCTGACGGCCCTCGAACTGACGCCGGACCAGCTCGTGGTGGCGCCGGGACCCAACGACGCCTGGTTCATGCCGGACGGGGAGAAGCGCTGGGACGATCTGATCGGCACGCTCAACGGCCTCGGCGCCGTGCCCGCGCCCGACCGGCTCACCCGGGAGCGCCCGTGGGCCTGGCGGGAGTTCGCCGCGCAACGGATGGCCATCGCCGTGCTCAACTCCGGCATGTCCCAACGGGGTGAGCACCGGGCGCGGCTCGGCCGGCTCCAGCTCGACGACCTGGCCGCGCTCGCCCAGCGCCGGCGGGCGGAGGGCTGGCTCTGCGTGGGCCTGGTCCACGGCTCGCCCGCGCACCCCGAGACCGAACGCATCGCCGACTCGGACCTGTTCGGCGAGCTCCTCGGCCCCCACCTCCATCTGGTCGTGCACGGCAGCCCACGGCCCTATCCGCACCGCTTCGACCATCTGGGTTCCCTGCCGGTGATCGGCGCCAGCGGCTACTCCACCGGCGGCTACCAGATCCTGGACCTCGGGCCCAACCCCACCCTCTGGGCGAGGATGTACAACCCCAACCGCGAGGAGTGGACCGGCGACACCGACGTCGGCGTCGAACCGCACCAGTGGTCACGCCGGATCTGGTGAGCCGGGTGTCGCCGGTCGCAGGTCTACTCCTCGTCGGGTTCCCGTGCGGCCGAGTACAGTCGGTTGAGGGCCCGTAGCCGGAAGTTGATCCCCAGGGTCCGGTCGGCGCTGACCTCGGCCAGCTCCTCCTGAACCGCGGCGGCCAGGCTGGGTTCCAGGGCCACCAGACGCAGGGCGATGTCGACCTGGGCCTCGCTGCGGGACGCGAACAGCCGGCTGACGGTCGCCGCCCCCGTCTTGTCGTTGCGCAGCTGGTCCCTCAGCAGGCCGAAGTTCTTCCGGTAGAGCAGATCGACCCGGTTCAGCAGTGCCGTGCGAAGACGTCCCCACCCGCTCTCCGGCCCGTCCTCGGGCTCCAGTGCCGCGGTCATGTCGATGAACTGCTGCCAGCGCAGCAGTTCATTGATCTTCTCGGTCGAGGAGGAGCTCCTTCCGCCGATCCCCCCGAAGGATTCGGTTTCGACGTCCTTGATCCGGGTGAGCGTACCGTCGGCGTAGTAGCGCTCGATGCTGGAGAGCCGGTCCCGCGCGGCCTCGCCCAGTGGGACGGGGATGCGGGTCTCCGGCCCGAACCGGTTCTGGAGGATCACGTCGACCGACAGCTCGCCGCGTGCGAGCCGGTCCCAGTCGAGGTTGACGGTCGGCTTGAGCGTCGTGCCGGTGAAGTCGGCGACGAGTGTGAGCGAGGCGCCCAGCTCCGACTCGATGCCCTGCTCCAGCTCCGCACCCACCTCCTCCTCGGTCACCGGCGCCGACGGCTCCGCCTCCGGCTGTCCCGCCGGTCGTTCGGGGACGGGAAACCGGTCTGCGCTCCGGTCATTCATCACCGTCCTCCTGGTTCTCCGGCGGCTGAACGGGCGGGCGGGGCCTGATCTTCATCGCGAAGTCCGTCTCGCGCAACTTCGGGACGATGACGAAGTCCTCGTCATCGTGCCCGATCCGCCCGATTCCGGTCGCCGCTTCGAGGTACCTGTCGACCACGTTGTTCCACGTGTCGTCCAACTCCGTCGCCGAGACCTCCCGGCGCTCCGAGCGTGGGTGCGCCGACTGCACGATGTCAAGCACCAGTGTCTCAAGCGCCTCCTCCTCGAAGCCGGGGGGAACCGCGTGCCCCGACGCCGCCGGTTCCGCGATGTCTCTCGCGAACCTGTCGAGGGAGGCGCTGTCGGCCGACAGGTCGTTCTGGTCGAGGCTGTCACCGAGCCACAGCTTGACGTTCTGGTAGCGGCGGAAGTGGGATTGCGCGAACACGCCCTCACCACGCCACTGTTCACTCGCCCACTGCGACATCCAGGTCGGGCAGAACAGCGTCAGACGGCAGCTGCTCCTGCGTCGGCACTCCTCCACCCAGAGCTCGGCCGCATTCTCCAGCAGCGTTCGCCAGGAATCGTCGCCCTCGGCCGGCAACTCGCCGGTGTAGCAACCGATCACATGCTGCTCGACGGGTCCGGCGAGCTGAGCCGTCAGGGCGATCAGCAGTTCTCGGAGATGTCCGCCCTCCTTCCGCACGGTCATCCCGCCGCCCACGGCCAGCTCGCGATCCAGCCACTCCGCGGCGCTCCGACGCACCTGCTCGCTCTCCACACCCACGATCCTGATCTCGCGCTGTTCCTGGTGCCTGGCGAGATCGTCCAGCTCGGCCCGGGCCAGCATCGGCTGAACCGGGGAGCTGCGCGGGCGCCACAGGGCACCCGCCCCGCGGCCGTGGGTGGCGGCCACGGAGCCGAGCAGCGGCATCGAGGCCTGGTTGAAGGCGTCGGCGACCCTCTCGAACCAACCCCCGTTCGCCATGACGCGAACTTCCTCGCCTCCCTCGGCCTCCTCGTACTCGAAGAGCGGATTGGCCTGGAAGTCGTCGAAGACCGTGTGCCGTCCGATGCGGTGAACGGTGAGATCGTGCGTATCGGGGACCATCCAGTGCAGCGGCGCGTTCTTGCTGCACCATCCCCAACAGTAGACGTCCCGGTAGTCCTTCAGGTACTCCTTGAGCTCCGTCTCCATGTCCGTGATCCGCGTCTTCAGCCTGCGAAGGTCCTCCGACTGCGATTTCTTCAGACTGTTCCAGTAGTCGGTGAGCAGCGCCGCGCCGATGTCGACGAAGAGCGGCCTCGACCTGCCGCCGCGACGGAAGGCCGAGCGGATGGACTCCCGCGAGTGGGTCTCCAACGAGATCTGCTCGAGGTCGTCCACACCGTTCTGCAGGGTACTGAACAGCCTCAGGCCGGGGTCACCCGCGATCACACAGCTCAGCCGGCCGGAATTGAGCAGGCCGGCGACAACTTCGATCGCCCTGAGATCGATGTTGCCGACGGGCGCGGTGATGCTCCTGGCGAAGTCCAGGGCGTCGCTCACCAGGGCGTTCCGGTTGGTCAAGCCGGCCACGGGGCCTGCGATATTGGCGTAGCTGTCGCCCGCCAGGGTCTCCGTCAACCCGAGGTGGTCGGGATGTCCGAGCAGCCGGGCGGTGCCGTCGAAACCCAGGACGAGCACACCACGGTGGGTCCTGTCGGTCAGCAGGTAGGCGATCAGCTCACTGATTCCGTCCATCGGTTCACCCGCCCAGCTGCCGGAGGAACGAGAGGTCCAGCGAGGGCTCCTCCGTCCAGGCGTCCAGGGGCACCACACCGTTCTGCCGCTCGGCGGACAGCGGATCGAGGTACGGCCCGTACCTGCGGTCCAGATCGGTGGCCATCGTGTCCTGGCCGATCCTCGTGAGCGCGGCCCGCGACTCCCGGACCCACTGCTGCAGGTGCATCCGGCCCTGCCCCTTCTTCTCCTCGTCGAGGGCGCGCATCAGCGCCTCCTGGCCGAGTACGGCGTCCGCGCCACCGTCCGAACCCACGAGCAGGTTGTCGACGGCCCGGGAGACGGACTTCTGGATGTCGCCCGGCGTCAGGCCGTGCGAGTGCCGGGCCAGGGCCGCGACGTCGATGTCGGGCGAGCACAGCCGTTGGGCGACCCGGGCGAGGTGGATCCGGAAGATCTCCACCCGTGTGGACTCGTTCGGCAGTTCCACCGGGATCACCCGGTCGAAGCGGCGCAGCAGCGCGAGGTCCACCGACCACAGGCGGTTGGTGCAGCCGAAGAAGAGCAGCGCGGCGTTCTGCTCCTTGAGCCGGTCCACCTGCTGCAGGAAGTGGCCGGCGAACTCCTGGCGGAAGTCCTGGCTGATGGACTCCCGGTTCATGCCGAGCCCGTCGATCTCGTCGCAGAACAGCAGGGAGGGCTGCGCGTTCAGGGCCCGGTCGAACGCCTCGGCCAGTCTGGACTCGCTCTCGCCGACGTACTTGCCGTAGATCTCCTCCATGCGCAGGCGGAACAGCGGCAGCTCCCGTCCGTGCCGACGGCGGTACTCCCCCGCGAACGCGCGCACGACGTAGGTCTTGCCACAGCCGGAGGGACCGAAGAGCAGCAGGGAGCGGGTGGCCGGCTGGCCGAACTCGGCGAGGCGGCGTCGCGTCTCCCCCACATCGGGGTCGCCGAGGTAGACGTCGAAGATCTTGCGCAGCTCGGAGCTGAAGGAATCCGCTCCGTCGATGCCGCCCACGGTGTCGAAGGCCGGCTCCTGCGAGGCCGGGCCGACCGCGCCCGCGTCACGCGGGCGCGCGGCGGGGAGCGTGGCCGGGAGGCGGGGGTGGTCGGGTACGAGGCCGGCGAGCAGCTGGAGATCGGCCAGCGAGCGGGCCGAGTCGCCGGCGAGCTGCCACCGGTGGGACCTGGCCGCGAGGACCTCGGCGCGCAGGCCGTCGCGGACGACGGCGGGCAGCGTGGAGACCTCCAGCATCCGGTCGAGACGGTCGCAGAGGCCGGTGTCGGCCTCTTCCGTTCCCCGGCCCGACTCGACGTCACCGAGCAGGCCGTGCAGGGTTTCCGCCAACCGCCGGCGGACCTCCGTCTGCTGGGTGCTGCGGCCGAAGGCCATGAGGAGGTAACGGACCGCTTCCTCGGGCTCGCCCTGTCTGAGGGCGACTTCCGCGCGCAGCGCCGCGGCGTCGGAGGCGGCGCCGTTGATCTCCAGTGCCCGGTCCAGGTCCGCGGCCACCAGCTCCAGGACCTCCTCGTCCAGGTCCTCCGCGTCCTGCATGAACACGTAGGCCCGGGCGTAGTAGGGCTCCCACGCCGAACCGTCCTCGATGATCGCCTCGGTGAAGGACTGCATGGCCAGGACCGGGTCGCCCGAGTCGAGGGCCTCCAGACCTTCCTCGTACGCTTCGCTCGACTCGCTCATGCCGCTCCCCAACCCGCCGGCTCCGTGGGCCAGACGACGAACCTCGGGCCCTGTTCCCTGCCTTCGGACATCCTGAAGTGTGCTGCGCCGCCGAGTCCGGGCGGATCGGCGGACAGGCTGTGCAGTCGGGCTCCTGCCGCGATCTCCACGAGCCCGACGCGCTCGCGGGGAAGCGCGCCGACCAGCAGCTCGTCGAAGCCCCGGACCGCACCGAGCGCGGCGGCGGTCGGCTCGACGGCCGAGGCGACCAGAGCGTGCCGCCCCGGCCCGACCAGCGCTGCCGGCAGGTCCGCCTCCACCGCCGCGTCGATCAGCACGCAGACGCCGGGCGGGCTGCCGAACCGCCGTGCGTCGCCGCGCCTCCACAGCCGGGACGGCCGAGGGCGGTCGCCGCCGCTGGCGCTCCCCGCCGGGGACGACGGTTCGGGAGAGGGCGTGCGCTCCTCCGCGGCCTTGGCCGCTTCGATGATCTCCCTGTCCAGTGCTTCCTCGCGGCGCTTGAAGGCGAGCGGAGTGGACATGAAGTCCTCGTCCGCGCTGCTCGGGGACGGCGGGTCCGCGGGCCGGTCGGCGTCCGCCAGCAGGGTCTCGACGCAGAGGGCCAGCTGGAGCGTCGCGGTGAGCCGATCGCCCACCGGGACCTCCAGGCACGCCGCCATGCCCGCCCCCAGGAGCGGCCGGGGCGGAGTCGCCCAGGCCAAGGACAGGGCCCGGGCCACGGCGCGCACCGCGAGCTCCACCCGGTCGACCAGGAACACGGCGCGGCGCAGGTCCAGCGCCCTGTCGTAGCGCAGGCCGGCGGCGCTGTCGACGGCGGCGCACGCGAACTCGCGGACCTTCTCCGCCGAGTCCCTCCACACCGACCGGGTGCTGTCCTCCAGTGCCTCGACGACCGGCTCCAGGCAGGCCGCGGCGGCCGGATCCGGGCACGGCGGCAGACCGTCGGCCAGCACCGACCGGACTGTCGCACGCATCGCGGCGGACCGTGCGATCTCCCCGGCCCACGGCCGGTCGGCCCCGCGCCTGCCGGTCGTGTCCAGCCGGTGCCACCTGTCGTTGACGCCCGCTTCGACCGAGCGCTCGGGCCGCACCAGCAGGACCGTCCAGCCGGCCGCGGCCAGGTGGGCTCCGACCCGGGCCAGTACCCGCCCCTCGAAGGGCGGCCCGAGGAGCAGGACCCTGCTGCCCTCCCCGACCCGCAGCACGGCCTGTCCACCGCCGTCGGTCATCCCGATCGGGATGTCGACCCGGGGCGCGGTCGACGAGGGCCGGGGCGTGCCGCCACGGGCCGGTGGCCGGGCCGGTCGGAGGGGGCGGCCTCCGATCCGGTCCACGGTGCCGATCGCCACGCGCCGCGGGCGTCCGCCCAGGACCGGACCTCGGGGATTCGGCGGGACGGGCATCCTGGGTGCCCGGAACCAGCCGCTCTCCCGGGCGGCCCAGGCCACCTGCCGCCGCAGGGCGTTGTGGTGCATGCCCAGCGGGCCACCGCCGAGATTCCCGAGGAAGTCGGGCACGAATCCGGCGGAGTCGTTCTCCAGGAGCCAGGCCACCAGCCGGAGCCCGCCGTCGAACACGGCGAACTCGCCGTCGGCGGACCGCGGGTCCAGGGTGATGTCCTTGAGGAATCCGAGCTCCCGCGCGCCCTCCGCGAGCACCTCCTCGTCCCGGCTCAGCTCCCGCTCGCTCCGCTCCGGGACCCGGTCGGTTCCCACGGCGAGGCGGAAGCACGCGTAGGATCCCGGCCGGTCCCCCACGCGCTGCAGACTGAGGCCGGCCAGGACGAGCAACTCCCGTCGGTGGGTGCTCCGTACCGCGATCCCGCGGGCGGCGATGTCCAGCAGCACCTGCTCGACCACGATCCGGGGCTCGCCGAGGTAGTGGAAGGCATGGGCCAGCCAGGTGGTGAACTCCCCCTCGGCCCGGGGCAGTCCCCACGCGATCCGGGACAGCGGCAAGGTCCGGTTCTGCCAGGGCTCCAGCGGTGCGTCACCGAGGATCGCGTTGAGGCGCCTGAGGCCCGCATCCGCGTCCCGGGGGCCGATCGGCCAGGGCAGGGCCTGCCGCGGGGGCGGTTCGCCCTCCGCGCAGATGCGTGCCTCGAGCCGGACCAGCGCGGCGATGTCCTCCCACGCCACCGCTCCGTCCGTCCTGAGCTCACGGGCGTGCCGGGCGCACCTCAGTGCGAGCCCCGGCGACCCGCACGCGTACCAGGCGTCCGCGAGCGACCGCCACCACGCCAGATCCGTCCGGCGGTCGTCCGCCAACGCCCGCTCCAGCGTGGACAGGTGCGCGTCGAGGTCGGGGTGCGACGGCTCCTCGCCCTGCGCGGACACGGCCGGCGCAGGCGGACCGGCCCAGCCCATGGTGCCGGCGAACGCCTCCGCGAGCCGGCCGAGGCGGGCCCCGGCCGGTTCCCCGGTGCGCGGGTCAGCCACGGTGGAGGACCCCTTCGGTCTGCAGGTAGACCTTTCCGGAGCCGTCCCCGCTGATCCCGGTGATGCGGTCGTCCTCGTCCTCGCACACGACGTGGTGGACCAGTTCGAGGGTGTGGAGATCGAAGAGGCACAGTTCGCGCCCTCCCCCGTCGTCGAACAGCACGTGCCACCCCAGGCCGCTGACAGCGGCCTGGACGACCGGCTTCCCGTTCCAGGGCCGCGGGAGCTCGGCGGCGGCCGAGGGGGCCCAGCCGTCCTCCACCGCCTTCCAGGTCCGCAGCGTCCCCTCCTCGTTCGCGAGGAGCACGGGCGGCGCGAGCGGGCCTCCGAAGCCGTTGTCGCCGACGAAGACGCTCCCGGGGCCGGGCAGCGGCCCGGACGCGCGGGCGGCAAGGACGATCTTCCCCTCGGGCCCGGCGGTGCACTCGTACCGGTACCAGGTCGAGGCGGAGCGCAGCCAGAGCCCGTCCTCGACCGGCACGATCTGCTCCGGGGCACCGTCCGTGTCGGGCAGGTCGGCACCGTTCACCTCGAAGGTGAGGTCGCCCTTCCGCAGGGCGGCGGTGTCGATGACGGGGAACCGGATCAGGCCCGACCCGGTCAGCACCCAGACGTGGCCGTCCGGCGCGTGGGCGACACAGACCGGGGGCGCCTCGGCGCGCACCGAGAAGGTGTACAGCGAGGTCAGGTCCAGTCGTTGCAGCCTCTGCTTGTCCAGGGAGTAGGCGCAGTAGTCCGTGCCGCCGATCGAGATCAGGCCGCGCAGCCCGGACGCCCTGGCGAGCGGTGTCAGGACGTCCGACGGCCGCCTGAACCGGGCCAGTCGGCGCTCGAACTCCTCCAGGTCCGTGACGGCCCGGGGATCGGCGGACACCGCCTTCGCCGCGCGGACCAGGAACCGCACCGTCGCCAGGCCGGATTGCTCCGCCCGGTCCTCGGCGAGCTCGTGGAACAGGCGGGCGACCGCGCCGTCCGTCGGCATGCCGAGCAGGGGCAGCAGTTCCGCGAGCGCGGGCGGGCCGTCCTGCTGCTCCCGCAGTCCGCAGGAGGCCAGGTACCTCTTCTGCGCCGACGCCGGATCGCCTCCCGTGGCCACCGCGAGCTCGTAGTCGTTGATCTCGACGAGCTCTGCGCCGCGCATCCGCCAGAACCCGGCCGACCGGCCCCGCGAACCGATCGAGGCCACGCAGGAGACGTACCACGGTTCGGGGAAGTGGTCCTGGTGCAGACGGTGGTCCAGGTCCGACATGAAGGGGTCGCCGAAGGTGTGCGAGTGGTACCAGCCGACCACGTACTGGTCCGGCCTCTTCTCCAGCCGTTCGAAGATCGCCCGGATGGACCGCTGGTCGAACTCGAAGTGCGAGGCGCTGCTGTCCCGGCTCGGCATCGCGACGTAGTCGTCGACCTCGACCAGGTAGCGGTCGCCGGTGCGGTAGTGCCGCCCCACCAGGACGCCCCCGATCTCCTTGGTCGGGCTGGCCCCGGCCTGCATGCGGATGCCGTTGAGCATCCGCTCGCGCACCACCAGGCGCAGGCCCGGGCCGGCCTCCAGGAACCGGTCCAGCGGCGGTGGACGGTCCTGCGGCAGCTCCCGCCGCACCGGTGAGATCGTGAAGCCCGTCTCGTCGAGGCTCATCGGGCATCGGCCGCCTGGCCGGCCCGGGCCTGCCGGGTCATGACGAGCGTGTCGTGCGGCTGCACCCCGGCGCCGGCCAGCGTCTCGGTCTCGTTGAGGAAGCGGTCGCCCTCCCGCCACATCAGCCGGTAGGGCACTCGCCTGCCGTTGTCGTCCTGCTCCCGGAAGGGCATGCCGGGGGTGGCGATCAGCTTGACGATGATCGACTGGACGAGCACGGTGTCGGGCAGTTCGAGGTCCCACTGTTCGGTGACCATCGTGGTGGCGAGGACGACGGGGATCGGGTTCTGCGCGGTCATGGCTGGTACCTCACGGGGTGTCCGGTGAGTCCGGGAATCGGTTGGGGGTGATGTCGAAATCGAGGTCCGCATCGGCCAGGGACAGGGGCTGGGCCCAGGCCGGAGGCCGGTTCTCCCCGATCACCTCGTCGAGCTTCTTGCGCAGCGAGGGGTTGGTCGCGACCGCGGCGATCTCCGTCCCGGCCAACGTGCTGTAGCGGCAGACGGCGGTGAGGCAGAGCAGGAACTCGTCCAGGGACAGGCTTCCCGCCGGGATCTCGGCCTGCACCACGACGCAGTCGCCGATCAGCACGAACCGGGCGCGGTAGCTCAGCACGTTCCACTGCGAGACGAGTTGGAGGACGGACTCGCGTTGCGCGTGGTCGAGGCTCCGCTGGAGCAGCGCGCGCACGACGATCCAGTGCCGGCCGAGGACGACCTCGATGCCGACGGCGTAGAAGTAGGCCGGAACCGGGCAGCGGTAGGAGGTGACCACCTGGTTCGGGCCGGTCACCTTGTACGACCACTCGATGGCGTCGAAGTACCCGGAGATGGTGTCAGTCGTCGTCACGGTCCCCCGCCGCGTCCGGCCCGGCGCTGGCCCGGGCTGTGATCTCGAAGTCCAGGTCCCTGAGCGGCCGGGTGTCCACCGGGATGCCGGGATTCTCCTCGTCGAGCCTGACCACGAGCCAGAGGCTCGCCTCCACGTCCAGCGGATCGTAGATGTTGAAGGACTTGTACTGGATCAGATTGCAGATCTCCACGCAGAACTCGGCGACCGAGATCCCCGGGTACCAGATGTCCCCGGTGCAGATGTGCGGAGGTTTGAAGTTCGGGTGGAAGATCGGCGTGCGCCACACCACCGTCGGGGGGAACTTGGGAAAGCCCGCACCCAGGGTGATGTCGAACTCGTGCCGGTCGGTCTCGCCCACCCGGTCGTTCCACCGCATCAACCCGCGGCAGGTCAGGGTGACGCTGTACTGGGTCGGCGGCACACCCGTGCTGGTGAAGCTCAGCATCGAGCTGGAGGCGGCGAGGCTCTTCATCTCCTCGAACTCGCTCTGCAGCCGCCGGTCGCGCGGGCTCATCACCACGGCGAACCTCCTTCCGGTGTGTCGGATCCCGCGGCTTCGGATCCCGCGGCTTCGGATCCCGCGGCTTCGGGCAGCGGTCCGCGGTCTCCCGACAGCTCGAACGTCACCACGGCGCCCTCGGCCCGCAGTTCGATCCACGTCCACGGCGGAACGCCCATCTCCGCCGGCGACAGGTCGATCCACGGCTCGCCCCCCTCCACGTGCGCGGCGAACCGCGGGATCACATCCGCGTCGCAGTGCGGACAGACCGGCGGGCCGTCCGCCGCGTGGGCCCGCATCACCTGCTCGGAGCGCCCGCAGACCGGACACTCCCAGCCCAGCAGCAGCCGGGCCGGGAGCTGGAGCACGCCCTCCGGCAGCCGGGCGGACGCGCGGCAGTGTTCGAGCACCTTCCGCCAGCTGTCCCCGGCGTCGGGCCCGGCGGCCGCGTCCGGCGCGGCCGGCTCCCGGTGCAGGACGCAGTCGGGATCGATCGGCAGCGCATGGTTCCAGAACCGGCAGTTGGCCATGTCGAGCCGGAGCTCGCGGCCCAGCGCCAGTTGCTGGTCGTGCCGGTCCCGGTGCAGGTGCTTCAGCGCCTCCTGCACCATCAGCGCCGCGACGGCCGAGGTGAGCGTCGGCGTGGTCGGGACCCCGCCCTCGGCGAGCGCGCGCCGCTCGTACGCCAGGCAGGACTGACGGAGCGCCAGCTCCTCGACGTCGGCCGAGCTGAGGCCGCAGGCGAAGCAGGGCTGCGGTCCGTCGGCCGTGTCGGGGCCGAAGAGCTGGACCGTGCCCTCCCAGGTGGTGAGCCCGCCGTCGATCATGAGTCGGCCGGCCTGCCGGGCGAGCTGGCTCAGCGCGACCCGCCCGCCCAGGTTGTCCAGGCAGCCGAAGACCACGTCCGACCGCTGGACGAGCCCGGCCCCGAGCAGCAGCCGCAGGTCCCCGTCGAGCCCCAGGACCCGGCAGTCCGGATTGAGCCGCCGCGCGGCCGCGGCGAGGGCCGGAGCCTTGGGCCTGCCCACGTCGGCCTGCCCGAAGAACACCGATCGGCTCAGGTTGCTCTCCTCGACGGTGTCGAAGTCGACGACCACGACCTCCCCCCACCCGAGCATCACGAGGTTCTTGACCACCTCGTTGCCCAGGGCGCCCGCGCCGGCGACGACACAGCGCGCTCCGCGGACCCGTGCGGCGTCCCACCACTCGATCTGTTCCAACCGCTCATACCGGCCGGGCGCCACGCTCGGTCACCCCCTTGTCCGGCTCCGACGGGCTGTATGAACAACCGCGGGAATAGCAGCGGTCCCGATCAAGGAATTTCCAGCAGTCGTCGCAATACGCACCACCGCAGAGCGGGCACTGCACGACACCGCCTCCCGCGGTCAGCCGCGTCCGGCACTGCTGGCATTTCGACCCGACCAACCGTGAGCCCGCGGCGAGAACGACGCGCTGAACCTCGTGGAATGCGACGGTGTGACCCGCGAAATAGAGTTCGTCGCCGTGGTGCAGAATCGCGAGGAAGACCGGCTTCACGGATCCTCGGACGACCTCCAGCCGCACCGGGAGAACGACCGAGGCGCCGGACTCGGTCCGCCCCAGCCAGACCCCGGATTCCTGGGCCGTGGGCGGTTCGTTCTGCGTTTGCCGGAGCGAGTCGCTCCGAAGAAAAACATAATGCCCTCGATCGGGAAAAGGCACGACCCACTCACCGAAATCCAGACGTGGAATCGGAAGGGAGTCCCTGTCCATGCCGCCCCCTCACCCTCGGTGCCGGACGGGACCCGGTCAGGCTAGCACCCTGCCCCATGAAAATGACCAGGCACGGAGAAAATACGATCGCCTCGACAGGCATACCGGGACCCGTGCAACACCGCTGCCCCGGTGCGGGAATCGTTCTCCCGCACCGGGGCAGCGGTGTGCGCTGGGCACGGTCAGGCGCGAGCGGCGCCGGCACCGGCTCTCTCGTCGAGGGGGATGATGCGGCTCTCGGCCGTACCGATGAGCGGGCTCTCGGAGTACACGTCAAGTTGCCCGGTCATGGGCCCGATCCCGATCCGGTGCACGGTGGTGATGCCGATGGTGCTCACCGTCGCGGTGTGCCCGTTCAGGTTGACCGACGGCACCAGCAGGGAGAACGACGTCGATCCGCGGTCGACACTCGTCTCGATCGTCACGCTCACCACCCGGCCGAGCGCGCTTTCGACCACGCTCACTTCGTCGCCCCGGAAGACGCGGGACCTCGTCGGGTCGGCGTACTCGAAGGAACTCAGGCCGCCCGCTCCGAGCGGCATCCAGACGATGTGGAGCGGGGCATGGTGCCCGTGGGAGGAGTGGAACTGGTAGTAGTCCGGCTCGGTCACGGCTTCTCCGTCTCGGTTGGCGATCCCCCCACCTGACGCCCCAGCCTCCGCCGGGTCCGCCGAAGGCCCCCCGAGGGCGCGCGCGCTTGGACCGAACGTGCGACACGGGCTCCTCCGAAGGCAGGCAGCGGGCCCCGTCCGCCGCTTGGGTTCCAGCGGCCGGTGCCTCAGGGCTGAGCGGTGTCGACAAGGGTGTCGAAGACCAGCCCGCTGGAGCCCTCGCCGCGGCCGACGCCGCGTCGGGCGCCGAGCCAGACGGAGACGCTGCCGTCGTACCAGCGGGTGCGGTGGTAGGCGAGGGCGAGCGTGGTTCCGGTCGGAGGCACCTCCTCCTCGTTGACGTAGTAGGGGTTTCCCGCGTCGATGCCCTCCCTGAGCAGACTCGTGTGCGGCCGGACCGGTTTGCCGTCGATCACGCTGGGCATGGCGGCGCGCTGCAAGCGGATGGCCCGGTCGCCGCCGGGGACGTGCACCGCGAGGAAGGGCACCCAGTTCTCGGGGACGACGCTCATCGCCTGGTAACCGATCGGCGCACGGGGCGCGTCGGCCGCCGGGGCGGGAACGAAGCGCCGGCGGTGCTGGAGGATCTGCGCCACGACCTCGCTGCCCCGACGGCCCTCACCGGTGGGCAGCGGGACGGTCTTCTCCACGCCCCAGACCATGTTGGCGTTCTCGTCGCGGATCAGTGCGATCTCCTCCAGCGGCGCTCCCTCGGCCACCTTGGGCACGGTCGGGGGGAGGAAGAGGCTCAGGTCGGCGGGAACGTCGGCGGTGCCGATCGTGTCCAGGGTGTACATCGACCAGCGCTGCCAGTCCTCGTCCTGGCCCGCCCCCGCCGGGCTGATCCACTGCCGCTGCCCGAACACGTCGGTGACCGCCAGGCCCTGGATCGACGCGAGCACTCCGGCCGGGAGGTCGCAGGGCAGCTGGTACCAGTCGTTGCTGTAGACGAGCGCGAACTCGAGGAAGACGAGCTTCGCCAGGTCGGTGCTGTCCGGTTGGACGCCGGCGAAGTTGGTCCGGCCGTCCTCCACCGCCCACCAGCGGGGCAGCGGCATGCCCGAGTACCGGACCGGCGCCGGGAACACGGTTCGGTTGAGGGGCGCCGGCGGCGGAGTCGTCCCGCCGAGCGGCGCACCCGGGTCGACGGAGAACGCGTGCCAGTCCAGGTGGCCACCGGGGAACTCCTGTGCGGTCAGGACCTTCTCGGTGCCGGTCGGCGCGGCGGAGACCGAGAACCGGTGTTCGAGTCTGGTGGCGTCCCAGGTCGCGTCGCCGCCGGGCTGGTCGAACAGGTCGTCGAACCAGGCGACGAGACGGACACCCAGGCCGTCCAGTTGCGCACGCGCCGGCCCCGAGGCGGAGATGCCGTCCGAGGCCTTGCCGTTGTCCACCTTGATGTGCCGGTAGAGCGCGTACCCGTCCATCCGGCGGCCGGCGACCGCCTGCAGGGTGGACCAGACCTGAAGGTCGGACGTGCGCGGGGTGTCGGCGTCCACTCCCGGATCGGGCAGGGCGATCGGGTACTTGGCGATGTAGGCCTTGCGCAGCTGTTTCAGGCCGAGCTGCGGGCCGAGGAGCTTCATCCAGCGCCGTCCGATGGCCAGGCGCAGGTCGAAGGAGATCGGATCCGGGCCGAACGCGAACGGCAGGGCCCGGCGCTCGGCCACCACCTCCAGCGGCCGGTCGGTGGGCAGCGCCTCGGCCGCACCGGATCCCGGCCGGAACCTGGAGGGCACCGAGGTGGCGACGGAGTAGGTCGCGGTGACGGGCGACCCGGCGTCGGTGCCCCGGAACTCGCCGAGCTGCCATTGGCGCGTCAGCATCCAGAGCGGGTCGCGGACCTCCGCGCGCAGCGCACGCTCGAACGACGTGGTGCGCGGGCGGCCCTCCAGGCGGTTCCAGAGTCCGACGGTGGGGAACAGCCGCTGGTCGAGCGCGGCACGGAGGTCCTCGATACGGGTGGGCTCAGGCATCGGCTTTTCCTCGCAGGTTGGCGGTTGCGAGATCGGTGCTGATCGTGATCGGCCGCCGGGTCGCCGACATCACCGTCGCGGGCAGGAGTTGTGCGTAAGGGGTGGTGTCCAGGTGCGCGGGCTCGACGGCGCGGGTCTTCGCCAGGTCGAGGGTCTCGCCGACGGCACCGAGCAGGTCGTCGGCGCTCCAGTTGCCCGTCCGCTGCGGTGGGGTGACGAGGAGCATGGCCTGCGGCGGCTCCGCGTCCGGGCCGTTGTAGTGGAACGCGATCCCGGTGGTCTCCTGCTGGGCCGGGACGACCTCCGTCCATTCGTCGAGCAGCAGCCCGCAGTGCCGGTTGACGCCCAACAGCGGCTCGGGAGCGTAGTGCGCGGTGAAGAGCACCCGGTCCTCGGTGATCCGGGTGCCCGCCGCGAACTCCATGCCCAGCCAGTGGTCGTTCGGGCGGTAGGGCAGCTGCACGGGCACCAGCTCGGGTTCCTGCCATCCGAGGAGGTCACCGAGCAGCCCGCCCGGACCGCGCAGGGCGTCGGCGACGAGGACGGCCTGTTCCCACAACCGCGGCTTCTCGCGCACCCGGGCGATGCCGTGCACCCAGTCGTCGACCGGAAAGTCCCGCCGGAAGTTCTGGACCAGATGGCTCAGCAGCTGGTCCTTGTCGATCCGGGCCTTCTTCCAGTCCGTCTGGAGCTGGTCCGGCGCGGTGAACTCGGGCACCGCGAGGAAGTCGCTGCCGAGCACCGCCTGCAGCGCGTCGGTCGCGGCCTGCACCCGGTCGGGGGCGGTCAGGGCCTGGTCGTACGCGGCCAGGGCCTTGTCCGCGGCGGCGAGCCTGCCGGTCACCTCGGTGAGCAGGGAGCCGGCCCGGTCCAGCAGGTCCCGGGCGAAGCCGACGATCCGGTCCTGGAAGGGCGTCAGGTCGAGCCCCGCCGGGTCGAACGCGCTCAGCGGCAGGAGGGCGGCCACGTCCGCGAGCAGCGCACTGAGCGTGGTGTCCGTCGTCCGGCCGACGGCGCGCAGAGCCAGGAGGCGCGCGTTGAAGGCGGCACGCTCCCCGCCGACGATCGCGCGCAGCTGCCCGGGCTGGGCGGGGCGAGGGGTGGTGGGCTTGGTGGTGAGCCGCCATTCCGCCTGCTGGAGCAGCCCGAACCGCGTGTCGGCCGTGGCCGAGGAGGGGAGCCGGTCGTACGCCGCGATCAGGGCGTCGGCAGCCGCGAGCGAGGCGGCCATGCGGTCCGCGGTCGCCGCGACGGCCGTCAGCACGTCGCCGAACACGGCTCCGCGCCACAGGACCGCCTCGCCCCAGCCGCTGCGCGGCATGCCGAAGCCGCCCGCCGTCCGGGCCAGGTTCGCGTAGCCGGTCAGGAAGGTGTCGATGCCCGCGACGAGGGCGGCCCGGTCGGGCTGGGCGGGCGCGTCGGGGAAGCGGGGAGCCAGCGAGGCGGCGTAGGCGGTGGTGTCCTTGCGCAGTTGGTCGAGGGCGGTGCGAACTGCCGCCGGCCGGCCGCGGTCCAGGGTGACGGCGTCGTCCATGGTCCGGTCGACCGGCTGTCCGCCCGCGCCCGGGACCAGGTCCGTCGGCCGCAGCGGACGGGACCGGGTCAGCAGCGAGCGCAGCGCGGCGACGAGGGGCGACACCTCGAAGAAGGTCAGTTTGCCGGTGATCCGCTCGGTGTGGCGGATCGCCAGCTTCGCATCGGGCCGTGGTCGCTCCTGGGCCACGACCACGGCGACGATCCGGTCGTCCAGGTCGGTGAGGGCCGCGTCGTCCGACGGCTGTACGCCCCACAGCATGTCGAGGGGCTGGAGCCCGAGATCGGCCTGGGTGACCACCCGGAGGCGGTGGGCCCCGGTGACCGGGTCCTGCCATTCCACGGTGGTGGCCACGTCCGTCGGGGACGGCAGCATCGTGGGCAGCCAGGCGTTGACCGCCGGCTCTCCCAGCGCCCGTGGAGCGGTGCCGGGGAACAGCACCGGACCGGGCCCGGGGCCCAGGCCGGGAGTGAACATCAGGCCCAGCCGGTGGGTGAGGGTGACGCCGCTGCGCGGGGTGCGGACCACGGCCGGATCGGGTGGGAAGCCCTCCTTGGCGTACGCGTCGAGGGTCGCCGACGCCCGTTCGGGGTTTCCCCGGAGCGTCTGGTGGGTGGCCTCGGCGACGGCGAGGTCGGACAACGCGTCATGGAGGTCGAGGAGGTGTTGCACTTCGGCGTTCATCGCCTGCTGCTCGGGGTCGGTCGCGGTGGGCAGGTTCGCGACGCCGAAGGGGTATTCGGGGTGGGCGGGTTCCCGGGTCGCGGCGCGGACGAGCGCCAGTCCGTCGACGACGTTCCGTGCCTCGACCAGTTCGACCGGGGTGCCCGGTGCGGTGGTCGAGAGCTTTCCGGAGCGCAGCGGGAACGCCCCGCGCAGCGCCGGCAGGAACTTGTCCAGTTCGACCTCGGGGTGCCCCTCGTGCAGGCCCCGTTCGAACCGGTAGCCCAGCATCGCGCCCAGCGACTGGCCCTGCCGGAGCCCGTCCAGCAGGGTGAGCGCGACCCGGACGCGGTCGGAGCTGAGGTTGACGGCGAAGCAGCCGGGGTTCCCGGGCGAGCCGTTGGCGAGGTATCCGGCCCTCAGGACGGCCGCGGTGGTCGCCTGGGCGGGCGACGGGGCGTGCACGTACCCGCCGTTCCCGGGATCCTGCAGCAGCGGCGTGGAACCGCTCGGGGTGAACAGCGCGCCGAGGCCGCCCGTCAGGTGGACGGGGGTGAGGGCCGCGGTGGCGGGCCTGACGTCCTCCAGCCATCCGTAGGCTCCGAGGTGCAGCCCGGGACGGGCCGGGGAGGTGCCGTCGGCTCCGTACCGCAGTTCGGCCAGGCGTTCGTTGACCAGGCCGAGCCGCCAGGCGTCCAGCCGGTAGGTCGCGCAGTCCAGGTGCTCGGCCAGCACGCGTTCCAGCCGGGCGGTGGGCACGTCGGCGAGCAGCCGGAGGGCGGCGGTCTGCTCGGCCAGCTGCCGGGCCGCGGGATGGGTGGACAGCACATCCGGAATGAAGTCGACGACGAGCTTCGACGGGTCATGGGTGATGGCGGGGTCGGGAGCGTACAGCTTCCGGTACCGGCTCTCGCTGGGCTGGGGCGGCTGGGTGTCGCGGATGTGGATGAACAGCGGGTCGGCGGCCGACAGCGTCTCCCCCGCCGCGGCGGCCAGCCCGCGCGCGGTCTGCTCCCAGCCGAGCAGCACCGCGTGCCGCAGCAGCAGATAGAGCACGGCCGCCGGGGGCCGGTCGTCGGTGAAGCCCTTCTCCAGACGGACCGCCTCCAGGTCGCGCGCCGCGTTGTCGGCGAGCCACTGCAGGTAGTTGCGCCCGTCGGGGACGTAGGACCGGACCGTCCTGCTCTCGGACAGCGGCTGGTCGTCGACGAGGGGGCCGAGCAGCGGGTACTGCTCCTCGGTGAACAGGCGGCGGACGATGGCCGGGTCGACGGCGGGCTGTCCGGGCGGGGCCAGCCGGTGCAGGAGGGCGAGGATCGGCTGCGGCATGCCGAGCCGGTCCAGCGCCGGCAGCACCTGCGGGCCGTTGCTGCCGAGGTTCTCGCGGTTGTAGATGTCCTCGACGCTCTGCGCGTAGCGCTGGTGGTACTCGGCCGAGGTGGGGTGCAGGGCGAGGATGTCCAGCAGCAGCTGGTGCGGATCGGCCGCCGGTGCCCCGGGCCGGGTGTGCTTGCCCAGGTACGACACCTGGGCGGTGGCGTTCCTCCAGTCGTCGGCGGCCGCGGACAGCAGGGCGCCCAGCGCCCGGCGGTGGGTGGCGGCCTGGGGCCAGGTCAGCCGGGAGAAGACGGTCGTCGGCAGGATGCCGTACGGCTGGCGTCCGATCCTGACCGCGGGAATCGGGCCGCGTCCGGAGACGTGGCGGACGAAGAAGTCCCGGGTGTCGCTCACCGCCGGGTCCGGAACCGCCGGGTACAGCATGGTCTGCAGATAGGAGCCCCAGGTGGCGGGCCACAGCGCGAGGTTCGCGGCCCTGGCCTCGCGCTGGTCCGTGCCGTCCGCACCCGCCACCCCGGTCATCACGGCGGGGTCGATGCCGAGGAGTTCGGCGAACCACCGGCCGTCCGTCCTGGTCGTCCAGTCGTCGGCCGCCGCCGCGGCCACGGGAGCGGACGCGGAACGCAGCACCGCGGCGGACACCGCGCGCGGGTCCTGTCCCGCGGGTTTCTCCTCGCTGTTGTTGGTCGGGGTGCCCTGCGGCAGCAGACTGAAGCCGGCCTGGCTGCGCAACTGGCGCGTCAGCAGGTCGGCGAGGTCGCCGGCGGTCTGGTCGGCGGTGCTGTTCACCCGCAGACCGAGGACGACGAGCCGTTCGACGCCGCCCCGGAAGCTGTCCTGCAGCGGCACCCGCACCGCCATGCCGACGCCGACCGCCGCGTCGAAGTCGGTCAGCCAGCGCAGCGCGGTGGGGACGAACAGTTCCCCGGTCTGCTCGTTGACCTTCGGCTTCTCGGCGGAGCCGGGGTCGGGTCCGACGTCCAGCGTGGCCGGCACCGGCGCACCGGTGACGGAGAACACCTGGGCGGCGCCGACGTACCCGGTCACGGTGAACCGGTCGGGCAGCAGCCGGGCCTGGGGAGCCCGGGTCCAGGAACGCGACGACACGGCCGTGGCAGCGGGAGGCGGCAGGACGAGGAACGCCACCAGGACGCCGTCCCCGGTCGCCGTCGCCGCGCCGTCGATCCCGACCGGCCGGCTGCCGCGGATGGCGTCCGCGCGGGCGGCTCCCACCGCCGCCAGCAGGGCTGCGTCGGCCGCGGCGATTTTGGCCCGGTCCCCGTGGGCCTGCCACACGGCGGTCCAGTACGTGGTGGTGGGCTGCCGGTCGGCCGCCGCCACGGGCTGCGGGGTGACGAGCACCAGAACGGCGGTGCCGGGGTCCACGCCGGTGGGCTGTTCCGCCGGGTTGGCGGGGCGCCGGTTCTGCAGCAGCCAGCTCGCCCGCCCCGCCGGCACCCTGGCCGTCAGCTCCTGCCACGCGGCCTGTTCGGCGGGCGCGTTGCCGCCGGCCCGCCACAGCGCGGTCCAGTAGGCGTCGGCCGCGCCGATCTCCGCCGGGGTGGGAAGGGGCTCGAACGACTCCACCGACCATTCGTCGGGGAAGATCCGGACGAGCAGCTCGGCGGCGGTGAAGCGGGTCTCGATGCGGACCGGTCCGAGGAGGACCGGGAAGTCGTCGCTGAGCGGCAGGGCCGCGGTCGGGTGGAGGGTGGTCACGGCAGCATCTCCTGTGCGTGCACGGCCATCAGAACCGGTGCCCGGAAGAGGACGTAGGCGATGTCGGCGGAGCTCAGTCCCGCGTGCCACAGCGGCAGGGACAGGTCCTCGGTGTGCTGGTCGTGCTTCTCGGGGTCGTCCTCCGGGTGGGCGAACTCGCGCAGGACGACGGGCACGGTGTTCTCGTCGAGCCGGACGAACCCGGTGGACGCGGGATCGATGTCCGGCCAGGAGAGGTCGTTCCAGACCTCGACCCGGGGCGGGGTCGCGTCGGGTTCGACGTCCGCGCCGAACCGGGGCTCCCCCGGTCGTTCCTTGATGACGAAGAACCAGCCCGCGCTGCCGGGTGGTTCGGCTCCCTTGGCCTCCGTGGAGGTGAGGTCGAAGCCGAGCAGGTAGATGTCCGGCTCGATCTTCGCCTCGTACAGCGGAAGCCGGATCTCGTCGTGCGAGGGGTTCGCCTCGTCGACCAGGTCGACGGGCAGGCGTTCCTTCGCTGGGTCGGGCTGTCCGTCGGTGAGTTCCCAGCGGGCGCGGTGGGCGTAGATCGCCGCGTTGGGGTACTTCTTCAGCAGCTCGCCGCGGATGACCAGCACCAGCTCGTTCGCCTGGACGCCCGTCTCGCGGTTGTTGTGCTCGCCGAGCTTGGACTCCTGCGTCCAGGTGGCGATCGGCGGGATGTCGTACAGCCGTTCGTGCCGTTCGCCGGCGCTCTCGCCCGGCAGGGCGGGCACCGCGCGGACGTCCCAGAACTGACGGAAGGGCGTGCCCCGCTGGTCGGTGGGGTATTCGCGCCAGAGCAGCTCGTTGGCCATCTCGTGGTTGAGCCCGACCAGGTAGGCCTCGATGAACTCCTGGTCCGTCTCCAGCAGGGTGATCGAGTTGGGCGGGACCAGGTTGATGTTCGGCATGAACAGGTCCACCGACATGTCGAGCAGCGCCCGGTACATCGGCATGTCCAGGACCGGGTACGCCATGGCTTCGAGGAACTGCTCGGCGAAGGGTGCCAGTCGCCCGGGCAGCCGGACGGAGCTGAGCAGGCTCCGCGGTACGGTGTCGTCCGGCCGCAGTCCGGCCAGTGTCGCCGCCGTGGTGCCGAGGACGTTCAGCGGGCGGCGTCCGCCGGCCTGGCCGCCCAGCTGGGCGTCCGAGTAGCCCTGGTAGATCTCGTGCAGCGCCTGCTTGAAGGACTGGGCCTCGGGGCTGTCCGCACCGCCCGGAGAGGGGATGAAGGTGTCCCCGGGGAGCGTCAGGACGAAGTCGTGGCTCGTCGGCAGCTGGTCCACCGGGTCGGTCGCGGCCGCGGTCCCGGCCGCGACCGCGGCGACGGCCGGGGTGGGGTGGAGCACCTGGTCGAGCCGGGTGGGCGTGATCACGGCGGCCGGCCGCACCTTGGGGGGCGCGGCCGTGACGCCTCCGGTGTCCGCGTCCATCCTGACGATGAGGTCCTGCGGCGGCTGGTCCGCGGTGAACGGCAGCCCGCGCACGAGCCGTGATCCGGGCCGGGTGATGCGGCGCATCGGCGCGGACACCGGGGCGGTGGAGACCCGGCTCTCCGAGACGTGGAAGCCGACGGCGACCTGTTCGGCCGGGCCCGCCGACCGTCCGCTCGCCGTCGCCGCCTCCGCCTGGGTGGTCGTGACGACCCGGGAATGGGCCGGCGCGGACAGGGTGAGCGCCCTCCCCGACGCGGGGACCGCGGCGAGGGCCGCGGCCCGCGGGTCCAGGTGCTTGTTCTGCAGCACCGTGCTCACTTCGCGGGCCAACTGCGCCGCCCGGATGCGCGCGTTGGCGGCCAGGACGTCGCCGACCTGGGCCCAGGCGGCCTGCATGAACTCCTCCTGCCGCTTCTGCACCACCTGGGCACCGAGGCCGGCCGCCACCCGGAACCTGGGGTCGAGGTTGAGCCGGTGCACCCAGTTGCGCTGGTTGGCGGCCGGGCTGCCGTCGCGTTCGGTCAGCAGCCGGGAGGCCGGCGCGTGCCAGCGTCCGTACAGCGGCGGGGTGACCACCGGATCGGCGGCGCCGACGGCCGGCGCGGCGAGCGTGGTCGACAGGGCGCTGTGGGCGGCGGCCGGGGTCCGGGTGAGGTAGTCGTCGGCCAGGTTGATCAGACCGGCCAGAGCCTGCTGGAACGGGTGCGGATAGTGGAATCCGAGCCGCTGGAGATCGTCCCAGTTGTCGTAGTCGTCGCTCGGACGGTCCGGCTGCCGCAACGCGCCGCCGAGCTTGAGCACGCCGCCGAGCACCGTCGGCACGGTGATGCCGGGCAGTCCGGGCCCCGCCGACCGGTGCACGTCGAGGTCCCGGCGGCCGACCCGGGGGTCCAGGTCGGGAACGGGGTCCAGCAGACGGACCAGGTACTCGAAGTCGCCCGCACTGCCGGTGGAGAAGAACCAGCGGTGGTAGTACGGCAGCTGCCCCGGAGCCTGCTGGCCGTTGTAGCTCTTCCCCCAGCTGGGGTGGAGCGCGCCCGGCGCCGCGGCCGGGTCAAGACCGAGGCCGGCCAGGCGTCCGGTCTCGAAGGCGGGTACGAGGAAGGCGTGATAGGCGGTGTCCGGAGTCAGCCGACGTGGACACAGCAGCCGGGCGCACGCGTGGTCGGCGTTGGTGCGCAGCACCTGGGCGAGCGCGGGCAGCACTGTGCCCATGTCCTCGGAGACCACGGGTGAGTCGAGCGATCCGTCGACGTGGACGTGTCCCCAGGCGCCCAGCTGGTCGGACGGCGGCAGAGCGCTCGGGTTGCTCACGGCGATGTACGGCAGTGGCCGGCCGGGCGCCCTGCCGTCGGTGAACTCGGCGCCGTCGGTGGAGCGGGAGTCCGGCCCCGCGGCGAGCACGACCAGGGCCAGCCAGGGCAGCAGCCGGCGTGTGGTGGCGTCGGGGGCGGCGGGGCTGTAGCGCCAGGGGAAGTCCTCGTCCTGGAACTCGATGTGCGCCAGGTAGTTGGGTTCCATGTTGGTGATCCAGGACCGCGGCTCGGTGCGCGAGACGGCGCGCGGATCGATCCCGATGACGTCGCCGGGACCGTAGATCTGCACGGTGCGCTGCACGTCACGGCTGAGCGGCCCCGCGCCGGTGCCGTCCTCCGCGGTGACCCGCAGCGCGACCGGAACGCTCGCCCGGGCTGCGGTCCCCGGATCGGTGGTGATCCTGGTGGCGATGCCGGCCCGGAGCCAGGGCAGGAACGTGTAGGCGTTGGCCGTCACGGGGTGACCGCCGCGGCCACGTCGAAGAACTCCGCCTTGACGGTCAGCTCCTGGACGCCGGGGTCGGCCGCGGCCTGTCCGGAGCGCACGACGCCCCCGGCGACCAGTACCAGGGTGTCCGACAGGGGTGCGGCGGCGAACGCGAACCGGCCCGTGCTCAGCCCTGCCGCGGCGCTCCAGCTGCGGGTCGCGGAGTCGAAGAGGGCGGCGCTCGCATAGCCGACGTCGTCACCCGCGCCGTCGCCGCCTCCCACCACCAGGACCTGCGTCCCCCCGAGCGGAACGGCGCGGTGCAGGGCACGGCCGCCGGGCATGTCCGGTACCGCGGTCCACGTTCCGGTGTCCTGGCTGTAGAGCTCCGCCCCGGCCCGGCTGAACGGGTCGAAGGTGCCGTCGCCGGGACCGCCCGGCGCCCGTCCGCCGGTGACGAGCACCGCGGCTCCCGCCGCGAGCGCGGTGGCCTGGTGCTCGGCGCGGGGGGCGAGAAGGGCGCCGGTCGGGCTCCAGGTGGCGGTGCCGGGGTCGAAGAGTTCGCAGTACGCCAGTGCGGTGTCCTCGTCACGGGCCGTGGGCAGGGTGCCGCCGGTGACCAGCACCCGGCCGTTGGCCAGCACGACCGCCGGGTGCCCGCTGCGGGCGTCGGTCATCGGTGCCGTCTCCGTCCACGTCCCGGTGGCCGGGTCGAACAGCTCGGCGGAGGCCAGGGCCTTGACCGACTGGGCGGACCGGATCGTCGTACCGCCCGCGACGAGCACCTTGTCGCCCACGAGGGCGGCGCTGTGTCCCCAGCGCGCGGTGTGCATGCTCCCGGTGCTGCTCCAGGTGCCGGCGACGGGGTCGTAGATCTCCGCCGCGGCCAGGCCCGGCGCCGGGAACTGGGCGGTTCCGCTGATGCCTCCGGCGACCAGCACCTTGCCGTCGGACAACCGGGTCGCGGTGTGCAGCCGACGGGGTGTCTGCAGAGCTCCGGTGGCGGTCCACGCCTTGGTGGTGTGGTCGTAGACGGCGGCGCGGGCGAGGGCCGCGGCCGATCCGTCGGAGCCGCCCACGACGAGGACCTTCGTGCCGGTCAGCACGATCGCGTGGTCATGCCGGCCGTACCAGCCTGCGGCTGCGGGCAGGTCGCCGGTGGCCGTCCACTTCCCGGTCGCCGCCGCGAGGGTACTGGTCATGGGCGCGAACCCCTTCGTCGTCGATGCGTGCCTGTTGATGCGTTCCGGTCGATGCGTTCACGGGGTGAAGATCTCGGCGGTGTCCGTGAGGACATCCGTGCCTCCGGGAGCCGCCGGGCCGGCGAGGACACGGCCACCGGTGGTGAGGACCCGTCCGTCGGAGAGCGCCAGGGCGGTGAAGTCCCAGCGGCCGGTGGCCAGTCCGCCGGTCGGGGACCAGGTGTCCGCGGCGGGGTCGTAGGTGACGGTGCCGCGGAATCCCGCGTGGTCGCCCGGTGCGCCGGTCCCGCCGAGGACGAGGACCTTGCCGGTGGACAGCAGCACGGCCCGGTGCCGGCTGCGCCCGCCGGGCATGGGAGAGACGGGGGTCCACTGGCCGGTGGTGGGGTCGTAGAGCTCGGCGGTGGCCACGCTGCCGGCGCGGTATCCGCCGCGGGGACGGCCGGTGGGGGTGTCACCGCCGGTGACGAGGACCCGGCCGTCGGGCAGGAGGGTCGCCTGGTGGCCGACGCGTGCGGTGGTGAGGCCGCCCGTGGGCTTCCAGGTACCGGCGCCGGGATCGTACAGCTCGCAGTAGGCGAGGGGCGCGGGTCCGCGGCCGGTGGACACCGTGCCCCCGACGACCAGGACGGAGCCGTTCCTCAGCGCCACCGCCCGGTGCCCGGTGCGGGCGTCCGTCATCGGCCCGGCGGCGCTCCAGGTGCCGGTGGTGGGGTCGAACAGCTCGGCGGAGGCCAGGGCGACGGGCTCCGCTCCACGGGCACCGGTGCCGCCCGCGGCCAGGACGTGCCCGGAGGCGAGGGCCGTGACGGAGTGCCCGTACCGAGCGGTGTTCATGGCCCCGGGGAGCGTCGACCAGGTCCCGGCGACGGGGTCGTAGCCCTCGGCGGACTTCAATGCCGCGCCGTCCGTGCCGAGCCCGCCGACGGCCAGGACGCCGCCGCTGCCCAGCCTGACCAGGCCGTGCCCGCGGCGGCCGGTGCGCAGCCGGTCCGCCTGGCTCCAGGTGCCGCCGACCGGGTCGAACAGGAGGCTGTCGGTCCGTGCGCCCCCGGTCTCGTCCGTGCCGCCGGCCAGCAGGACCCGGCCCGTCGCCAGCAGGACGGCGGTGTCCGTGCCCGTGTCGGCCGCGAGGGCCGTCGGGATGTTCGCCGCGCCGGTCCATCCGCCCGGGGTGGCCGGAGTGCCCACCGTCTCCGACTGGGGGATGACGTGCAGGGTGCCCTGCCGGCGCGGGTCGGCGTCCTCCATCGCGGCGAGCGCGTCGGTCGCGGCGGCCTGGCTGAGGAAACCGGCCGGGGCGGCGGCGAAGGCGGGCGTGCCGGGCGAGAACGCCGTCCGGTTGTTGCGCCGGTACGCGACGGCGTAGCGCTGCCCGGTCACCCGGAGGACGTCGTCGGCGAACGGCTGGCGCAGCGTGGCCTCGTGCTGGGAGAGCGCGGAGCGGCCGGTGCTGCTGCCGCCGAGGAGCTGCTGGAACACGGCCGGGCTGACCGCGTACAGCCGCTTGGCCGCCGCCGGCGCGGACGGGTCCGGGATGCGTGTCCTGCCCTCGGCCCGGAGGGTCGCGGGGCGGCGCCTGCTGTCGATCACGATCATCTCGTAGCGGGCGCTGCGTCGTGCGGCGCGGGCGGAGGCGAGCGTCCCCTGGAGGGGAGTCAGCTCCAGCCCGGCGTCCTGGTCCTCGTAGGCGGGGCGGCTCAGCTTCGCCGCGTCGTCCATGTCCTGGAACTGGGCCATGGCGAACCGGTCGGTGGTGGTCGAGGCCTGTGTCAGACCGCTGTCCGGGGCCGGTGCGACGCCGAAGCGGTGTCCGGCGAGCGGCCGTTGGGCTCCGACCCGGTCCACGCGCACGTGCAGCGGGATCACGCGCTGCCGGATGAACAGCGTGCCGAGCGGGTGCAGGACCAGGCCGTCCGTGGCGGGCAGGGTGCGCAGGTTGACCAGTGCCTGGCTTCCGCCGGTGGGCAGCTCGGTCCGCCAGCCCTCCACCTTGCCGATCTCGTCGCCGAGCAGGGCGAGGGCGTCGACCGGAGGGAGCGTGGGGTTGTGGCTGTCGCCCCAGGTCAGGTCGAAGTTCGCGGAGATCTCGAAGAAGAGCAGCGAGATCGATCCGCGGCCGTGGGCCCGCCAGGGCGCCGGGCCCTCCAGCTGGAACTGGAGGTGGACGCCGAAGACGCCGACGCCGAAGGCCTTCAGCGTGAGGTCGGCCGCGATGTCGATGGTGAAGGCGAACGGGGAGAACCGGAACAGGGCGTCGAAGGCGAGGTGCCCCTGGAGGCCGAAGTCGTCGAAGCCCAGGACGAGTTCCGCCTGGGCGCCGAACTGCACGCTGTTGCTGGTGACCGCGAAGTAGCCGCTGACCCGGATGAGGGCGGTGGGTGTGTGGATGATGTCGACCGCGATGCGCGGCGGGACCGGGAAGGGCAGCGGGGGCGGCCGGAACGACGGGTGGAAGCCGCCGACGGACAGGACGAAGTCTCCCCCGCCCCAGCCGATGAGCAGGCCCATCCCGCCCTCGATGGTCATGATCAGGACGCGCGATTCGAACAACTGGGCGTAGAACCACAGCCGTTGCTTGTCGAACTCGATCGCTCCGACGAAGTTGACCTGGAGGACCATGAGGGGCAGGTCCTCGGCGGGCAGGCTGCAGCGCAGGACGCCGACGATGGCGATGTTCCCGGGGATCTCGACGATGACGCCGACGGAGACGCTGATCAGGGTGGGAGTGCCCCAGCCGATCTTCGCCATCGGCCCGACCAGGAACGTCCCCTCCCGAGGGGGGAAGAAGGCCCGCAGGTCGCTGAGGATGCGCGGCGCGTTGGCCACCACGTCCTTGGGGAACATCACCGACTCGATGGCGCCGGTGCGGACGCCTTCCGTCAGCGCGGTCAGGTTCATCGCCCGGTTCAGGCCGAGCAGCCCGCCGACCGCGAGCAGGGTGAACCCGTACCCCAGTTGCAGGCCGATGCCGCCGAACTCGGCCGTCAGCACCAGCAGCAGGGAGAAACCCGGAGTTCCGTCGGGCATCCGGGTCGAGAGGAGTCCGATCGCCTTGACGTCGATGAACCCGGCCAGGCGCAGGGCCAGCGTCCCGGCGTACTCGTGGCGGTCCGCGTCGTAGCCCAGGAAGCCGCCGCCGCTGACGAACTGGAGGTCGAGAGCGAGGCCGACGCCCGTCGGGGGCCGGAAGTCCGGGCGGATGTCGACCGGCCCCAGATTGCCCTTGCCGAGCGGGGCGAGGACCACGGGGATGTCGGTGCCCAGGCCCTGGACGACGGCCGAGACGGGACCGAGGCTCCCCTTCACGTCGGCGGACAGGCCGAGGGCGAAGGTGCCGTCCTTGATGCCCACGGTCAGCGTGAGCGCGCTGAGGTCGAGGGCACCCAGCCCGACGTGGGAGGCCAGTTGCACCTCCAGGCCGCCGCTGCCCTCGAAGCGCAGGCCGTCGGCCACCGTGAACCGGGCGCCCAGCTCGAAGGTGCTCTCGATGCGCACGTCCTTCAGCAGGGTCGCGAGGAACCCGTCGCTGTCGTCGCCGAGGGTGATGAGGACCTTGCCCCGCTGGAGCTGGAGGCCGAGGCCGATGTCGAGGCTGCCGTCCGGCCGGGCCCGCAGCCGCACGGTGGAGTCGACCTGTTCGACCGACACCCTGCTGCCGCCGGGGAGCGACAGCAGCAGCAGCGGGTCGTCCGGGTCGCGGCGGTAGCTGTGGACGACCTCCGCCGTCGCCGCGACGGTCGCACCCGGTGGGGGCTCGACCGCGGAGGCGCCGGGCCGCAGGACGAGGGTGGTTCCCGCCGGCACGTCCGCGTCCAGGCTCACGGTGAGCGTCCAGGCCCCGCCGGACTGCTCCAGCGTGCCCTTGGCCAGGCCCGCCGGCAGTGCGAGGGCGATGCCGTGCGGCTGGACGTCGGTGCGCGGTACGAGGACCGCGAACACCAGGTCGAGGGCCGGCGGCGTGGTGGTGGTGTCCAGGAGCGAGGGAAGCCCGGCATGGGCGGCCAGCCGGTCGAGCACGGTGAGGATCTTCAGACCGTCGAAGCCCGGCGTGCCCCAGTCGTACAGCGCGCCCAGCTGCGCCAGGGGGTTCTGCAGCCAGCCCCCGAGGCGTTCCAGGTGCAGGGTGTTCTCGGTGAAGAACGGCTTCTGCGGATCGAACAGACCGGTGTTGTGATCCGTGCGCACCAGGACACCGGAGAATTCGAGGAGGTCGTTGACACCCTGGCCGCCCTCCAGGTGCTTGACGAGCAGCAGGTTGAACAGCCGCTCCGGCAGGTTCGGGAGGATCTGGTCGGCGCCCGGCAGGTTCAGCGCGGCCAGCGCGGACTTGAGCCCGTCGAATCCGGAGACGATCGTGTTGATCTGCCCGCCGATCTGGACGAGCTGCTGCAGGACGTCGCCCCACTTCTCCGCGGCGATGGCGCCTTGCAGGGTGTCGAGCAGCTCGCCCAGGAATCCGACGGCGCCGGTGGTGGTGCCCAGGGTCGGCGCGAGGGCGGCCGCCTGCGCGTCGGTCAGCGGCAGGCCGACGTCGGCGAAGAGCTCCTGGGCGCCCTGCTGGCTCAGGCCGGTCAGCGGGGACAGCAGCGTGCCGAGCCGGCCGACCAGGATCTCCAGCGTGCCGCGCCGGCCCGTCATGACCGGCCTCCCGGCCGGGCGAGCGCCCCGGGCACGTCGTGCAGGGTGTCCACCGACAGCAGCGCCCCGATCACCGGCCGCCCGTAGCGTTCCAGGTCCCGGCGGAGCGGCGGGGTGGCGTACTGGATGAGCAACGGCAGCATGCCGTCGACCAGTTGGGCACGGCTGACGCCGTTGATGCGGTCGGGGACGGGGTGTCCGGGATGCTCGGCGCCCCGCACGCAGTGGTGGTAGAAGGCGGGTCCCTGCAGGGCGTGCCAGACCGCGGCCACCTGGCGTACCGAGGTCAGCAGCCGTCGCACCTCCTTCTGGTGCTGCGGGATCTTGCCCAGCAGGAGCCGGCCGAGCACGCTGGTGCGCAGTTGCCCGCGCAGCTCCTCCGCGGTGCGTCGCCGGGCCAGTTCGGCGGCGGTCGCGGGCCCCCGCAGCAGGAGGGGTGACGGACTTCCGGCGCTGGCGACCGTGTCCGACCAGCCCTTGTCGACCGCGGGGATCGACACCTGGAGGAAGTTGAGAACCTTGGCGATGGGGGTGGCGATCGCGATGTTGCCGATGCTGGAGAACTCGATGGCGCTGCGGTCGAGTTTGAAGAACTCGTCGATCGGGCCGGCGCGGATGATCATCGCGATGATCATGTTGTCCTGGTTGATCACCATGCTGCCCGAGTCGCCGCCTTCGAAGGTCAGCTCCTCGCCATTGTGATAGCCGTCGTTCAACGACTGGCCAGGAACGGGGCTCGGCCTGGGCAGGATCAGGAACTGGTTCACGTTCGCCTTCGAGCCCGCCCCGTGGTCCCTGGCGTCGGAGATCCCGACCGTGAAGACGAGCGGGTCGGGGTCGTCCTGCGTGGCCGGGTGGCTGAGCATCGTGCCGAACTTCAGCCGGCCGTTGACGGCGTTGTAGATCCGCACGTACTGCTGTTCGCTCGGCAACGTACCTGTTAGCGGCCCCGGGACGATGCCGTGCCCGTCGGTGACAGCGCCCCTGAGAGGAATGGTGGTCGTCGAGCCGCCGAGGTTGACCTGCCAGGCGTTGTGGAACTTCACGCCGGGGTCGAGCCTCGCCGTCGCACAGTCGAACTCGCTGGCATGGCCGTTCACCGCGGTTCCCATGACCCGGACCTTCGCCGGAATCCAGTTGAAGCCGCCGGTCCACGTGCCGTCGTGGTAGCCGCCCACCCATTCGTTGCCCTCCGCGGGCTGGGCCTTGACGCTCCGGTCGTAGACGGGTGTGCCGATCCGCACACCGTTGGAACAGCACTTGCTGTACTTGGGCATGTAGACGGCGAGGTCGTCGATGATCCTGAAGCCCGGGAACAGGACGTGGGAGCAGGTCAGCAGGACGGCCTTGCCGCTGCTGTCCCGCGCGAAGCAGCCGAGGGTGCCCTCGCCCTCGTTGTGATTGGTCTCGATGCTCGCGCCGGCCGTGACGAAGGGCGCGTCGGCGGTCCGGACACTCGCGCGGGCGGTCACGACGTGCACGGGCAGACCGAGCAACGTCGTCGGCACTCCGTCGCGGGCTGCGTCCTGGTCGTCTCGCACGTAGACGCGCCAGACGAGCGCGGTGCTGTCGGTATCCGCCACGCCGAGACCCACGCCCTCCACCTCGGGGAACGTGCTCAGGGCCTCTCTGACCTCGGGCAGCAGCTGTCGCCAGTCGGTCGCGGTGGCGGATGTCATACCGGCTCCTCCCGTCGTGGTGCGTCCTGGGCGGCGCCGCCGGGTGGCAGCGCCCCCACGGGATCGACGCCGAGTCGGTTCAGCAAGGGCTCCGCCGGGCAGGCGACGCCGTCACCGGCGGCCGTGGCGCCCCACAGCAGGCCGAGGACGCGCCCCCGGTCGTCCAGGAGCGGGGCGCCCGAGTCGCCCGGTGCCGAGAAGGCCCGGCTCGGATCACGGGAGGCGACCAGCAGCTGTCCCGGCGCGGTCCATTCCCGCCCGTCGATGAAGGGGCGGTCCGGGTAGGCGACATCGAGCACCGTGCCCTGTGTCAGGCCCGTGGCCGCGCCCCTCTTGTGCGCCGCGGCGCCGGGTTCGGCCCGCCCGGCCGCGGTGGGCCACGCGCCCGCGAGAGCGTCGCGCAGCCACGCGGGCCGGTTCGGCGCGTCGTCCAGTTCGATGAGCGCACCGTCCACGTAGCAGGCCTCTCCGGCGAACTCCACCAGCCCCAGGTGCCCGCGCCGGGCGTGCCCGAGCGGGGCCGGGTCGGCGGGGTCGGCCGGGTCGGCGGGGTCGGCCGCGAGCGGCAGGGCCCACACGATGTCGCCCTCCTCCGCTCCGGCCCCGAAGACGACGTGATGGCTCGCCAGGAGGTACGTGACGCCCCGGCTGTCGCGGACCAGGACACCGGCGACCCCCGGCACCCCGCGGGAGTTCACGATCCGTACCGCCGCCGGAGGCGTGGAGTCCGCGAGCTCCAGGAGGTCGAGGAGGGACGTGGTACGTCCGGCGAGGTCGAGCACCCGGTCCTGGTGTGCGGCGATGTCGGCACGCAGGGACGCGCCGCCCTCGGCCATGAGCACGTCCCGCATCGCGAGCAGCGCCTGCAGCGGACTGACGCCGTCGATCGCCGTGGGCAACGGCCACCGCGGCCGGTCGGCGGTGTTCAGCGCGTGGTTGACGAAGGCGGGCCCCTTGCAGCGGTGCCAGGTCACCATCACCCGGCGGTTGTGGTGCACCAGGTGACGCACCTCGTGCATGTGCCGGCGGACCAGCGCTCCCAGCCGGGCCCCGAGTTCGCTGCCCTCCACCACCGCCCAGGCGCTGCGGACGGCCGACCAGTCCACCGGCCGTGCGCGGGTGATGGCCGTGCCGGGTGCGGCGACCGGGCGGCCCGCGGAGCTCAGCGCGGCCGGGAGCAGTTCCACCTGCCGGAGCCTGAACACCGGGTCGATGAAGAGGCCGTGGGACTGGCCGGTCAGGATGTCCACCGGCTGGGACTGCCCCACCACATAGATCTGCTTGGTGACTCCGCTGGTGAGAAGGCCGACGACCTTGCCGTCGCTGTCGACGATCGGCGCGCCCGAGTCGCCCGGCTCGGAGAACTGTGCGCTCTTGACGACAACCGTGGGCGTGTCGGTGGACCCCCCGGGCTTGACGTCCACTCCCGGACCGCTGAGATCCGCCGCGATGGAGGACGGGGTACTGGTGGGGTCGTCGGTCTTGTACCGATTCATGTCCAGCTTGTACTCATGGACCGACTGACCCGCGGACGCCGCCACCTGGACCTCGAACAGCCAGGCCTGTCCGTCGACCACGGTATCGCCGACCTTTTCCTTGATCGGCACCTTCCGCAGAGCGGCGATCGTGCCCGCGGTGAGGCCGGTCTTCGCGCCGTACTTCCGCACCGCGATCTGGCGTGCCGCCGGCAGGGGTCCGTCGGTCGGCTGGGCGGCGGAGAGCGACCACTCGGAGACGAGGTCACGGACACCGGAGATCTTCCCGATCTTCGGCACGTCGTTCGACGCCGCGGCGTCGCTGCCCAGCTCGACCAGCGCGGCGTCCACGGCGAAGTCGACCTGGCCGATCGTGATCTTGTTCTGGATCGTCTTGAACACGAGCTGCGGCAGCGTGCCGCCCACGACCTTCCCGATCGGGTTGCTGCATTCGAAGCCGCAGCAGGTGCTCAACTCGGGCGAGTACACCACCTTGACATCCGGCGGCGCCGTATCGGCCGGAGCCAGGCCGAGTACGTGGCCGCAGGTGAGGACATAGCGGCCCGCTCCCCCGGTCCTGCGGACGATCAGTCCGGCGGAACCGGTGTCGAACGCGCCGGACTTCCCTCGCGTCACCGCATCACCCGCGTGAACGCTGGGCGAGCTGGAGTGCGGCACCGTGCGTTCGCACAGCCGGCCACCCGGACGCCCGCACCTGCACCTGCACGGGGGCGTGCATGGGTTCATCGACGCCCTCGCAGAGTGCTGGACCGATCACACGTGGTGACCACCATTGCACCGGCCGCCCACCGCGCCGCACAAGCGCCTGTCCGGGTGAAGCCGTGGAAGGCCGGCCGGCCCCGGTGAGGCACCGGCCCGTTCAGCGGCGGGTCCGCGCGGTCAGGGCGCGGCGGCGCGGCGGGCGGCCAGGTCGTCGAGGATGGCGGCCGTGGCGGTGGCGCCGAAGCGGGAGGCTCCCGCCTCGACCATCTCCAGCAGCAGGTCGAGGGTGCGCACGCCGCCGGCGGCCTTGACCTTCATCCGGGGTGGCACGTTGGCCCGCATGAGCCGGATGTCCTCCACCGTCGCGCCGGACGGGGCGAAGCCGGTGGACGTCTTCACGTAGTCGGCGCCGGCCTGGTCGCTCAGCCGGCAGGCCCGGATCTTCTCGTCGGTGGTGAGATAGGCGTTCTCGAAGATCACCTTCACCAGGGCCCGGGCCTCCCGGGCGGCCTGGACGACGGCGTGGATGTCCTCGGCCACGGTGTCGTCCTCGCCACCGCGCAGGCGCCCGATGCAGAGCACCATGTCGAGTTCATGGGCGCCGTCCGCCAGGGCCGCCCGGGCTTCGGCCACCTTGACGGCGGTGAGCGAGGCGCCGTGCGGGAAGCCGACGACGGTGCCGACGAGCACTCCGGTGTCGGAGAGCTCCTTGGCGGCCCTGGCCACGTCGACCGGCTTCACACAGACCGAGGCCACGTCGTAGCGGGCGGCGAGTGCGCAGCCTTCGAGCAGATCTCGGGTGGTCAGCTCGGGCCGCAGCAGCGAGTGATCGATCATCTTCGCGACGTCGTGAACGTCGACATCGGTGTGGTCCACAGGACTGTCCCGGATGTGTGCGCAGCGGATATTCCTCGGGCATCGGCGCGCGGCTCGATCATCTGGCCGGTCGGGCCTCACGGGGCACCTCGTTTCCAACGTAACAAGTGCCGACGGCCGCCACCAGCGGAAACGACCCCGCCTCGACTCAAACCGCTTCGTTCGGAATTCACCCGTTCGGACAGTCCGGCGCGCCCTTCGTTGACCCGGCTGGAAGCATCGGCAGCGATTCCCGATTCCGCCGAAGTCACCGCACCCGGTTTCCGGCACCCGGGAAACCCGCGTCCGCGCCGAGGCCCGCCCCGGTCCTGACGTCGCCGCTCACGAACCCACCCACCATTTGGAGGGCTGCCGTGTTCGCCTATCTGATGAACGCCCCCGGCGAACTCTCCCGCACGGCCGTGCCCGACCCGGTCTGCGGGCCCGACGAGATCGTGCTGCACACCGAGGCCGTCTCGATCTGCTCCACCGACGTCTCGTACTTCCGCGGCCACATCACCCCGGAATCGTGGCCCATCGTTCCGGGCCACGAGTACGTCGGCCGGGTCGTCGACGTGGGGCGCCGGCTCGCGGGCGACGTGCGGACCGGCGACCGCATCGCCTACTGGGGACAGACCGACTTCGACGGGATGGCCGAGTACCGGCTGCTCCGGCCGCTCTTCGCGGGCCGGCCCGAGCTGGAGACCGCCTGGTACACCCAGCGCAACTTCTACGACGCCGCCCAGGCCGCGGTCGTCGCCATACCGGCCGACGTCCCCACCGACCTGGCCTCCGTGGTCGAGCCCCTGACCTCCGTGCTCCGCTCCATCCTGCTCAATCCCTGCCGTCCCGGTGACGTCTGCGTGGTCCTGGGCTGCGGCCCGAGCGCGCTGCTGGCCGTCCAGGTCCTGAACGCGTACCTGGGGGCCGGCTCGGTGACGGTGCTGGACCGCAGCGACCCGCGGCTGGCCACCGCGCTGGTGCACGGCGCGTCGTCCGCCTTCAACACCGACACCCAGGCGGCCGAGCTCGACGCGTTCGTCCATGAGCACCACGACCAGTACGCGGACTACGTCTTCGACGCGTTGCCGCACATCGACTCCTCCGCGACGACGACCGGCAAGGACATCCGCGAACTGGCCATGGGACTGCTCCGGCCGGGCGGGACGTACGTCATCTTCGGCGCGACCTCCGTCCCGCAGCGCATCAGCACCTGGCTGATCCTCGCCAAGGGTCTGCACCTGCGCTCCACCCCGTTCGACGTCCGCCTGTTCTCCATGTCCCGGTCCGCCAACGTCATGAACGTCGCGTTGCGCATGCTCAGGACCGGTCTCGTGGACGCCCGGCCGTTGATCACCGACCGGGTCGCCCTGAGCGACGCGGGCGATGTGCGGCGGGTGTTCCTGGAGTACGGCGCCGGCCCGTCGATGAAGACGTCCATGCTCGCCCCCGAACTCCTGCGGCAGTGCCGGGAACGGCAGTTGGACACCCTCGGACTGCCGACCACGGTCCCCGGACGGCCGCGGACGAAGGAGTCGACATGACGAACTGGGGTTTCCTCGGCGCGGGTTCGATCGCCCACTCCAGCCTCGCACCGGCGGTGCACGCCGACCCCCGCGCCACCCTGCACTCCGTGGCGTCCAGCAGCTCCGAACGGGCCCGCGCGCTGGCCCCGCGCAAGGCCTACTCCTCCTACGAGGCGCTGCTCCGGGACTCCGAGGTGGACGTCGTCTACATCGCCCTCCACAACAGCGCCCACTGCCACTGGACGGAGGCGGCCCTGCGCGCCGGCAAGCACGTCATCTGCGAGAAGCCCCTGGGGCTGTCCGCCACCGAGGTCGACACCATGGTCCGCGCCGCCGCCGACACCGGCCGGCTGCTCGTGGAGGCGGCCTGGAACCGCTGGCACCCGCGGACCCGCGACCTGGAGTCCATGATCGCGAACGGCGCGATCGGCACCGTCACCGGCGTCACGGCGCGGTTCGACGGTCTGGCGCCGTCCCCGGGGAACTACCGTCGCGACCCCGCCCTGGGCGGCGGCGCCCTCCTGGACGTCGGCTACTACGCCGTGTCCGCCGCCCTGGCCGCCTTCGGCTGGCTGGCCCCCAAGGTGGTGTGGGCGAAGCAGGACCGCTGGGACATCGGCTCGGCGGACCGCGAGTCCTCATGCCTGCTGGAGTTCACCGGCGGCGGTGTCGCCGAGATCCACTGCTCGCTGAACGGTTCCCACGCCGAGGAGTTCACCGTCACCGGAGCGACCGGCGAACTCGGGCTGTCGGCACCGGCCTTCTGTGCGGCCACGGCCCCCGCCGTGCTGACCGGCGCCGGCCGGACGTCCCGTACCTACCCGGCCCTCGACCCGTACCGCTTCATGGTCCAGGCCGTGGAGAAGGCCGTCACGGGACGCCCGGGCTACCTCGTCCCCCTCGCCCAGTCCCGGCTCATCGCCTCCACCATCGACGCCGTCAGGAGCCACTGCCTCGCGGGGTCCGACCAGGCGGACGGCTGACGGGGTGTCGCCGGGCCCGTGGGCGGGCGTCGGGCGGGCGGCGCTCGTTCAGGAGTCCGCCGGCTGGTGCAGGGCGGAGTCGGCAGGCCCCTGGGTGAACCGGGTGAAGCGGACGCGCAGGCCGTCCCGCTCGGGTGAGCAGCAGAAGGGGCCTGCCGTCGCGGGGGCGTCCGGGGCCAGCGGTGCCAACCGGACCAGGTGCCAGGGGCCGCTCCCGGAGCGGGCGCGGATCGTCACCGCGTCCCCGCTGCGGCTGGCGCGCACGGTCACCTCCTGCCCCTGCCAGTCGGGAACCGGGGCCAGCGACCAGTCCGAGACACCCCGGGTGACGACCGCCCCCACGTGCGGGACGCCGTCGTTCATCTCGACCCCGGCCTTGATCCACGTCCCGGCGTCGACGCGGATCATCAGACCGGCCTGGTCGTACAGCGTGTCGAAGTCCGCGACGAAGGTCACCTCGGTCGCGCCGCCCTGCGGAAATCCGCTGAGCAGGGCGTGCCCGTCGTCGCGAACGAACCCGTAGCCGGTGGTGCGCCAGAAGTCGCTGCGTCGGCGCGCGGTGACGACAAGACCGCTGCCGTCGGCCTCCGCGTGCTCGGGCTCGTTGAGCCAGGTGGCCTCGTGCCAGCCGACCGCGCGTTGTGGCTGCTGCATGGACTGCCCTTCCGTTCCCCGCCCCCGGCCGTCTCCGGCCCTCCGACCTGCGGCGGAGCCGATGAGTCGGCAGAGAATGGCTGAAATTGTGTCCTTATGGTGTGAATATGCCACTGGCACGTTCAATGCGGCGAATCCGACATTACCCTTCCGTGTCGGACATGCCACCAGTCGCGGCATTCCGGCCGGCACGCGGTGGCCCCGCCCCGCCGTGCCGTTTCCTCCCCGAACCCTCCGAAGGAGCCCCAGTGCCGGGTATCGACGAGTGCCTGACCCAGGCGATGGAGATCGCCGGGGCGCGCGCCGCGAGTCTGATCGACTGGAGCAGCGGGCTCGCCCTGGGCAGTGCCGGAGTCAGTCCGACCGGCGACCACGACACCACGGCGGCCGAGGCAACCGACCTGGTACGGGCGGCCGTTGAGGCCGCGACCTTCACCGCGGGGGAGGACCGCGAGACGCCGGTGCAGGACATCATCCTGACCACCGACCACAGCTACCACCTGCTCTGCTTCATCGACACCGTCTTCGACAGCCGGCTCGTCCTGCACCTCTGGCTCGACCGCGCCGAGGGCAACCTCGCCGGTGCCCGCTTCCGTCTCCAGGCGCTCACCAAGGACCTGGTGCTCGGATGACGAACACCGTCGCGAGCGACCTTCGGGCCGGTGCGGCGGTCGAACGGCTCGCCGGGGAACGCGCCACCGGCGCGCTGCGCGGCCCGGGCGGCGCCGTCTACCTCGTCGACGGCCTGGTCGCCCACGCCGAATCCGACCGTGCCCCCGACCTGGCCACCCTGCTCACCGCCTCCGGCCGACTCAGCCGTGCAGCCTGGCTGAAGGCGGTCCACCGGTTCGGCCCGCACGCCCGGGTCGGCGAGGGCCTGGTCGAACAGGGCCGGCTGACCCGCGGTGAGCTCGAACTCTGCCACCTCGTCGCGCTCTACGACGCCGCCTGCTTCCTGCTCGACTCCCCTGCGCCGCCGGCCTCCTGGACCTTCGCACCGGGGGTGCGGCACTGGCTCGGCCCGGTGGCCGCGGTCGGCGCCCACCGGCTGCGCCGGGAGGCCGAACGCCGACGGCACCTGCTGGACCGGATCCTGCCCTCGGCCCTGTTCGACACCGCGCCGCTGTGCCGGGCACCCGCGAACGCCGTGCGGGCGGTGCAGGCCGCCCCCGCCGCCCTCGGGCGGCACGCCCGCCGGGTCCGCCCGCCGACCCGGCGCCAGTGCGAGCTGCTCGACCACGCGGACGGCCGGAGGACCCCGGCGGAGCTGGCCCGGCTGCTCGGCCGCTCCGGGTTCGTGACCACGGCGGACGTCCGTCGGCTCGCCGCGGCCGGCCTGTTGACCTGGGCCGGTCCGGGCCCGGGGTCGGCGGGTACGGGGTCGGCGGGTACGGGGTCGGCGGGTACGGGGTCGGCCGGCGAGGTTCCGGACGGCGCGGCCGACGGAGTGCCGACGCCGAGGACCCCCGGCGGTCTGCTCCACCGCTCGCCGGGTGCGGCGCTCGCCGCCCTCGGCGGCGACGCGACCGGCCCGCCCCCGATCCCACTCCCGTCCACCGTCCCGGACATCACCCTGCTGATCCGGGTCCGCACCCTTCTGGAGGCCCGACTTTGAACCACGCTCCGCCCGCGACCCCGCCCTCACGGCCATGAGGCGGACGCTCAAGCAGCGTGCCGGAAGGAGACAACTGATCGCCTTGGAGACCGAACTGCTGACCGAACTCCGCGCCCTCAGGCAACGGGTGCCGCATCTCGCGGGCGGCCTGGTCGCCAGTGCGGACGGCCTGCTGATCGCCCACGACACCCACGGGGCCGAGCCCTCGGGCCTGGCGGCGATGAGCGCCGCCTCGCTCGGTCTGGCCCACCGGCTCGCCGACAGCACCGGCCAGGGCGAGTTCCGGGAGTCGCTGGTCCGCGGCGAGCACGGCTACGTCGCCATCTACGCGGCCGGCGGCAGCTGCGTGCTCACCGTCCTCGCCCACCCGGACGCGAACGTCGGCCGCCTGCACCTGGAGGCCCGCCGCTCCGCCCGGCGCATCGCCGAGCTGCTGAACGACACGACCGCTTCCGACTGATTCCTTCCGATTCACGAGCCGTCACTACCGACCGCTACCGACCACCACCGACCCGTGACCGAATCCCCCCGATTCTCGTCCGACCAACTGGAGACACCACCATGACCGACGCCGCAGGCGCGCTGAAGCAGGCCATGACCACGATCGAGGGCGCCATCGGCGCGGCCCTCGTCGACTACAACAGCGGCATGGCGCTGGCCACCCTCGACGGCCCCGGCGGCCTCGACCTCAACGTGGCCGCCGCCGGGAACACCGACGTGGTCCGGGCCAAGATGCGCACCATGGACATGCTGGGCCTCACCGACGGGATCGAGGA
>NZ_JBHVRK010000024.1:53973-111785 GCF_042885845.1 Kitasatospora sp. NPDC058032 | reverse complement strand
GTGCAGCCGTCCGCGCCGGCGGCCGGCCCCGCCGCGCCGCCCCGGCCGGCCCCCCCGACGACCCCGGCCGCCCCGCCCCCGCCGCCCGTGGCGGGCCCGGGCCCGGGAGGACCGGCGGGCACCACGGGTACCCCAGGCACCACGGGCACCGTGCCGACGGCCACCGGGACCGCGGCCGACCCGGCGCCCCGGCCCACCGCGACCGCCCCCGGCCCGCCGCCCGGCGGCGGCAACCACTTCGGCCCCACCCAGGTGCTCCCCTCCCCCAGCCCCTCGGCGTCCCTCTCCGAGGAGGAGTACTGGCAGCGGGCCGAGCAGTGCTGGGCCGCCGCCGAGACCGACCCCACCCTGAACTGCCCGACCTCCTGACGCCGGAAGGCCCGCGGGCCCCGGACCGTGCGTACGTGCGTACGGTCCGGGGCCCGCAGGCCGACGGGCGGGGCTGCGGGTACGTCAGATGTGGACCGCGGGGCCGGCGTCGGTGGTGCCGCGGCGGGTCAGCAGGCCGAGCACGGCGGCGGCGAAGGCGACCACCGAGGCGACCGCGAAGGCCAGCGACATGCCGCTGACGAAGGAGTCGTGGACGGCCCCGGCCATCGCGTCGACCACCTGCTGCGGGGTGCCGGCCGGCGCCGGCGGGGCGAGGCCGAGCTGGGCGGCCTGGTTGAGGCCCTCGGACTGCGCCGGGTCCACCGGCGGCAGGCCCGCGTCGGCCCACTTGCCGGGCAGCGTGTCCTTGACCCGGGCGGCCATCAGCGCACCCAGCACGGCGGTGCCGAGGCTGCCGCCGACCTGCATCGCGGACTGCTGGAGTCCGCCGGCGACGCCGGAGAGCTCCAGCGGCGCGTTGCCGACGATGACCTCGGTGGCGCCGACCATGACCGGGCTGATGCCCAGGCCCATCAGCACGAACCAGAGCGCCATCGCGCCGTTGCCGGAGCCGGCGTCCAGGGTGGACATGCCGAACATCGCGGTGGTGGTGATCAGCATGCCGGCCACGATCGGGATCCGCGGGCCCAGCTTGCCGATCGCGATCCCCGCCACCGGCGAGCCGATGATCATCATGCCGGTCATCGGCAGCAGGTGGACGCCCGCCTCGACCGGCGTCATGCCGTGCACGTTCTGCAGGTAGAAGGTGACGAAGAAGATCGCGCCGAAGAACGCGAAGGCCATCAGCACCATCAGCAGGGTGCCGGCCGACAGCGGCACCGAGCGGAACAGGCTGAGCGGGATCAGCGGCTCCTTGGCGACCCGCTGCCAGAACGCGAAGGCGGTCATCAGCAGCACCGCGCCGCCGAGGAAGACCACCGTGGAGACGTCGCCCCAACCCCACTCGGGGGCCTTGATGATGCCGAAGACCAGCGCGAACATCGCCGCCGAGAGCAGCACGATGCCGGGGACGTCGAAGGACTTGGCGGCGTTCTCGGACCGCACGTCCCGCAGGATCCACAGGCCGAGGGCCAGCGCGATCAGGCCGACCGGGATGTTGATGTAGAACACCGACTCCCAGCTGACGTGCTCGACCAGCAGGCCGCCGACGATCGGGCCGGCCGCGGTGGAGGCCCCGATGACGCCGCCCCAGATGCCGATCGCCATGTTGAGCTTCTCGGCCGGGAAGGCCCCGCGCAGCAGGCCGAGCGCGGCCGGCTGGAGCAGCGCGCCGAACAGGCCCTGCAGGACGCGGAAGAAGATCACCGTCTGGATGTTCCCGGCGAAGCCGATCGCCGCCGAGGTGGCGGCGAAGCCGACCGCGCCGACCAGGAAGGTGGTCTTGTGGCCGAACCGGTCGCCGATCTTGCCGGCGGTGATCAGGAAGACCGCCAGGGCCAGCAGGTAGCCGCTGGTCACCCACTGGATCTCGGAGGGCGCGGCCTTGAGGTCGGCCTGGATGACCGGGTTGGCGATCGCGACGATCGTGCCGTCCAGGGCGACCATCATCACGCCGACGGCGACGGTGAGCAGGGTCAGCCAGGGGTGCCCCTGGAGGCTCCTCCCGCCCGGTGACGTGCCCGGCGGCGATGCGTCCGCCGTGGCGCTCTTGGTCAGGGACTGGCTCATCTGGGCCCTCCGGGGGGCTGGCTGCGAGCGGACATGGAAGTGGCGCCCCGGCCCACCCGTCCCCACGAGTTGCCCGGCCTGAGGGCGCCACCCAGGGACATTATGTCAGTCACTGACATTCGGCAAACGCTGACTTCTGCATGCGTCTGCCATTTGTCAGATCGCTACAGTAGCCTCCACAGCACCAGCCCGATCACCGTCCGGAAGGCCCGCGCCATGGCCGCTCAGCCCGCTTCCCCCGCCCCCGTCCAGGAGCCCGGGCTGCGCGCCCGGAAGAAGCAGCGCACCCGCGACGCCCTCATCGAGGCGGCCCACCGGCTCTTCCTCGGCCAGGGCTTCGCCCGCACCACCGTCGACGAGATCGCCGCCGCCGTCGACGTCTCGCAGCGCACCTTCTTCCGCTACTTCGCCAACAAGGACGAGGTCGCCCTCGCCGTCCTCGCCGAGGCCGAGGACCACTTCATCGAGCAGCTGCGGGCCCGCCCCGCCGAGGAGACCCCGCTGCAGGCGCTGCGCGCCGCGATCGTCGGCTCCTGGCGCGAGCGCGGCGCCGGCCGGGACACCGGGCCCTGCTCGGTGACGGCCGCGCTGGAGCTGATCCGGATGATCGAGAACACCCCCACCCTGCTCGCCGCCCATCTGCGCCGGGTCACCGAGCAGGAGCGGCTGCTGGTCGGGATCATCGCCGAGCGTGAGGGCGTCGACCCGGCCGAGGACCTGCGCCCCGCCGTGCTCGCGGCGGCCTTCGGCGGCGTGCTGCGCGCCGCGCACCTGTCCTGGAGCGCCGACCAGGAGGACACCGGGCCGGAGGGCATGATCGCGCTGATCAACCGCCACCTGGACCTGCTCGCCCCGGCCCTGACCGGCGACTGGAGAGCCTGACCCTCATACCCGGGTACTACACCGAGGACCGGACCCGAGGAGGACGCCGGCCGCGCCGTACCTCCCTAGGCTGGCCGGATGCCCAAGCCACCCACCGGGCCGGCCCCGGGCGGTCCGGTGCGCACGCTGCTCGCCCCGCTCACCCGTCCCTCCGCCGACCACACCCCGCTGCTCGCCCAGGCCACCCGCCGCTGGGTCCGCCTCCTGCCGTACGTCCTCGCCGCGGCCGCGACCGTCGCACTGCTGCCGACCGGCATCAACGTGCTGGTCAACGACTACGGGGTCTCCACGGGTCTGGCCGCCGCCCTCGCGGTCACCCAGACCGCGCCGCTGCTGCTCGCCGTCACCCGGCCGCTGCCCGCCTGGTGGATGGCCGGCGGCGGCGCCCTGCTGGCCTCGCTGCTGATCCTCTCCACCGGCCGCGGCGCCACCGCCTCCGGGGTCGACGGCCCCTGGCCGTGGCCGCCGCCCGGCATCGTCGGCTACCTCCTGCTGATGCTGCCGCTCGCCCTGCGCGAGTCCCGGCGCACCCTGGTCGCGGTCTGGCTGGTCACCGCCGCGGCGAGCCTGGCGCTGTCCGTCGTCGGTCTGGCCGGCGGCTTCGGCGGCGACAACAGCCTGCTCGCCACCGCCCTCGCGGGCGCCGTCCTGGTGGTCGGCGGGGCACTGCGCGAACGCGCCGAGGCCCGCCGGCTGCTCGCCGAGCAGGAACACATCAGCGAGGCCGAACGCGAGCGGCGCACCCTGCTGGAGGAGCGCGCCCGGATCGCCCGCGAGCTGCACGACGTGGTCGCCCACCACATGTCGGTGATCGCCGTGCAGGCGGCCAGCGCGCCCTACCGGATCACCGGCGTCCCGGCCGAGGCGGCCGAGGAGTTCACCGCGATCGCCGGCACCGCGCGCGAGTCGCTGGCCGAGATGCGGCGGCTGCTCGGGGTGCTGCGCAGCGAGGAGTCGGGCGCCGAGAAGGCGCCGCAGCCGGGCATCGGTCAGCTCGCCCAGCTGGTCGACACGGTCCGCCGGGCGGGCGTGTCCGCCGAGCTGACGCTCGCCCCGGAGCTGGCCGGTGACCCGCTGCCGCCGGCCGTCGGCCTCTCCGTCTACCGGATCGTCCAGGAGGCGCTGGCCAACGTGGTCCGGCACGCCCCCGGCGCCGCGACCTGGGTGTCGCTGGCGGTCGCCGACGGATCCCTGCTGGTCACCGTGGTCAACGCGGCCCCGCCGGTGCGCGGCGAGTCGCTGGAGGCCTCGGTCGAGGGCACCGGCCAGGGGCTGGTCGGCATGCGCGAGCGGATCCGGCTGCTGAACGGCCGGCTGGACACCGGGCCGCTGCCGGACGGCGGGTTCAAGGTGGCCGCCGTCCTGCCGCTGGCCGGCCTGACGGATACTCGGTCGGACGACAGCCGGCCGGGCGGCCCCGCGTCCGAGGGAGCCGGACGGGCCGCCGGCCGCACCGCAGACACCCCCGGGGAGAGCACCGTATGACCATCCGCGTGATCATCGTCGACGACCAGGCGATGGTGCGGGCCGGCTTCGCCGCCCTGCTGAACGCGCAGAGCGACATCGACGTGGTGGGGGACGCCGCGGACGGCGCGCAGGGCCTGGAGGTGAGCGGCCGCACCCACCCGGACGTCGTGCTGATGGACGTCCGGATGCCCGTCATGGACGGCCTGGAGGCGGCCCGCCGGCTGCTGGACCCGGCCGTGCCCGGCGCGCACCGCCCCAAGGTGCTGATGCTCACCACCTTCGACGTGGACGACTACGTCTACGACGCGCTGCGGGCCGGCGCCAGCGGCTTCCTGCTCAAGGACGCGCCGCCGGACGACCTGATCGCCGCCGTCCGGGTGGTCGCGGCCGGTGAAGCGCTGCTCGCCCCCTCGGTGACCCGGCGGCTGATCGAGGACTTCGCCCGGACCAGGCCGGCCAAGCGGCGCGACCCCAAACTGCGGCTCAACGGGCTGACCCCGCGCGAGACCGAGGTCCTGGAGCTGATCGCCCGCGGCCTGTCCAACCAGGAGATCGCCGCCCGGCTGGTCCTCGCCGAGCAGACCGTGAAGACCCACATCGGCCGGATCCTGGCCAAGCTCGACCTGCGCGACCGCGCCCAGGCGGTGGTGCTCGCCTACGAGTCCGGCCTGGTGACCCCGGGCCAGTGAGCCGCTCCCCCGGCCCCCGGTGGGGCCCTCCCCCGGGGGCAGGCCCCCTGATACCCGGGTAGCACCCGGCAGTTGGCCCCGCGGAGTGATGTCCGCGGGGCCGTCCCGTTCCTACCGTCCTTCCCGTCGAGCCGAACTGGCCACGGAGGGAACGGACATGACGAGGAACCGGATCGGCCGCGCGGCGGCCGCCGCCGCGCTGGCCCTGGCCGCGGTGCTGGGGGCGGGCGGCTGGGCCGCCGGCGGCGAGCGCGCGGTGACCGGGCCGCCGCCCGGCGCCGCCGCCTGGATCGCCGACACCGCCCTCGGTCTGCCGCTGCCGGACCCCGCCACCGCCGCCCCCGCCGAGGTGGCCGCCTTCTTCGCCGGGCTGGCACCCGCCGCCCGGGAGGACCTGGCCGTCCGCCACCCGCTGGTGGTCGGCAACCTGGACGGCGCGCCCGTCGAGCTGCGCTACCGGGCCAACGCCCGGGCCGTCGCCGAGGAGCGCGAGCGCGCCCTCGCCCGGGCCGTCGACCCGGCGCTCACCGCGCAGGACCACGCCGCCGCCCGGGAGCGCGCCGAGCGCTACCGCACCCTGCTCGACCCGGCCGCGCCCGGCGGCCCCCGCCGGTTCCTCGCCTTCGACCCGCGCGGCCGCGGCCAGGTCGCCGAGGTGTTCGGCGACCTGGCCGGCGCCCGGCGCACCGCCGTCGTCGTCCCCGGCTCCGACATCGACCTGCGCACCTTCGACCGCGCCGGCGACCCGTACGGCACCCCCGTCGGCATGGCCCGGGCGCTGTACGACGCGACCGGCGGGCGCACCGCGGTGATCGCCTGGGCCGGCTACACCACCCCGCTCGGCCTCGGCCCGGACGCCGCCACCGAGACGCTGGCCGCGGCCGGCGCCGAGCGGCTGACCCGGCTGCTCGACGGACTCGCCGACAGCACCCGGCCCGACACCCCGGCCACGGTCTTCTGCCACAGCTACGGCTCGGTGGTCTGCGGACTCGCCCGGCCCGGCCCGCGGCAGGCCTCCGGCGTGGTGGTGCTCGGCTCGCCGGGCCTGGGCGTCGACTCGGCCGCCGACCTCGACCCGCGCGTCCCGCTCTGGGCCACCGCCCGCAACGGCTCCGACTGGATCGGCAACGTGCCGCACGTGCGCCTGTTCGGTCTCGGCCACGGCGCCGACCCGACCGACCCGGCCTTCGGTGCCCGCGCGCTGCCGTCCACCGGCTCGCACGGCCACACCGGCTACTTCGCCCCGGGCACCGCCTCGCTGGCGGCCTACGCCGACCTCGCCCTCGGCCGCTGACCCGGCCTCCCCCGCCGAGAACCCCGTACCGCCGTACCCCCGTACCGCCGTACCGCCGAACGGAGACCCCGTCATGACCGCCACCCTGCTCGCCCCGCTGCACCGGGCCGCCCGCCAGGTGGACGCCCGCACCCCCGAGAGCCGTGACCGCGCCCTGGACGGCCTGCGCGCCCTCGCCCTGCTCGCCGTCCCGGTCGGCCACTGGCTGCTCGGCGGCTTCACCCGCTCCGCCGACGGCGCCCTGCACAACGCCAGTCCGCTCTCCTCCCCCGGCCTCGGCTTCTTCGCCCCGCTCAGCTGGGGGCTCCAGCTGCTGGGCGTGTTCTTCCTGGTCGGCGGCCACTCGGCGGTCCGCTCGCTGGAACGCGCCCGGGCCAGGGGCGTCGGCCACGCCGGCTGGCTGCGCGGCCGGGTGGTGCGGCTGCTGCGCCCGGTGCTCGGGGTGGCCGCCGTCTGGGCGCTGCTGATCCCGCTGCTGCCGCGCCTCGGCGTCCCCGCCGACACCGTGCGCACCGGCTCGACGCTGGTGGTGCAGCCGCTCTGGTACATCGCGGTCTACCTGGGCCTGACCGCGCTCACCCCGCTCTGCGCGGCCTTCGCCCGCCGGCTGGGCGGCTGGTCGGCGGGTCTGCTGCTCGGCGCGGTCGCCGTCGTCGACCTGCTGCGGTACGGGCCGTGGGCGCCGTCGCTGCCGTCCTGGCTCGGGCTGCTGAACATCCTGCCGGGCTGGCTGTTCGGCTACCAGCTGGGCGTGCTCTGGGCCGGGGGCCGCCTCGGCCGTCCGGCGGCGCGGCTGCTGCTGGCCGGTGGCGGCGCGCTGTTCGCCGTGCTGCTGCTGGTCTTCCACTACCCGGCGTCGATGGTCGGCGTGCCGGGCGCGGAGCGCACCAACTCGCACCCGCCGTCCCTGCTGGTGCTCGCGCTGGCCGCGGTGCAGTGCGGCGCCGCGGTGCTGCTGCGCGAGCGGCTCGGCCGGCTGCTGACCCGCCGTCCGCTGCTCTGGCTGCCCGTGGTGGCGGTGAACCTCTCGGCGATGACGATCTTCTGCTGGCACCAGAGCGCGATGCTCGCGGTCGCCGTGCCGGGTGCCGCCGCCTTCGGCGCGGTGCCGGGGCTGACGGTGGCTCCGGACTCGCTCGGCTGGGTCGCGCTGCGGCTGGCGCTGCTGCCGCTGTTCGGCGCCGCGCTGGTCGCGATCGGGTGGTTCACCCGGCGCTTCGACGGCCCGTGGACGGGGTTGTCGCGACCGGCCAAGGCGGCGGCCGGCGCGGGGGCGGCGTTCTTCGCCGCGTACGCGCTGGGCGTCGTCTGACGCACCCGGGCGGGCGATGCAGCGGGCGACGCGGCGCGCGGGCGCGGACCGGCGGGTCCGCGCCCGCTTCCGCGTTCCCGGGCGCCCCCGATCACCCGCTCTGCGGACCCGCCGACGCCGAACGCAGTGACTCCGCATGCGAACCGACACCCACCGTGATGGCCTGTGGCTGTCGGCGACCGGGCACCGCCCCGGCGGCCGTTCCCCCTATCCCCCGCCCGGAGTTCCGAGCCGGACGGCCCCGTTCCCCCGTTCGAGGAGTTCCATGTCCCTGTCCCCGCCACGGCCCGGCCGGCGCCTTCCGGCCGTGCTCGCCACCGCCGTGGTCTGTGCGCTGACCACCGGCACCGCCCTGACCGCCGTCGCCCCGGCCGCCGCCCACGGCCCCGGCGGTCACGACACCCCCGACGGCCCGGCCGCCACCGCACCCAAGGTCGCCGACCCCCGGATGCTCGCCGAGCTGCGCGACGACGAGGTCGCCGCGCTCGGCCAGGAGCACGCCGAGGAGCACGCCCGGATGCGCGCGGCCGTCCGCGGCATCGGCGACTACCCGCAGACCACCCGCACCAACCGGCTGAACGCGCTGACGCAGTCCCAGGCCGACCACAACAAGGGCTTCGCCGCCGGCACCTTCGGGACCTTCAACCAGTACTTCCCCTCCCCCGACTTCGGCGACCACGTCGCGCTGCTGCCCACCGGCAAGGTGCTGCTGTTCTCCTTCGAGCGGATCGAGACCAACCCGGAGAAGGAACCCGCCCCCACCCAGACCACCGGCCGGGAGAACGCCGGCCGGGCGTTCCTCTGGGACCCGGCCAAGGGCTACGGCAAGGACGCCTTCAAGCAGGTCACCCCGCCCACCGTCAACATGCCCGACGGCCTGGACCAGCCCCGCCCGGCGCCGTTCTTCTGCGCCGGCCACTCCTTCCTGCCCAACGGCATGCTCGGCGTCTTCGGCGGCAACCTCGGCGGCAACGGCGGCACCGGCGCCAAGCTCTCGCTGATCTTCGACCCGTGGACCGAGACCTGGACCCGCAACCCCGACATGTCCGTCGGCCGCTGGTACCCCACGGTGGTGACCGGCGCGGACGGCCGGCAGCTGATCATGTCCGGCCAGTCCGAACTCGGCTGGGGCACCCCCACCCCGGTGGTCGAGCGCTTCCCCGCCAAGAACTACCCGGTGCCCACGCTCAAGACCCAGACCCCGGTGAACACCCCCGTCGACCGGTTCAAGGCCGACGCCCCGTTCACCCTGGACTACCCGCACCTGTTCTCGCTCAACGACGGCAACATCTACGGCTTCGGCCGGCAGGCCGCCGAGCAGTGGAAGTTCGACCCGGTCGCGGAGTCCCGCAGCGACCTGACCGCCCGCCCGGACGGCCGCAAGCGCAACTACGGCTCGGCCGTCCCGCTGCCCGGCGGCGTCAACGGCCCGGACTCCGCGCTGATCCTCGGCGGCGACCGGGACAACCCCAGCACCCTGCGCTTCTCCAACGGCAGCTGGACCGCCGAGAAGTCCCGCGCCTTCGGCCGCACCCAGGACGACACCCTGCTGCTGCCCAACGGCCGGCTGATGACCGTCAACGGCGCCTACGACATCCGCGACTACGGCAACGGCCCGTACAACCCGAACGCCGACCTCAAGTACCGCCAGGTCGAACTCCGCGACGACCAGGGCAACTGGCAGCTCGGCCCGGTCCAGCGGCTCCCGCGCGGCTACCACTCCAACGCCGTGGTGCTGCCGGACGGACGCGTCATGGTCACCGGCGACGAGCTCCAGCAGCTCGCCAACAACCCGGACATCGACGGCACGGTGAGCGGCATCCCCGGCACCACGGGCCCGGTCACCATGAACGGGACCATCGAGATCTACGAGCCCGCCTACCTCCACCAGGGCGACCGCCCGGTCCTCACCGGGGCGCCGACCACGCCCGTCGGCTACGACCAGACCTTCCTGGTCAACACCTCCACCCCGGAGCGGGTCACCAAGGCGGTGCTGCTCTCGCCCACCACCTCCACCCACTCGATCAACACCAGCCAGCGCCACCTCGACCTGCGGCTCAGCAGCCGGGCCGGCAACCGGCTGGAGCTCCAGGCCCCGCCGGACGCCAAGGCCGCCCCGCCCGGCTGGTACCTGCTCTTCCTGCTCAACGACCAGGGCGTGCCCTCCGTCGCCAAGTGGATCCAGCTCACCGCCTGACCGCGCACCCGAAAGGAACCCCCACCCCCATGGCAACGGCAACGGATCTGTTCCTCCGCGACAGCGAGGAGATCCAGGGCGACATCCTGGCCGGTTTCAAGAAGGACAACGTCAGCGTCCTGTTCCTGAAGTTCGAGGACGCGGCCCTGGCCCGCGAGTGGCTGCGGCAGCTCACCCCGCAGATCGCCACCACCCGTGAGGTCGCCGCGTTCAACGAGGCCTTCAGCGAGGCCCGCAGGACCTCCGGCGGCGACGACCCCAAGACCCTCAAGGCGACCTGGCTCGGCGTCAGCTTCACCTACGAGGGCCTGCGGCTGCTCTCCGACACCGACCCGTTCCCGCAGCCCCCGCCGGTCGGCACCGGTCTCGAGGCGTTCAAGGAGGGCTCGGCCAAGCGGGCCGGGGCGCTCGGCGACACCGGTGAGAACTCCCCGGCGAACTGGCTGTTCGGCAACGGCAGGAGCCAGCCGGTGCACGCCGTGCTGAAGCTCTCCGCGGACACCGAGCCGGACCTGCGGACGGCGATCGAGGAGCAGCGGATCGCCGCCGCCGAGTCCCGGGTGCTGATCGTCTACCAGCAGAACGCGCAGACCCTGCTCGGCAGCCGCCGCGGCAAGGAGCACTTCGGCTTCAAGGACGGCATCAGCGAGCCGGGCGTCCGGGGCTTCGACCCGCCCGACCCGGGCCGGCCCGACGAGGTCGCGGGCCACCCGGGCACCCGGATCATCCCGGCCGGCGAGTTCGTCTGCGGCCAGGAGAACGCCCCGCTGAGCTTTCCCAGGGAGCAGTACCCGGACTGGACGGCGGACGGCTCCTTCCAGGTGGTGCGCCGGCTCGCCCAGGACGTCCCCGGCTGGTGGTCGCAGGTCTCGGTCAAGCTGAAGGAGCTCCGGCTCGCCAAGGCCGTCCCGGACGCCGCGACCACCGAGTGGCTGGCGGCCCGGATGGTCGGCCGCTGGCGCTCCGGCGCCCCGGTCTGCCACTTCAAGGACCGCGACGTCCCCAACGACCCCGTCGCCGCCGCGGACAACGACTTCGACTTCCGGGACGACCCGGAGGGCCTGGTCACCCCGCTCTGGTCGCACCTGCGCAAGACCAGCCCGCGGGCCGGCCTCCAGGCACCCGGCCCCACCGACCCGCCGCTCGACGCCAAGGAGCTCGACGGCCGCCGGATCATGCGCCGCGGCACGCCGTACGGGGCACCGTTCGACCCGGCCTCGGAGGGCCCGGGCGGGCCCGACGACCCGCGCGGCCTGCTGTTCGTCTGCTACCAGGCCGACATCGCCCGGCAGTTCGAGTTCATCCAGGCCGACTGGATGGACGAGCCGAACTTCCCGCCCGGCCGCACCCCGCAGCCCGGCAAGGACCCGGTCACCCAGCCGGCCGACGACGTCGACTTCGAGAGCGAGGAGCCGGACGGCACCGTCAAGCACACCCCGGTGAGCTTCGCCCAGTTCGTCCGCACCACCGGCTCGGTGTACGCCTTCATGCCCTCGCTCAGCACCCTGCGGGGGCTCGCCGACGGACGGCTGGTCGGCCCCGACCGGACCGCGACGGGCGGCCAGGCCGGCGGGCAGAACGGCGGGCAGAGCCAGACCCAGACCCAGGCCCAGCAGGGCGGCCAGAGCACCGCCCCGGGCGGGCCCGCCTACCCGTGCGACGACTTCCTCGCCGTCCCGGACCAGTGGCGGCAGGGCGGCCAGAGCCGGTTCTGGGCCTACCACGGGGACCGGTACCGGCAGATCTCGGTGGCCGACGGCACCGCCCACACCGACCGCCTGGTCGACGGCGACACCGCGCTGAGCAGCCGGCCGGCCTTCCAGGGGATCGGCCGGATCGACTGCCTGCTGCCCATGCCCGACCTGCAGAACCCCGGCGGCAAGAGCTGGTACTGGGCGTTCCACAGCGGCAGCGGCGGCGGTCAGCGGTACCGGGCGGTCTCGATCACCTCCGGCGGCGGATACACCTTCGCGCTGGAGCGCCCGGACCGCGACCTCGGCCCCTGGGCCTCGCTGAACGGCGTCGAGCGGGTGGACTGCTTCCTCGCCGTACCCGACCAGCAGCGGGTGAACGGCCGGAGCTGGTACTGGGCCTTCCACACCACCGGCGGCCGGCAGCGCTACCGGCTGATCTCGGTCGCCGACGGCACCGGGCACCCCGACACGCTGGAGCGCGGCGACCGCGAACTCTCCCAGTGGGGTTCGCTGGACGGCGTCGCCGCGGTGGACTGCTTCCTGCCCGTCCCCGACGCCCAGCGGATCGGCGGCCGGAGCGAGTACTGGGTGTTCCACGGTGACAGCTACCGGCGGATCTCGGTCGCCGACGGCAGCGGCCACCCGGACCGCCTGGTCGGCGGCTCGCGCTCGGTCTCGGCCTGGAACTCGCTGCTCTGAGCCGGGCACCGGGCCCGCCGTCCGCGTCCCCGCGACCACCCGGCCGCGGGGGCGCGGCGGTGCTCGCGCGAACGATCAGGACGCATCCCGGACACTCCCGGTTCATGTGATCCATCCCACAGTTTGAGCCGCGCCCAGCGCGCCTCCTGGCCCCTAGGCTTGCGCTGGGAAATTGGCAGTCGTACCGCCCTCCGGGCCCCGTCCGGGATCGGTGACGGGACTCTCGGGGAGTTGAGGCGATGCGCCGTCGGCGGTGGAAGCACGTCCTGATCGGCGCCTTCGCGGGTGCCGCCGTCCTCGCCGACGCCGGCGCCGCGGCGGCCCAGGCCGCGGCCGCGACCGAGCAGTTGGCCATCTCCACCCCGCCGGCCGGCAGCGCCGCCTGGGTCGAGGACCACTCCTACGGGCACGACCTGCCCGACCCGGCCACCACCGCCCCGGCCGCCGCGGCCGAGTTCTTCGCCCAGCTCTCCCCCGCCGAACTGAACCGGCTGGTCGAGGCCTACCCGCTGGTCGTCGGCAACTTCGACGGCGCCCCGCTCGCCGTGCGCTACCGGGCCAACCGGATCGCGCTCGCCGCCGAGCGCGACCACGCCCGGGCCCGCTCCACCGACCGCGCCCTCACCCCCGAGCAGCACGCGCTCGCCGTCTCCCGCGCCAACGACGTGCAGAGCCTGCTCGCGCCCGGCCGGCAGATCCTCGCCTTCGACCCGCGCGGCCGAGGGCTGCTCACCGAGGTCTGGGGCGACCTCGGCAGCGCCGACCGGGTCGCGGTGCTCGTCCCCGGCTCCGACGCCGACCTCGGCCACTTCGACCAGGCCGTCGAACCGCTGCGCTCCCCCGCCGGAATGGCCCGGGCGCTGTACCAGGAGGAGCGGCGGCAGGCCCCCGGCACCCGCACCGCGGTGGTCGCCTGGACCGGCTACGTCACCCCCTCCGGCCTCGGCCCCGACGCGGTGACCTCCCGGCTCGCCGACGTCGGCGCGCCCCGGCTGCGCCGGCTGCTCGCCGGGCTCAAGGAGACCACCCGGCCCCAGGCGCCGCCCGCGCTGTTCTGCCACTCCTACGGCTCGGTGGTCTGCGGCACCGCCGCACCGGACATCCCGCGGGCCGCCGCCTCGCCGGCCGACACCAGCGGGATCACCGACCTCGTGGTGTTCGGCTCCCCCGGCATGGGCGTGGAGAGCACCTCGGAGCTGGGCGCGGGCGTGCACGTCTGGGCCACCCGCAACGAGACCGACTGGATCGGCAACGTGCCGTACCTGGAGGTCGGCGGGCTCGGCCACGGCGCCGATCCGACCTCGCTGGACTTCGGCGCCGAGCGGATCTCCTCGGCCCGCTCCGCCGGCCACAACGGTTACTTCGCCACCGGCACCGACAGCCTGCACAACTTCGCGGCCGTCGCCCTCGGCACCTACGGGGACGTGGTCCGGCCCGCCCCGGAGGCCTGACACCGGAGGGCCTGACACCGGAGGGCCCGGCGCCGGACGGCCCGGCGCCGGACGCTAGCGCGGGTCCCCGTAGAGCCGCAGGGCCTCGGCGGCGGTGCGGCCCATCTCCCGGCGCGCGGCCGGCGGGGAGAGCACCTCGGCGTCCGCGCCGAACGCGAGCAGCGCCCGGACGGCCAGCAACGACTGGAAACCGAGCGCGAGTTCGACCCAGTCCTCGGGCGCCCCGCCCCCGCTCTCCGGCGGCGGGGCGGCCAGCCGGGCGCCGTGGATCCGGACGAACATGTCCAGCCGCCCGCGCCGCACCCGCACCTTCACCAGCAGTTCCTTGGGCAGCCGCTCCACCTGCTCGCGCAGCACCGTCCAGACGTCGCCCAGTCCCACCCCGGGCCGTCGGCGCACCGGCTCCTCCGCGGTCTCCGCGTACAGCACCCGGTCGGCCCGGAACAGCCGCGGCTCACCGTGCAGATCGGCCACCAGGTACCAGACCGCGGCCTTGCTGACCAGGCCGTACGGATCCACGGTGTACTCCATCGGCGCGGGCGTGCCGCTGTGCCGGTAGCGCAGCCGCAGCCGCCGGTCGGCGAACACCGCGTACTGCAGCTCGCCCAGATCCGGTCCCGGCGGCGCACCGGCCTGCAGCCAGCGCGCCGGGTCGACCAGGACCCGCTCGCTGATCCGCTCGGCGCCCGGCCGGTGCGGGGCGGGCAGCGCGGCCATCACCTTGCGCAGCGCCGAGCCGAGCGCGCCGTCCAGCCCGAGGTCACTGTGCGCGCCCTGGGCGGAGAGCACGAACAGGGCCCGCGCCTCGTCGGCCGTCAGACCGCTGACGTCGGTGCGGTAGCCGGGCAGCAGACTGATGCCGCCGTGCCGGCCGCGTTCGGTGTAGACGGGCACGCCGGCCGCCGAGAGCGCCTCGACGTCGCGGTAGATGGTGCGGACCGACACCTCCAGCCGTTCGGCCAGTTCGGTGGCGGGCACCCGGCCGCGGGTCTGGAGCAGCAGCAGGATCGAGAGCAGGCGGTCGGCCTTCATGGCACGAGGATCCCAAGAATCATGACGATGGTTGTCAGGTTTTACCGGGAGATTGCCTGCCGACAGGAAAACCCTTCCGCACCTTGGAGCCGAGACACCTCATGGACACCACCCAGGACCCGCGCCCGCTGTACCTGCTCGCCCTCGACCAGCTGGAGAAGCTGCTCGCCGAGGTCGGACCGGAGGACCTGGACCGGCCCACCCCGTGCGCCGAGTACGACCTGCGGGCCCTGCTCGGCCACGTGGTCGGCGGGATCCACCGGTTCGCCTACACCGGCGAGGGCGGGCTCTCCCTGGACGTCGCCGCCGCGACCGGCGGGGTTCCCGACGACGGCTGGCCGGCCGCCCTCGGCCGGGCCCGCGCCCGGGTGACCGCCGCCTGGGCGGAGGACGCCAAGCTGGACCGCCCGACCTCGGTGCCCTGGGGCGAGGTGAGCGGCCGCGACGCGGTGGGCGGCTACCTCCTGGAGACCGTCATCCACTCCTGGGACATCGCGCGCGCGCTCGGCACCGACCGCCCGCTGGACGAGCGGCTGGGCGAGACGGCGCTGGCGATCGCCCGGGTCGCGCTGCCGGCCGAACGGCGCGGCGGCGGCGTCCCGTTCGCCCCCGTCCAGCCCGCCCCGGACGACGCCGACGTGTACACCCGGCTCGCCGCCCACTCCGGCCGCGCGGTCCGAGGGCTCCCGGCCGGGAACTAGTGGCTCGACGCGCACCGCTCCAGCCGCCCGGTGTACACGTCGATCTTGTGGTCGAGCACGGCCAGCGTCGCGTGCAGGTCCGCGATCTGCTGCCGCACCGCCTCCCGGTGGGCGAGCAGCAGGTCGCGGCGGTCCGCGGAGGTCCGCTCGCCCTGCCGGGCCAGCTCCACGTACCGCAGCATGTCGGCCACCGGCATCCCGGTCAGCCGCAGCCGCCCCAGGAAGGCCAGCCGGTGCAGGTCGCCGTCGCTGTACCGGCGCTGGCCCGAGGCCGAGCGGTCCACCGGATCGAGCAGGCCGATCCGCTCGTACCAGCGCAGGGTGTGCGCGGTCAGCCCGCTGGCCTCCGACACCTCGCCGATGGTGTGCCGCGGCCTCCGGTCGGGCGTGCCGGCCGGATCCCGGAACACCTCCCAGCAGGAACGCAGTTCGGTCTCGAACGATGCGAGTTCGGTCATGGTCGGTCCCCCGGTGATGAACGTGACGACGAAACCAGCGCCTTGGAGCGCACTCGAAGCAAGCGCGCCACCGTCAAGCCTGCCATCCCGCCGGGCCCGCCGGCCCGGTTAGAGTCGGGCCCCATGGAGAGCTTGCGGAAGATCGAGACCTGGCCGGTGCCGCACGCGGCGGCGGCCGTCGTACGGGGCGCGGACGGCGCGGTGCTGGGCGCGCACGGGCCGCAGGACCACCTGTTCCCGCTGGCGTCGGTGACCAAGCTGCTCACCTCGTACGCCGTGCTGGTCGCGGTCGAGGAGGGCGTCTTCGAACTGGACGACCCGGCCGGGCCGGAGGGCTCGACCGTGCGGCACCTGCTGGCCCACACCTCGGGCCTGGCCTTCGACGAGCACAAGGTGATGGCCGCGCCCGGCAACCGCCGGCTCTACTCCAACGCCGGCTTCGACGTGCTCGCGCAGACCCTGGAGCGGGCCGCCGGCATCGAGTTCGGCCGGTACGCCGCCGAGGCCGTGTTCCAGCCGCTCGGCATGCACGCCACCCTGATCAACACCGCGCACCGCTCCCCCGCCGGCGCCGGCGGCCTGTCCACCCTCGCCGACCTCACCCGGTTCGCCGCCGAGCTCCAGGCGCCCAAGCTGCTCGACCCGGGCACCCTGCGCGCCGCCACCCGCGAGGTCGCCTTCCCGGGCACCAGCGGGGTGCTGCCCGGCTTCGGCCACCGCCGGCCGAACGACTGGGGCCTCGGCTTCGAGATCCGCGACGGCAAGGCGCCGCACTGGACCGGCACCGCCAACTCCCCGGCCACCTTCGGCCACTTCGGCCAGTCCGGCACCTTCCTCTGGGTGGACCCGCAGGCCGGCGCGGCCTGCGTCGCGCTCACCGACCGGGACTTCGGCCCGTGGGCCGCCGAGGCCTGGCCGGCCCTCAGCGACGCCGTCCTCGCCGAGCTCTAGGACATCAGCCGTACGAGACCGGCGAGTGCATCTCCCACAGGAGCAGCTCCGCGCCGCTCTCGCCGGCCGTCGGCGCCGCGAAGGCGTCCCCGGTGATCCGCACGCTGTCACCGGGGACCATCGAGCGGCCCCCGCCCTGCGGCCCGGGCACCGTCCGGTAGCCGAGCGAGCCGGCCGTCAGGTGCGCGTAGCGGTAGGCGGCGGCCGGCAGCTCGGGCAGCGGCTGCCACGGCCCGGCGGTCACCAGCCACAGCGCGGCGTCGCCGCGCCGCAGCCGCAGCGCCCGGGTTCCGGCGTCCCGTTCCAGCCCGGAGGCGAGCAGCGTCAACCCGTCGGCGGCACGCTCCACCCCGCGCAGCCCGTACGCGGGGGGCGCGTCGAAGACGTCGGGCTGGAGCCACATCTGGACGAAGCGGACCGGGCCGTCGGCGCCGCCGACGTTGCGCTCGGTGTGGGTGACGCCGGAGCCGGCGCTCAGGTGCTGGACCATGCCGGGGCGCACCACCCCGCCGTGCCCCTGGGAATCCCGGTGGGCGAGCGAGCCCTCCAGTACCCAGGTGAGGATCTCGGTGTCCCGGTGCCGGTGCTCGTCGAACCCGGCGCCGGGGGCGAGGAGTTCCTCGTTGCACGCGAGCAGCGCGCCGAAGTGGGTGTTCTTCGGGTCGTAGTGCCCGGAGAAGGAGAACGCGTGCCGGGTCTCGACGCCCTCGGCGGGCGTCGAGCGGTAGCGCTCGGCGGTACGGCGCAGATCGGCGCGGGGGCGGGCGGGGGCATCGGTCACGGGACCCACCGTAGTGGCAGCCGGGACGGGTGTGACCGTCACCACCCGGCCCGTCCACCGGGCCCTGTGCACGAGCAGTCACTCCGGTGAGGCAGTCTTGTCCCTGTGCCAGCCGCTTCCGCGAACTCCAAGAGCGATCCGACCGCCAATCCCGACAAGAACGGGAAGAGCCCGACCCCGGGCGCCGGGAGAGACCGGCCCGGACGGGCGGCGCCGCGCCTGACCGCGCAGGAGCGCCGACTCGCCGCCGAGCGCGCCGAGCGCCGGGCGGCGACCCTCAAGCGGCTGGAGAAGTCCTCCGGCAAGCTCGCCTCGGCCGCCATCGCCCGGATGGACGACCAGCTCGGCTGGTACCGGCGGATGCCGCCGGAGCACCGCTCCTGGATCGGCCTGGTCGCCCAGGCCGGCATCGCCGCGTTCACCGAGTGGTACCGCAGGCCGGACGCCCCGCAGGCGATCTCCACCGATGTTTTCGGCACCGCGCCGCGCGAGCTGACCCGGGCGATCACCCTGCGCCAGACCGTCGAGCTGATCCGCACCACCATCGAGGTGATGGAGGAGGCCATCGAGGAGGTGGCCGCCCCCGGCGACGAGGCCGACATGCGCGAGTCGGTGCTGGTCTACGCCCGTGAGATCGCCTTCGCCACCGCCCAGGTGTACGCCCAGGCCGCCGAGGCCCGGGGCGCCTGGGACGCCCGGCTGGAGGCGCTGGTGGTCAACTCGCTGCTCTCCGGCGACGCCGACGAGGGCGTGCTGTCCCGGGCCGCCGCGCTCGGCTGGGGCCAGCCGAGCCAGGTCCGGGTGGTGATGGGCTCGGCTCCGGACGGTGACAGCGAGCTGGTGGTCGAGGCGATCCGCCGGGCCGCCCGGTACGCCAAGCTGCACGTGCTGACCGGGGTGCTGGGCAAGCGCCTGGTGGTCGTGGTGGGCGGCGAGAAGGAGCCGGTGCACGCGGCCCGGGCGCTGATCGGCCAGTTCGCGCCGGGCCCGGTGGTGGTCGGCCCGACCGTGCCGGACCTGCTCTCGGCGACCCGCTCGGCGCACGCCGCCGCGGCCGGCCTGCGGGCCTGCGCGGCCTGGCCGGACGCGCCGCGGCCGGTGCTGGCCGACGACCTGCTGCCGGAGCGGGCGCTGGCCGGCGACCAGGCGGCCCGGCAGCAGCTGGTGGAGGAGATCTACACACCGCTGGACGAGGCGGGCTCGGCACTCCTGGAGACCCTGAGCGTCTACCTGGAGCAGGCCTCCTCGTTGGAGGGTGCCGCCCGGATGCTCTTCGTCCACCCCAACACGGTGCGCTACCGGCTCCGACGTGTGACCGACGTCACGGGCTACGCGCCTTCCGACGTACGTTCGGCGTTCACCCTGCGTATCGCACTGGCGCTGGGCCGGCTCACCGCCGCCGGAGAGTCAAGCTGACCACGCTGTAGGGACCTTACAATCCCGGATGCTTTTCTTCGTTACCGTCGCCTACCCGCCCCCGGGCGCCTGGCGAGAGAGGGTTGAACCGTGCTCGTAATCGTCGCCCCTGGACAGGGTGCCCAGACCCCCGGTTTCCTCAGCCCTTGGCTGGAGCTCGACGGTGTCGCCGACCGCCTGCAGGGCTGGTCGGAGGTCGCCGGGCTCGACCTTGTGCGTGCGGGAACGGAGGCGGACGCCGAGGAGATCAAGGACACCGCCGTCGCCCAGCCGCTGCTGGTGGCGGCCGGCCTGGTGACCGCACGTGCGCTGTTCCCGGACGAGGACGCGGCCCGTGCGCTGGTCGGCGCCGTCGCCGGCCACAGCGTCGGCGAGATCACCGCCGCGGCCGGTGCCGGCGTGCTCAGCGCACGCGACGCGCTCACCTTCGTGCGCGAGCGCAGCCTCGCCATGGCCGAGGCCGCCGCCGCCACCGAGACCGGCATGGCCGCCGTGCTCGGCGGCGACCCGGAGGTCGTCGCCGCGAAGCTCGCCGAGCACGGCCTGGCCCCGGCCAACAACAACGGCGGCGGCCAGATCGTCGCGGCCGGCACCCTGCCGCAGCTGGACGCGCTGCGCGCGGACCCGCCGGCCGGCGCCCGGCTGATCGCGCTGAAGGTCGCGGGCGCGTTCCACACCTCCCACATGGCTCCCGGTGTCGAGCGGCTGGCCAAGCTGGCCCCGACCCTGCCGGTCGCCGACCCCAAGGTCGCCTACGTCTCCAACCAGGACGGCGAGGTCGTCGCCTCCGGCGCCGAGGTGCTGAGCCGGCTGGTGTCGCAGGTCTCCAACCCGGTCCGCTGGGACCTCTGCATGGAGACCCTTCAGCGGCTCGGCGCGACCGCCGTCATCGAGCTCGCCCCGGCGGGCACCCTCACCGGACTGGTCAAGCGCAACCTCAAGGGCGTGGCGACGCTTGCCCTCAAGACCCCCGCCGACCTGGACAAGGCCCGCGAGCTCGTCGCGGAGCACGGTGGGCAGGAGCAGGAGCAGCAGGCATGAGCGACACCCCCCAGATCACACCGGTGACCGGTGCGCAGTACGCGCGCATCCACGGCGTGGGCGGCTACCGCCCGGTCCGGGTGATCCCGAACGCCGAGGTGCTGACCTGGATCGACTCCTCGGACGAGTGGATCCGCACCCGGAGCGGGATCGCCGAGCGCCGCTGGGCCGGGCCGGAGGAGTCGGTCGCCGAGATGTCGGTGCAGGCCGCCGGCAAGGCGATCGCCCAGGCCGGGATCGACCCGGCGCGGATCGGCGGTGTGATCGTCGCCACCGTCTCGCACCTCAAGCAGACCCCGGCGATCGCCACCGAGATCGCCGAGCGGCTCGGCTGCGGCACCGCCCCGGCCTTCGACATCTCGGCCGCCTGCGCCGGCTTCGGCTACGGCCTGAGCCTGGCCGACGGCATGGTCCGCGGCGGCAGCGCCGAGTACGTGCTGGTGATCGGCGTGGAGCGGCTCAGCGACCTGACCGACACCTCGGACCGCTCGACCGCGTTCATCTTCGGCGACGGCGCCGGAGCGGCGATCGTCGGCCCGTCCGACACCCCCGGCATCGGCCGGGTCATCTGGGGGTCGGACGGCTCGCAGAAGGACGTCATCTCGCAGACCGAGGCCTGGGACACCGCCTTCGCCAAGGAGGACGCCGTCAACGGCGCCGGCGAGGAGATCAAGTGGCCCGCGCTGCGCATGGAGGGCCAGACGGTCTTCCGCTGGGCGGTCTGGGAGATGGCGAAGGTGGCGCAGCAGGCGCTGGACGCCGCCGGGATCACCGCCGACCAGCTCGGCGCGTTCATCCCGCACCAGGCCAACATGCGGATCACCGACGCCATGATCAAGGCCCTCAAGCTGCCCGCCACGGTGCCGGTCGCCCGTGACATCACGGAGACCGGGAACACCTCGGCGGCGTCCATCCCGCTGGCGATGGAGCGCATGCTGGAGAGCGGCGAGGCCCGCAGCGGCGACCTCGCCCTGATCATCGGGTTCGGGGCGGGTCTCGTGTACGCCGCCGCAGTCGTTACGCTCCCCTAGGCGTTTTCGCCCGATACCACCCGCAAACCTGCGTCCGTCCGCCGGGCGGCCGCATTCAACACCGAAGAGGAGCAGCCAGTATGGCTACCAAGGACGAGGTTCTGGAAGGTCTCGCCGAGATCGTCAACGAGATCGCCGGCATCCCGACCGAGGACGTCGAGCTCGACAAGTCCTTCACCGACGACCTGGACGTCGACTCGCTGTCCATGGTCGAGGTCGTCGTGGCCGCCGAGGAGCGCTTCGACGTCAAGATCCCGGACGACGAGGTCAAGAACCTGAAGACCGTCGGCGACGCCGTGGACTACATCCTCAGCCACGCCTGAGCGGTCGACGCGCTCGACGCGTTCGACGCCTGACATCGGCCGGCTCCCGGGAGTCGGCCGACCCGCCGGCCGGGACGCCCCACCGGGCGCCCGGCCGGGCTCACCTTCGGCCGCCGCCGACCCCCGCACAACGTGAGAGAAGAAGATCCAGTGACTGTTGAGAACCGTACCGTGGTCGTCACGGGTATCGGCGCCTTCACGCCGCTGGGCGGCGACGCCGCCACCACCTGGGAGAACCTGGTCGCCGGGCGCTCCGGGGTGGCTGCCCTGACCGAGGAGTGGGCCGCCGAGCTTCCCGTGCGGATCGCGGCGCGCACCGCCGTCGAGCCGGGCGAGATCCTGCCCCGTCCGCTCGCCCGCAAGCTGGACCGCTCGGCCCAGTTCGCGCTGATCGCCGCCCGTGAGGCCTGGGCCGACGCCGGCTTCGAGACCCCGGCCACCGACGAGTCGTCCAAGCTCGCCCCGGAGCGCCTGGGCGCCGTGATCGCCTCCGGCATCGGCGGCGTGACCACCCTGCTCGACCAGTACGACGTGCTGAAGGAGAAGGGCGCCCGCAAGGTCTCCCCGCACACCGTCCCGATGCTGATGCCCAACTCCCCGGCGGCCAACGTCGGCCTGGAGGTCGGCGCCCGCGCGGGTGTGCACACCCCCGTCTCCGCCTGCGCCTCCGGCGCCGAGGCGATCGGCTACGCGATCGAGATGATCCGCAGCGGCCGCGCCGACGTCGTGGTGGCGGGCGGCACCGAGGCGGCGGTCCACCCGCTGCCGATCGCCGCGTTCGCCAACATGATGGCGATGTCCAAGAACAACGACGAGCCCGAGCGCGCCTCCCGCCCGTACGACAAGGGCCGGGACGGCTTCGTGCTGGGCGAGGGCGCCGGCGTGGTCGTGCTGGAGTCGGTGGAGCACGCCGAGGCCCGCGGCGCCCGGATCTACTGCGAGGCGGTGGGCCAGGGCCTGTCCTCGGACGCCCACCACATCGCCCAGCCGGAGCCGACCGGCGCCGGTGTGGCCCGCGCGCTGGCCGACCTGTTCGACCGCAACCAGCTGGACAAGGCCGAGATCGTGCACGTCAACGCGCACGCCACCTCGACCCCGCAGGGTGACACCGCCGAGCTGAAGGCGCTGCGCAAGGAGCTGGGCGAGGACCTCGACCACATCGCCATCTCGGCCACCAAGTCGATGACCGGTCACCTGCTGGGCGGCGCCGGCGGCATCGAGACGGTCGCCACCGTGCAGGCGCTGTACCACCGCCTCGCCCCGCCGACCATCAACGTCGAGGAGCTGGACGACGACGTGGACGCGGACATCGTCCGCGACGAGGCCCGCAAGCTGCCCGAGGGCCGGATCGCCGCGCTGAACAACTCGTTCGGCTTCGGCGGCCACAACGTGGTGCTGGCCTTCCGCACCCGCTGACCCCGGTCCCGGCTTCCGGGTCCCGTACGACGGAGAGGGGGCCGGCGCTCATCGCGAGCGCCGGCCCCCTCTCCCGTTCGTCCGTCCGGTCAGACCACCTGGTGCAGCCAGCGCACCGGGGCGCCCTCGCCGGCGTACCGGAAGGGCTCCAGCTCGTCGTCCCAGGGCTTGCCCAGCAGCATGGCGATCTCCGCCTCCAGGTCCGCCCCCTCGCTGCGGGCGCGCAGCAGGACGGCCCGCAGCCGGTCCTCGGGGATCAGGATGTCCCCGTGGATGCCGGTGACGGCGTGGAAGATGCCGAGGCCGGGGGTGCTGCTGTACCGCTCGCCCTCGGCCGCGGCGCAGGGCTCGCTGGTGACCTCGTAGCGCATCAGCTGCCAGCCGCGCAGCGCGGAGGCGAGCTTCGAGGCGGTACCGGGCTCGCCCTGCCAGGACAGCTCGGCACGCCAGTGCCCGGGCGCGGCCGGCTGGCGGATCCAGTCCAGGCTCACCCGCACGCCGAGCACCCCCGCGACGGCCCACTCGACGTGCGGGCACAGCGCGCGGGGCGCGGAGTGGATGTACAGGACTCCACGTGTCGTCACCGGGACCTCCAGGCTGTGGACGAGGGTCGCCTTCCCCAGCTGCCTCGTGTTCGTGCCCGTAGTTGATCCGCAGTTACCCACGTCGGCTGACATTAAGCCACTAAATTGAGCAAAACGGACAGGCTTTCGCTCAATGCTAGTCGAAACCGCAACGAGGTCCACCCCCCGGTCGGATCTCTCCCCCGAACGGCCCCATCGCCGGGCGGGACCACCGTACCGCGCGGCCCCGCAGCGGGGATGACGCACTTTCGGATCCGGCCGGAATGCGGTAGTGCGGCCCGAGCCTCTCCGCCGGGTACGCGAACCGCCCCGCACCGGGCGGACCGGGTGCGGGGCGGAGCGGCGCCGATGGGACGTCAGCCGTCCAGGCGGACCACCATCTTGCCGGTGTTGGCGCCGCGCAGCATGTCCAGGAAGGCCTGCGGAACGTTCTCGAAGCCGTCCACCACGGTCTCCTCGAAGCGCAGCTTCCCGTCCTTCAGCCAGCCGCCGACCTCGGCGAGGAACTGCGGCTTCAGCGCGTCGTGGTCGCCGACCAGCAGGCCCTCCAGACGCAGCCGCTTGCCGATGATCTGGGCCAGGTTGCGCGGGGCGGGCGCCGCGGAGGTGTCGTTGTACTGGGCGATGGCGCCGCACAGCACGGCCCGGCCGTGCACGCCCAGCGCGCTGATCGCGGCCTCCAGGTGCTCGCCGCCGACGTTGTCGAAGTAGAGGTCGATGCCTTCCGGGGCGACCTTGGCGAGCTGCTCGCCGACCGGGCCGTCCTTGTAGTTGAAGGCGGCGTCGAAGCCGTACTCCCCGGTCAGCCGGGCGACCTTCTCCGCCGAGCCGGCCGAGCCGACCACCAGCGAGGCGCCCTTGAGCCGGGCGATCTGACCGACGATCGAGCCGACCGCGCCGGCCGCACCGGAGACGAACACCCGGTCGCCCTCCTTGAGCGCGCCGACCGCCAGCAGGCCCGCGTACGCGGTCAGGCCGGGCATGCCGAGCACGCCGAGGTAGGCGGAGAGCGGCACGCCCTCGATCGACGGCACCTTGACCGCGCGCGAGGCCGGGACGGTGGCGTACTCGCGCCAGCCCAGCCCGTGCAGCACCGCGTCGCCCGGGGCGAAGCCCTCGGCGCCGGAGGCGACCACGTACCCGACGGCGCCGCCGTCCATCACCGCGCCGAGCCGGAACGGCGGGATGTAGGACTTCACGTCGTTCATCCGGCCGCGCATGTACGGGTCGACCGACAGGTGGGTGTTGCGGACCAGCACCTCGCCCGGGCCCGGGGGGCGGACCGGCGCCTCGACGAGGGCGAAGTCGGCCGGGGCGGGCCAGCCCTGCGGACGGGCGGCGAGGTGCCACTCACGAGCGGTGGCGGGGGCTTCCGGCGCGGTCGGCTCGGCGGCCATGGTGATCTCCCCAGATAAAAGGTTGAGTAGGTGAAGTAGCGATGGGCATGAAAAGTTCACGTGGTCAAATGTTCAGATAGACTGGTGGCCATGAACGCCCAGCAGAACCGGGACACGCCGCCGCAGGCCGACGAGATCACCCGCGAGGTCGTCGATCTCATGGCCAACCTGGTCGCGCTCTTCCACCGCGAGTACGAGGAGGCCGCCGCCGCCCGCTCGCTCACCGGAGCGCAGGCCAAGGTGCTCGCCCTGCTGCGGCGCGGCCCCATGCCCATGCGCCAGATCGCCCAGACGCTCAGCTGCGAGCCCTCCAACATCACCGGCATCGTCGACCGGCTGGAGACCCGCGGCTTCGTCACCCGCCAGCCCGACCGGCAGGACCGCCGGGTCAAGCTGGTCGCCGCCACCGACACCGGCAGCACCGCCTCCACGGAGCTGCGCGAGTCGCTGAACTTCGCCCGCGAGCCGCTGGCCGCGCTCGGACCGGAGGAGCGCACGCAGCTGCGCGACCTGCTCCGGCGGATGCTCGCCGGCGCCGCCGGGCCGGGGGCGTGAGAAGCATCACAGCACCGGCCCCCGAATTGGCCGCCGATCGGAGGTAACCGAACACTCCCCCGAAACGTCTAACGTTCGGATGACCGGCACCCGCCCGCGGCCACGCGGTACGGGTGGGGAAACTGAGCGGAAGACGGGGGGACGGGAAGGATGAGCAGCAGCTCGCGCCGTCGGCGTGTCATACGGACCGTCATAGGACTCGCCGCCGTGCTGGTGCTGTCCGTGGTCGGTGCCGGGGCCTGGTTCTACCACCGGCTCGACACCAACATCACCACCTTCGACGCCGGCGGCGTCGCCACCGAGCGGCCGCCGGCACCGACACCGACCGCGCGGGGCGCCTCGGTGCCGGTCAACGTCCTGCTGCTCGGCTCGGACACCCGCAACGACGGCAACGCCGACCTCGGCGGCGGCGACGTGGGCGTCGGCCACTCCGACACCGCGATCCTGCTGCACGTCTACGCCGACCGCAAGCACGCCGTCGGCGTCTCCATACCCCGCGACGCCCTGGTGACCATCCCCTCCTGCCGGCTGCCCAGCGGCGACTGGACCAAGCCGCGGACCAGCCAGATGTTCAACGAGGCCTTCACCGTCGGCGAGGCCGAGAAGGGCAACCCGGCCTGCACCCAGAACACCGTCGAGGCGCTCACCGGCCTGCGCATCGACCACACCATCGTGGTCGACTTCAAGGGCGTCGCCGCGATGACCGAGGCCATCAACGGCGTGGACGTCTGCGTGCCCAACGACGTCAACTCGCACAACATCAAGCTCAAGAAGGGCCCGCAGAAGCTGTCCGGCCCGCCGGCCGTCGACTACCTGCGCGCCCGCTACGGCTTCGGCGACAACTCCGACATAGGGCGGATGAAGCGCCAGCAGGCCTTCCTCTCCTCGATGATCCGCAAGGTCCAGTCCCAGGGCTTCTCCCTGCCCACCCTGCTCCCGCTGGCCGACGCCGCGACCCGCTCGCTCACCGTCGACGAGGGCCTGGGCACCGCGATGAAGCTGGTCGACTTCGCCCAGTCGCTGCAGCAGATCAACCTCTCCGACATCACCTTCGTCACCGCCCCCTGGCGGTTCTCCACCGTGCAGAACGGCCGGGTCGACCTCGTCCACCCCGACGTGGACACCCTGTGGCGGCTGCTGCGCGAGGACCGCACCCTGGACGGCCAGGCCACCGGCGAGGTCGCCGACGCCGCGAGCGCCACCCCCACCGCCCCCGCCGAGTCCGCCCCCTCGCCCTCGCCGACCGCCACCCCGCTCACCGCCGAGCAGCTCGCCACCCCGGTCACCGTGGTCAACGGCGTCGGCACCGACGGACTGGCCGGCCACGGCTCCGCGGCGATCCGCGCCCAGGGCTACCAGAACGTCGCGCTCGGCCAGACCACCGGCGGGCGGCTGCGCACCGAGATCGCCTACGACCCGCCGTTCAAGGCCGTCGCCGAGCAGCTCGCCGCGCTCTTCCCGGGCTCCCGGATGACCGAGGAGCCGGGCTCGGAGGGCATCACCGTCACCCTCGGCCGCGACTACCACCCGGCCGCCACCGGCGCGCCCACGCCCGGCGTCCCGTCCGGCGTCGCGGCCGCCGCCACCGGCCCGCTGCCGACCACCGTCCCCAGCGCCATAGCCGAGAACAGCCGCTCCGCCGACACCGACCCCTGCGCCAACCTCACCTTCGGCTGAGCCGACGCGGGCTGCCCGGCTCAGACCGGGTCGGGCAGTCCGGTGACGACGGCGGTGAGCCGGGTGCCGGGCGGGAAGGCGCCGGCCGCGGTGAGGTCGTACAGGGCCGCCAGCGCCTTCGCCACGTAGCGGCGCTCCAGCGCGATGCCGTGCCGCCGCTCGAAGCCGGCCGCGAACTCCTCCAGCGCGGCCGGCACCCGCCCGTACCCGCCGCCGTGGTGCCCGTGGTCGATCCGCCAGCCGTCGAACTCCCGCCCGTACGCCTCCCGGTGCAGCCGCGTCACCTCGCCCTCCAGGTAGCCCTCGCCGCCGCGCAGCACCGCCACGCCCAGCGCCCGCGCCCCGGGCGGCAGGCCCGCCGCGATCCCGGCCAGCGTGCCGCCGGTGCCGACCGGGCAGCAGACCACGTCGCGCTCCCCGAGCCCGCCCGACTCCAGCAGCTCCGCCACCACCGCCCGCGCACCGCGCGCGGCGAGCGCGTTGGACCCGCCCTCGGGCAGCACCAGGCACGGCCCGAAGCGCCGCCGCAGCTCCGCCTCCCCGCCGCCGCCCCCGGCGACCCGCCCGGCCACCTCCCGGTACTCGGCCCGGGACAGGAACACCAGCTCCATCCCGGCCTCCTCGGCGGCCCGCAACGACCAGTTCCGCGGCGCCCCCGCCAGCTCCTCGCCCCGCACCAGCCCCACGCTCGACAGCCCCAGCGCCCCCGCCGCCAGCGCCACCGCCCGCAGATGCGTCGAGTACGCCCCGCCGAAGGTCACCAGCCGCCGGTGCCCCTCGCGCACCGCCGACTCCAGATTGGGCCCCAGCTTGCGCCACTTGTTCCCCGGCACCAGCGGATGCACCAGATCGTCCCGCTTCAGCCGCAGCCCCACCCCGGCCCGCTCGAACACCTCGTCAACACACGGGACCAGCGGGGTCGGTACACACGGAGCCTGGAGCACCCGGCCAGGATACGGAGCCGCCCGCACCGGCCCGCCGTCCGGCCGGGGTCCGGCCGTGGTTGACGGGGTGCCGACGCGGGCCCGAGGCCTCATCGTCCGGGTGAATTCTGGCGCGTCGCCACGTGGCAGCAGGCCCGATCCCCTAGGGTTTTCCCAGCCAGGGGGCCGCTCGCGCGGGTACGGAGGGTGGGGCGGGTGGGACTCGAACCCACGACCAAGGGATTATGAGTCCCCTGCTCTAACCGGCTGAGCTACCGCCCCGGTTCGCGGCACGCGACGGCAGGCCGGTCGCGGCAGCAGCAGACGGCCCCGGAAGGCCGTCCCGGGCAGCATAGCCGGTCGATCACCCGTGGTGCGCGCCGGGGGCGCGCACGGGTGCGCGGGCGGGCGGACGACGGTGGCGCCGGCCGCGCCGGACTGGTAGATCTTGGTCCCGAACGGCGGAGAAGCGTGGACGGTCGCGTCCGCCCCGAGGAGGAGACGGAGCCCCGGATGCCCTCCCGCCCGGTCCGCACCGCGCACGCCGCGAGGACGGTCGTGGTGGCGGCCCTGCTGCTGGCCGCCGCGATCGCGTGCGGCGGGGGCAAGGGCGGCGGACGGACGGCGGAGGTGGCCCCGCAGAACCCGGCCTGGGACCGGGTCGGCACGCTGTCGGTGCACACCCCGCAGGGGCCCCGGGCGTGCACGGCGAGCGTGGTGCAGAGTCCGCGGCGCAATCTGCTGGTGACCGCCGCGCACTGCGTGCAGAACCACCGGATCGGTCTGCTGGACGGCCTGGTGTTCACCCCCGGCTACCGCAACGGATACTCACCGTACGGGAGTTGGCCGGTGAGGTCGGTCACCGTCGATCCCCGCTGGTCCGCCGGCGCCGACCCCGACTACGACGTGGCGTTCGTCACCGTGGGCCCGCTGGGCGGCCGGCAGGTCGAGGACGCGGTCGGCGGCAACCCGCTCGGCACCGACCAGGGCTTCGGCCTGGCGGTCTCGGTCACCGGCTACCCCAACGAGCGCGACGAGCCGATCACCTGCTCGGGCCTGACCGCCTCGCAGAGCCCCACCCAGGAGCGGTTCGACTGCGCCGGCTACACCGACGGCACCAGCGGCAGCCCCTGGCTCACCACCAACGGCCGGGTGATCGGGGTGATCGGCGGCTACCAGGAGGGCGGCGAGACGCCGGGCACCTCGTACAGCGTCACCTTCGACGAGCGGGTCACCGAGCTCTTCCAGCAGGCGGTGGCGTGAGGCGCCGACGTCCAGCACCGACGTGAGGCGGCTCACACCGGCCGGACCGCCCGGAGCAACACGAAGGCCCCCCGGTCTACCGAGGGGCCTTCGCTCTGAGCAGTCACCGGGCGGACCCGGCGCAGCTCCCGCATTTGGACTCGAACCAAAAACCTGCCGGTTAACAGCCGGCTGCTCTGCCAATTGAGCTATGCGGGATCGCGGCACACAACTCCCGTACCACGTATGGCTTCAGCACCAGATGGGCATCCACCGCGCTCCCCCAATTGGACTCGAACCAATAACCTGCCGATTAACAGTCGGCTGCTCTGCCAATTGAGCTATGGGGGATCGAGCTTCGCGCTCCGGCTCCCGGTCTCCCGGGCCCCTCGGCGCTCGCTGCGGGACATACATTAGCGCACTCGGGGGGGTGGTCCGCCAATCGCTTTCCCCGGCCCCCGGCCGGACGCCCCGCCCGGCGCGTTCCCCGCGCGCCCGAGGCACCATCCGTGGATGCTTGGGGTCGCCGACGGTTCACCGTCCCGGCAGACGGGTAGGGCAATGCGGCAATGGCCGCCAGGAGAGGGTGGAATCCGACCATGTGGAAGCTGTCGTTCGGTGTCGGACTCGCGACGGGCTACGTCCTGGGCACGCGGGCGGGGCGCCAGCGGTACGAGCAGATCGCCAGGATGACCCGGCAGGTCACCCAGAACCCGAAGGTCCAGGGTGCCGCCGGCAAGGCCCGGCAGCAGGCCGGCGCGGTCGCCGGGAAGGCCGCCGGCGCCGTCGCCGGCAAGGTCGGCGACCGGCTGCCCGACTCGGTCACCGACCGGGTGCCGTACTTCAACCGGGCCAGGAGCGAGGACGACAGCTGGGGCACCTACCGCCCCTGACCGGCGTCCCCGACCGACGTCCCGGACCGGCCCGCGGCACCGCCTGACACCCGTCCGACACCCGTCCGTGACGGGCGGGTGACCGGGCGGTGACGGCCGGCCGGAGGCGGGCTCCCGGGCGCGGTACCGAACGGGCAACACTTGCCCGGGCGGGCCGCGCCCGGACGCCCGCTGAGGCATGATCTCGACTATGGCCATCGTCGCGGGGATAGACAGCTCGACCGGTCGCACCCGGATCGTCGCGTGCGACTCCGCCACCGGGGCCGTCCTGCGTTCCGGCAAGGCACCGCACCCCGCGCCCGAGGACCCCGACACCCGGCCCGGCGAGACCGACCCGCAGCTCTGGCTGCACTCGCTCGGCGACGCGGCGGCCGGCGGCCTGCTGGAGAGCGTCCGGGCGATCGGCGTCAGCGCGCAGCAGCACGGCATGATCGGCCTGGACGCCGGCGGTGTGCAGGTCCGCCCGGCGATCCTGTGGAACGACCCGCGCTCCAGCGGCGCCGCGGCCGCCCTGCTGGACGAACTGGGCGGCCCGGCGGCCTGGACGGCCGCGATCGGCGCCGTCCCCAGCCCCGCGTACACCGTCGCCAAGCTGCGCTGGCTCGCCGAGTTCGAGCCCGCCGGCGCCCGGCGGATCGCCGAGGTGCTGCTGCCGCACGACTGGTTGGTCTGGCAGCTGCTCGGCCACCCCAAGCGCCGCACCACCGACCGCGGCGACGCCTCCGGCACCGGCTACTGGTCCCCGATCACCGGCGAGTACCGGCAGGACCTGGTCGAGCTGGCACTCGGCCACGAGCTGAAGCTGCCGGACGTGCTCGGGCCCGCCGAACCCGCCGGCCACACCCCCGAGGGACTGCTCATCTCGGCCGGCACCGGCGACAACATGGCCGCCGCGCTCGGCCTCGGCCTCGGCCCCGGCGACGCGGTGGTCTCGCTCGGCAGCTCCGGGACGATCTTCGCGGTCCACGAGCAGGCCGTGGTGGACGCCACCGGCCTGGTCTCCTCCTTCGCCGACGCCACCGGGCGCCACCTGCCGATGGTCGCCACCCTGAACGCCGCCCAGGTACTGCGCTCCACCGCCGCCCTGCTCGGCCGCGACCTGGAGGGCCTCAGCGACCTCGCCCTGCAGTCGTCCCCCGGCGCCTACGGGCTGGTGCTGCTCCCCTACCTGGACGGCGAGCGGACGCCCGCGCTGCCGCACGCGGCCGGCACGCTGACCGGGATGCGGGCCGAGTCGATGACCCCTCAGCACCTGGCCCGGGCCGCCGTCGAGGGCATGCTCTGCAACAGCGCGGACGCGCTGGACGTGCTGCGCGCCCGCGGCGTCGAGGTGAAGCGGGTGTTCCTGCTGGGCGCCGCCGGGCGGCTGGCGGCGGTGCGGCACGTCGCCCCGCAGTTGTTCGGCGTCCCGGTGGTCGTCCCGCCGCCCGGAGCGCACGCGGCCCGCGGCGCGGCCCGGCAGGCGGCCTGGGCACTGGCCGGCACGCCCGAGCCGCCGCGGTGGGACCTGCCGGAGGCCGTCACCGTGACCCCGGACGCCGAGCACGACCTGCCGGTCGGGTCGGCGGTCCGCCAGCAGTACCGGGCCGCCCGCGAGCAGGTCCACCCGGAGACGGCCGGCTGAGACGGCCGGCCGGGGCACCCCGCCCGGGCACGCGGGGGTGCACGGAGCGTGTACGGACGGCCCGAGCGGTGAAGATGCGTCACCCGGCGACCGGTGGGAGCGTGGAAGGCAACGCGGCCACCGTTCGGAAGGGCGGCAGAATGCCATGGCACTGCACAAGGGGACCGGCGACGACCGCCGGCTGACCGTCGGCCCGTTCGTCGGCACCGCCGCCGACCCGCTCGGCGCGATGGAACTGGCGCCCCCGCTGCACCGGCTCGCCGACGGCCCCGTACCGGCCGACACGGCGTACCAGCTGATCCACGACGAACTGCTGCTGGACGGCAACGCGCGGCTCAACCTGGCGACCTTCGTCAGCACCTCGATGGAGGTGCAGGCCACCCGGCTGATGACCGAGTGCCTCGACAAGAACATGATCGACAAGGACGAGTACCCGCAGACCGCCGAACTGGAGCGACGCTGCGTGTCCATCCTCGCCCACCTGTGGCACGCCCCCGACCCGGACGCCGCCGTGGGCTGCTCCACCACCGGCTCCAGCGAGGCCTGCATGCTGGCCGGCCTGGCGCTCAAACGGCGCTGGATCCGCCGCAACGCCGACCGCTACGCGGCCGGGGCCCGGCCCAACCTGGTGATGGGCATCAACGTGCAGGTCTGCTGGGAGAAGTTCTGCAACTTCTGGGAGGTCGAGGCCCGCACCGCGCCGATGGACGGCGAGCGCTTCCACCTCGGCCCCGAGCAGGCGGTGGAGCTCTGCGACGAGAACACCATCGGCGTGGTCGGGGTGCTCGGCTCGACCTTCGACGGCTCCTACGAGCCGGTGGCGGAGATCTGCGCCGCGCTCGACGACCTGCAGCGGCGCACCGGCCTGGACGTCCCGGTGCACGTGGACGGCGCCTCCGGCGCCATGATCGCGCCGTTCCTGGACGAGGACCTGCCCTGGGACTTCCGGCTGCCCCGGGTCGCCTCCATCAACACCTCCGGCCACAAGTACGGGCTGGTCTACCCGGGCGTCGGCTGGGCGCTGTGGCGGGACCACGAGGCGCTGCCCGAGGAGCTGGTGTTCAAGGTCAACTACCTGGGCGGCGACATGCCAACCTTCGCGCTGAACTTCTCCCGGCCCGGCGCCGAGGTGATCGCCCAGTACTACGTCTTCCTGCGGCTCGGCCGGGCCGGCTTCCGGGCCGTCCAGGGCGCCTGCCGGGAGGTGGCCGGGTACCTGGCCGACGGGATCGCGGGGCTCGGCGGTTTCCGGCTGCTGACCCGGGGCGACGAGCTGCCGGTGTTCGCGCTCACCACGGCGGACGACGTGCCGTTCGACGTCTTCGACGTGTCGCGCCGGCTGCGCGAGCGCGGCTGGCAGGTGCCCGCGTACACCTTCCCGGCGAACCGGGAGGACCTCGCGGTGCTCCGGGTGGTCTGCCGCAACGGCTTCTCCCGCGACCTCGCGGACCTGCTGCTGGGCGATCTGGAACGGCTGCTGCCGGAGCTGCGCCGCCAGCCGGGCCCGCTCAAGGATCTCGGGGTGCCGGTCCGGACGGGCTTCCACCACTGACCCCGGCACCGCCCGCCGCCGCCCCGCCGCACCCGCGGATGTAGGTGCGGCCGGGGCTCGCGGCGGGCGTGATCGCGGCCGGGCGGACGCGCTGGACGCGTCGGCCCGGCCGCGTGTCCCTGCGGTCCGGGGCAGCCTCCCCCCGTGGAGGCTGTCACGTACCGGTGGGGGTCAGGGCACGGCCGTCGCCGGGCCGTCGAAACGGTCCCCGGACGAAGGACCGGGGCGGCGAACCGCTCCGGCCGGAAGAACAATGCCCGACGACCATATGAATGTTCGAGCCTTTCCCGGTGTTGTGAGACACTTCCGTCCGTCTCAGCGCCAGGACCTGGGTTTTGGGACGCCGGGCCGCTGAGGTTTGAGACGCGGACATGCCCGCCCGGGCCCGGAGCGGTGCCCCGCGGGGCGTCGCCCGTTCCAGCCCGCCGCCCCGCCCGCCTCGATGTTTGGAAGAGACCGCATGGGTTCCGCCTGGAAGCAGCTGCCGGACGACCTCTCCGCCCCCGCCAGACGTCTGACGGAGGAACTGCGCGCCGTCAAGGACACGACCGGGCTCTCGCTCTCCGAGCTCGCCGCCCGGACCCACTACAGCCGGGCCTCCTGGGAGCGCTGGCTGAACGGCAAGCGGATCGTCACCGAGCAGGCGCTCGACGCGCTGATCGGGACCGTGGAGTGCGACGGCCCGGCGCTGCGGGCGCTGTGGAACCTGACGGCGGCGGAGGCGTCGGCGCCGGCGGAGGCGGGCCAGGAAGCGGAGCCAGGGACCGTGCCGGACACGGCGCCGGAGACCCTGCCGGACACGGAGCCTGACGCCGCGGCAGGTACGGAGGGTGCGGCGGACGCGGAGCCTGCGGAGGGCGCCGGGCCGGCGCCCCGTCCGACGCGCCGCCGCCCTGCGGTGGCCCTGCTCTCGGCCGCGGTGGTGGTGGCGCTGCTGCTGGGCCTCGCCGGCCTGCGGGTGCTCTCCGGCGACGGCGCCGACGACGGCGCCGCGGAGGCCGCCGCCACCGTGTCGGCGTCCGCCCCGGTCTCCTCGCCGCCCCCGGCTTCCTCGCCGGCCGCGGTGCCCGCCAACCCCGCCCCGGACGTCCCGACCTGTCAGGCGCTCGGCTGCGCCCACAAGGACCCCCGGCCGACCGGCTGCGGCGGGGACGCCCGGACCCTGCTGACCACCAACGTCGGCAAGGTCGTCGTCTACCTCCGGTACAGCCAGAAGTGCCAGGCGGCCTGGGCCGGGATCAGTGAGGGCCAGCCCGGCGACCAGGCGACCATCACCACCAGCGCCGGCGAGTCGGAGACCGCGCTGATCCACTGGGGGTACGACAACTACTCGTGGATGGTGAACGCGGCCGATCCGACGGTCACCCTGCAGGTCTGCGGGCAGCGCAAGGACCCGGAGGGCTCCGCCTGTTCGTCCCCGGTCTCCGACCTGGCCCGGGTGGTCGCCTCGACCCCGATCCCGGTCGGCCCGGCCACCCCGCCGGCCACCGCGACCGCCACCGACCCGGCCCAGCCCGCGCCGCCGAGCCAGTCCGACTCAGGTCACTAGGGCCTGCCTGCCGGCTCAGTCGAGGTAGCCCCGGAGCTGGGCGGCGAAGGCGTGGTCGCGGAGTTTGACCAGGGTCTTGGACTCGATCTGGCGGATCCGCTCCCGGGTCACCCCGAAGAGCACCCCGATCTCCTCCAGCGTGCGCGTCCGTCCGTCGTCCAGGCCGTAGCGGAGCTGCACCACCTGCCGCTCGCGCTCGCCGAGGGTGGCCAGCACCGCGTCCAGGTGCTGACGCAGCAACAGGAAGGCGGCGGACTCGGCGGGTGAGGCCGCGTCGGCGTCCTCGATGAGGTCGCCGAGCGCGACATCGTCCTCCTCGCCGACCGGGGTGTGCAGCGAGATCGGCTCCTGGGCGAGCCGGAGCAGCTCGCGCACCCGGACCTCGGTCAGCTCCAGGACGGCCGCGATGTCGGCCGCGCCGGGCTCGGTCCCGCGTTCCTGGAGCAGCGAGCGCTGCACCCGCACCACCCGGTTGATCAGCTCGACCACGTGCACCGGCACCCGGATCGTGCGGGCCTGGTCGGCCAGCGCTCGGCTCATCGCCTGGCGGATCCACCAGGTCGCGTAGGTGGAGAACTTGTAGCCGCGGGTGTAGTCGAACTTCTCCACGGCCCGGATCAGGCCGAGGTTGCCCTCCTGGACCAGGTCGAGCAGGGTCAACCCGCGGCCGACGTAGCGCTTGGCGACGGAGACCACCAGGCGCAGGTTGGCCTCGATCAGCCGGCGTTTGGCGAGCCCGCCGACCGCCACCAGGGCGGCCAGTTCGCCGGCCAGTGCGACGGCGGGCGGGGGTTCACGGTCCAGCCGTTCCCCGGCGAACAGGCCGGCCTCGATCCGGCGGGCCAGGTCGACCTCCTCGGCCGCGGTGAGCAGCCGGATCCGGCCGATCTCGCGGAGGTACTGGCGGAGCAGGTCGGCCGCCGGGCCGCCGGGCTCGACGCCGGGGCGCTCCGGCACCTCCTCGGCCTCCTCGGCGTCCTCGGCCTCGGCGGCGTCGTCTCCGGGCTCGGGGGGCTCGGCGTCGGGGTGCCCGGCCGGCAGGCCCTGGGCGGGCACCCGGGCGCCGTCCGGCAGCGGCGCCCCCGCCCGGCCGTGGTCCTCGGGCGGGGCGAGCGGGTCGGTGGTGGTGGGCTGGGCGGTCGTGGCGAGGCCTCGGTCCACGGGCATCCCCTCGGGGCTGGCGCGACTCTGGCGGACCCGCGCTGAACGGAGACAGGACGTCCTCCAGTGTGGGGCACGCCACACTCCGCGGCCGAGACTCGTGCGCGGACTTTCTGAACGCGCTCCTACAAGCGCCCGCGAGCCCCTACAACGCGGCGGCGCCACCGCTGCGCAGCGACTGCCCGTACTGCTGGAGCTGCCACAGCTCGGTCTGCACCGCGTGCAGTTCCTCGGGGGCGGCCCGGCTGCCCAGCCGCTGGAGGTGGGCGCGGACCTCGTCGACCCGCCGGTCCACGGCCAGCATCCGCAGCTTGACCAGGAACTCGCCCGCGTAGACGGCGTCCGCCTTGCGGCGCGAGCGCACCGGCTCCACGGTCAGCTCGGTGACCAGCGAGCGCACCCGGTCGTCCGGGCAGGCCTCGCGCACCACGGTGGTGAAGTCGGCCAGCGCGGCCCCGTACGCGGCGCCGCCGGCCTGGCCGATCGCACGGCGCACGGCGGTGTACGGCGGGGTCGGGAACTCGTCCTCGCCGTAGTTGTCGAAGGCCGGCGCGACCAGGTCCGGGTGTTGCAGGGCCAGCTTGAGCAGCTCGCGCTCGACGAACTGCGCCGGGTCGCGCGGGTTGAGCACGAAGGCGGGCCGGGCCGGGCGGGTCTGCTGGGCCGGCTCGGGCCGGCGCTGCTGGCCGTTGGCGCGCGGGTTCTGCCGGCGCTCGCGGTCCCAGCGGGCCAGCTGGGAGACCCGGCGGACCACGAACGGCTCGTCCAGGATGCCGAGCATGCCGGCCAGCCGGACGGCGTACTCGTGCTGGATCGAGCGGTCCTTGATCTTGGCGACGATCGGCGCCGCCTCCTCCAGCGCCGCCGAGCGGCCCTCCGGGGTGTCCACCCGGTGCTTGGCGACGGCCGAGTTCAGCGCGAACTCGAAGAGCGGGACGGGGTTGTCGATCAGCTCGCGGACCGCGTCGTCGCCCTTGGCCAGGCGCAGGTCGCACGGGTCCATGCCGCCGGGGCTGACCGCGATGGAGGTCTTGGCGGCGAACTTCTGGTCGTCCTCGAAGGCGCGCAGCGCGGCCTTCTGGCCCGCCGCGTCGCCGTCGAAGGTGAAGACGGTCTCGCCGCGGTACTGGGAGGTGTCCATCAGCAGCCGGCGGATGATCTTGATGTGGTCCTCGGCGAAGGCGGTGCCGCAGGTGGCCACCGCGGTGGTGACCCCGGCCAGGTGGCAGGCCATCACGTCGGTGTAGCCCTCGACCACGACCGCCCGGCCCGACTTGGCGATCTCCTTCTTCGCCAGGTCGATGCCGTAGAGCACGTGCGACTTCTTGTAGATCGGCGTCTCGGGGGTGTTGAGGTACTTCGGCCCGTTGTCGTCCTCGCGCAGCCGCCGGGCGCCGAAGCCGATCACCTCGCCGGCGATGTCCCGGATCGGCCAGACCAGCCGCCCCCGGAACCGGTCGATCAGACCGCCGCGCTGGCCCTGCGAGGCCAGGCCGCCGAGCAGGATCTCCTTGTCGCTGAACCCCTTGCCGCGCAGGTAGCGGACCAGGTGCTCCCAGCCGGCCGGGGCGTAGCCGACGCCGAAGGTCTTCGCGGCCTCCTCGTCGAAGCCGCGCTCGGCCAGGAAGCGGCGGCCGATCTCGGCCTCGGGCGAGGCGAGCTGCTCCTGGTACCAGGCGGCGGCCACCTTGTGCGCCTCGACCAGGCGGGTGCGCTCGCCCTGCTGGTGGCGGGGGCTGTAGCCGCCCTCCTCGTAGCGCAGGGTGATGCCGGCCTGGGCGGCCATCCGCTCGACGGCCTCGGCGAAGGTGAAGTGCTCGATCTTCATCAGGAAGGCGATGGTGTCGCCGTTCTCCTGGCAGCCGAAGCAGTGGAAGACGCCCTTGGACGGGTTGACGTAGAAGGAGGCGGACTTCTCGTCGTGGAAGGGGCAGACGCCCTTGTACTCGCCGCCGCCACCGTTGGTCAGCTGTACGTAGTCGCCGACCACGGCGTCGATCGGCAGTGCGCTCCGCACCGCCTGCACGTCTTCGTCCCTGATCCGCCCGGCCACCCCGGAAGTCTACTGGGGCGACCGGGCCGGACGGCGGGGCGAGCGACCCGGGTCAGGTCCGGGCCGGGCCGACCAGCCGGGAGTGCAGGGCCAGCGCCGAGGCGTCGGTGAGGGTGGCGATCTGGTCGACCACGGTGCGCAGGGCGGCCCCGTCGTCCTCCGCCTCGCGGTACATCGCGGCGAAGACCGGGTCCAGCGCCTCGGGGGCGCGCCGGCCCAGGACCTCGGCCAGCTCGGCGATCACGATCCGCTGCCGGGCCCGCAGCTGGGCCTGCTCGTCGCGCTGCATCACGTACCGGACGGCGACCGCCTTGAGCACCGCGCACTCCAGCCGGACCTCGCGCGGCACCACCAGCTCGGCCGCGTACCGGGTGAGCCGGCCGGGGCCGTAGCGGGCCCGGGTGGCCTGCTCGGCGGCCAGGCAGAACCGGCCGATCAGCTGGCTGGTGAGGTCCTTGAGCCCGGAGCGGGCGCGGGCCGTGCCGTCGTAGGACTCGGGCCACCACTCCTGGGCGAGCAGCCGGTCCAGGGCGGCGGCCAGCTCCTCGGGCCCGGCGTCCCGGGCGTAGCGCTCGGCGACCTTGAACAGTTCGGCGCGCTCGCCCGGGGCGCGCAGCGCGGCCGGGTCGATGTGGCCGGCCTGGAGGCCGTCCTCGACGTCGTGGGTCGAGTAGGCGACGTCGTCGGCCCAGTCCATGACGGTGGCCTCGAAGCACTTGCGCCCGGGCGGGGAGCCGGCCCGCATCCAGCGGAAGACCGCCAGGTCGTCGGCGTAGACGCCGTACTTGGGCGAGGCCGGGTCGGTGGGGTGGGCGCCGTGCGTCCAGGGGTACTTGGTGGCGGCGTCCAGGGCGGCGCGGGTCAGGTTGAGGCCCACGCTGCGGCCCGGCCAGGGGGCCAGCCGGGCGGGTGCCTCCTCCTGCGGGGCGAAGCGCTTGGGCTCCAGGCGGGTCAGGATGCGCAGCGACTGCGCGTTGCCCTCGAAGCCGCCGCAGGCCTCGGCGGCCTGGTCGAGCGCTTCCTCGCCGGTGTGGCCGAACGGCGGGTGGCCGATGTCGTGGGCCAGGCAGGCGGTCTCGACGAGGTCCGGGTCGCAGCCGAGCGCGGCGCCCAGCTCGCGGCCGACCTGGGCGCACTCCAGCGAGTGGGTCAGCCGGGTGCGCGGGAAGTCGCTGCGCATCGGGGCGACCACCTGGGTGGTGCCGGCGAGCCGGCGCAGGGCGGCGGAGTGGAGCACGCGGGCGCGGTCGCGCTGGAACGCCGTACGGCCGGGGCGCTTGTCCGGTTCGGGTACCCAGCGGGCCTCGGCGGCGTGATCGTACGGGGTCGGGGCCGGGGCTGCGGTGAGGCGGTGCGCGGTGTCGTCCATATGACCCTCACGGTACGCCGCGGCGGTGACAGCGGAAGTGTGCCGCGCGCTACGGCGCGCGGGCCGGGGCGTGAACCCTTGGCCGCGCGCCGTAGGCCCCCACCGTCGGCCTGGCGGGGCTGTCTCCGGCTCCGTTCGGGGCTCAGCCCCGGACCGCCTTGAGGACGGCCTCGGCGGCGCCCTCCTGGCCCTTGGCGTTCGGATGGATGGCCGCCAGGCCGTGCGCCGGGAACGGCGGCTCCACCCAGCGGGCGCTCTCCCCGGCGCACATGTCGTGGCCGGCCGAGGGGGCCGCGAGGTCCACGAAGACCGCCCCGGCCGCCTCCGCCCGCCGTTTGAGCATGGTGTTGAGCTGCTGCTCCTTCTCCACCAGGAAGCCCAGGTCCCCGCCGGCCACGGTGGAGCCCAGCACCGGGACGCAGCTCGCCGGGTCGGCGGGCAGCAGCGCCGGGTAGCCGACCACGTAGACCCGGGCCTGTGGGGCGCGGCGCTTGATCTCCTTCAGCTGCTGGCCGAGCCGCTCGCCCGCCGCGTCGACCTTGCGCTGGACCTGGTCGCCGCCGCCGTCCGCGGCGGCGTAGGAGTCGCGGCACGGCGCGGCGGCGCGGTCCGAGCCGACCAGGCCCCTGAGCGCGTCCACCAGGTTCTCCTTGGCGCACTGGCCGACGACGTCCATGAAGCCGGCGTCGTTGCCGCCGATCCCGATGGTCACCAGGCGGGTGGCCGGGGTGAGCGCGTCCAGCTGCGGCGGGTTGCTGCCGCCGTCGGTGCTCTGGGCGCCGGTCAGGTCGCCGGTGCGGGCGCCGCTGCAGCTGACGTCGTGGAACCGGTCTCCGGACAGGCCGAGCGCCTTGGCCACCAGGGACGGGTAGTTGACCGCCGACCGGGAGCAGCCCTTCGGCTCCGCCTCCTGCTGCGGGCTGATCTTCAGACCGGAGGTGTAGGAGTCGCCGAGCGCCACGTACGGCCCGGTGGGCGTCGGTGTCGGTTTCGGGGTGGTCACGGCGGCGGCCCGCGGCGGCGCGGAGCCGTCCGGGGCGGCCGCGGCGACGGTTGCGGAACCGGCCGCCGGGCCGGTGGAACCGGAGCAGCCGGCCACCAGCACGGCGGCGAGGCCCGCGCTCACCGCGCCGGTGAGCGCGGCGGTCGGGCGTACGGACAGTGGCACGGGATCCCCCCGGGTAGGAGCCGGTAGCGCTTCTTCCTACGACGGCCCGTCCCCCGGGCACCGCAGGGCCCAACGGACGGGCGCGCGCGATCGATCCCGCCCGGGGCCGCGAATTTCCGCTCCGCCCGCCGCCCCGGACTCCACTCCGGCCTCCGCCGCTCCCCGCGCCGGCCGCTACTCCGGCCCGCGCTCGTGCTCGGCCAGGAACTGCTCGAAGCGCCGGCCCAGCTCGTCCGCCGACGGCAGGTCCACCGGCTCGGCCAGCAGGCTCTCCCGGTCCTCGGCGCCGGCCACCGCGTCGTACTGGCCCTCCATGCCGCGGATCGCCGAGCGCAGCTCGCCGTCCCCCTGCGCCAGCTGCTCCTCGATGTCGGCGTACACCACGTCGACCCGCTCGCGCAGCGGGGTGCCGGGCAGCACCAGCCCGGTCGCGGACTGCACCGCCTCCAGGATCATCACCGCGGCCGCCGGGTACGCCGAGCGCGCCACGTAGTGCGGCACGTGCACGGCGAAGCCCAGCACGTCGTGCCCGGCCTCGGCGAGGCGGTACTCCAGCAGCGCCTGGGCGCTGCCCGGCACCTGGGCCTGCTCGAACCACTGCGGGTAGCCGGCCGCGAGGTCCAGCCGGTTGCCGTGCGGCGTCAGGCCGACCGGGCGGGTGTGCGGCACGCCCATCGGGATGCCGTGGAAGTCGAGGCTCAGCCGCACGTCGAAGCGCTCGACCAGCTCGCGGACGGCGGTCGCGAAGCGCTCCCACTCGACGTCCGGCTCCGGCCCGCTGAGCAGCAGGAACGGCGAGCCGGCCGTGTCGTGGACCAGCTGGAGCAGGATCTCCGGCGGCTCGTACGACGCCCAGTGCTCGCGGTCGAAGACCATCGCGGGGCGGCGGGCGCGGTAGTCCACCAGACGGTCGTGGTCGAAGCGGGCCACCACCTGCGGGGCCCCCGTCTCCAGCAGGTGGTCGACCACCTGGCCGCCCGCCTCGCCGGCGTCCATGAAGCCCTCGAAGTGGTGGAGCAGCACCAGGCCGGCGCCGGTGTCCGCCAGCGCGGCCCTCGCCGCGGCCACCGCGGCCACGCCCTGCTGGTCCAGCTCGTACAGCGCCTGGGGATCACGCACCGCTCACCCACACCCCGTTTCTCTCCTCGTCGCGGTTCGCCGCGTCCGCTCCCCCGTGCGTCGGCGCGCGCGGGGGCTCGTGCCCGGCTCTCCTCGTCCAGCGTGCGGGGCGCCGCCGGAATTCCCGGCGGGGCGGGCCCGTTTGCCGGGACCGCCCGCGGCGGGCCGCCCGGCGGGCTGCTCGCGGGCCGTGCGGCGGGCTGCCCGGCGGGGCGGCCGGACCATGATCGCACCCACCGGAAAAGCCCCTGGTCAGGGGGGTGCGAACGGTCCCGGCGGCCCGTCCGGGCGCTGCCCCGGGGGCCATTCGTGTGCCGCGAAGTGACGCACCGACTTCTTACGGGTATCGTCCTCTCGCTGCCTCGCATCGTCGCGTCGTCGTCACGTCGTCCGTAACGCCGTCGACCACGTCCCGGACCGGTGTTCGGCCAGCCACCCACGACGCATCTTGCCTTCACCTGGCCGCCTGCTTCCCTTCGCGCTCTCGTTTCCTCCTCGGCCATCTCGCGGACGCACACTGTCCCCTCGCTCATCCCGCCGGACCGGTCCGTGGACCCGTGTCCGTTCCGGCACCGCGCTGCCCGTCTCCGGGCCGTCGCTCCCCGCTCCGCTCGACCGGCCTCCGGCGTGCGCGGGCACCGGTGGGCGCACTCGGGGCGGGGCGAACCAGTCATCGCTCGCCCGCGCCGCACCCCGGCACGGGCCTGCACCCTCCGACCGATGAAGGACCGAAGGTTCCGTGCCCGTACCTGTCATCCTCACCGGCCGCACCGTGCGGCTGGAGCCCCTCGCCGCGCACCACGCCGAGGCCATCGCCAAGGCCGGCGCCGAGGACCGTACGACTTACGCCTTCACCCCCGTCCCGCACGGCCTGGAAGCGGCCCGGGAGTACATCGCGCGCGCGCTGGCCGACCAGGCCGCCGGCCGGTCGCTGCCGTTCGCCACGGTGAACCAGGCCGACGGCCGGGTGGTGGGCTCCACCCGGTTCCTGGAACTCGACTACTGGCAGGGACCGCTGGTCTGGCCGCCGGTGCCGGGTGTGCCGTTCGGCGACCCGGACACCGCCGTCCCGGACGCCGCCGAGATCGGCAACACCTGGCTGTCCCCGCGGGCCCAGGGCACCGGCATCAACACCGAGGCCAAGCTGCTGATGCTCCGGCACGCCTTCGAGGCGTGGGGCGTGCAGCGGATCTCGCTGCGCGCCGACGCCCGCAACCTGCGCTCGCGCACCGCCATCGAGCGGCTCGGGGCGACCTCCGAGGGCGTCCGCCGGGCGCACTCGCGCGGGCTGGACGGGGTGGTCCGGTCGACCGCGTTCTACTCGATCCTGGACAGCGAGTGGCCGGCCGTCCGGGACATCATCGAGCTGCGGATCGCCGCCGCCACCTCGCCGAGCGCCCCGGATCCGGCGATCAACCAGGAGTGCCTTAGACACGGCGGCGGCGCCGGGCACCTGATCACGGCCTGAGGCCCGCCACCGCCGTCCGCCACCGCCACCGCCGTCCACCGCGGGCGCGGCGGTCAGCAGGCGTAGCCCATGGCCGCCAGGCCGAGGACGTCCCGGAGGCGGTCCGGTCCGAGCGGGGCCTTGACGTACCCGGGGTGCGTCTCCGCCACGGCCGACACCGGGCGCCGGCCGCCTCCCGGCACGGGTGCCACCCGGACCGCCCACCACAGCGCGTACGGGACGGTGTCGGCGGCACCGGTCCGGCTGCCGTTGCGGGCGGCGAGGCGGGTGCGGGCGGTGGCGGGAACGAAGAACCGGGCGCCGAGAGCGTCGCCCACGGAAAGGCCGTCGAGCGCGTCGAACGCCGGGCCGGCGTGAGGAGTCGTCATCGGGGGCACGCCCACCCCGCCCGCCGTCCCGCGTCAATCTGGTTTGACCGGGCAGCCCCCCGCGGGCGATGTTCCGCATACCCCCGATCCGGGCGGGAAGCACCCCGGCATGACCAGCGCCGGATCCCTCGTCGACCCGCTGCTGCTGCTCGGCGCCGACCAGCAGCACATCGTCACCCGCGCCCAGCTGCGCGGGCTCGGCGTGCCGTCCGGAACCATCGCGCACCGGCTGCGGGCCGGCGGGCCGTGGCAACGGGTGCTGCCCCGGGTGATCTGCCTGCAGACCGGGCGGCTGACGGCCCACCAGCGGCTGCGGGCCGCCCTCGCCTACGCGGGGCCCAAGGGGCCGGCCGCGCCGTCCGGCGGGCAGGTGCTGCTCACCGGGGCGGCCGTGCTCGCCGACGCCGGGCTGCCCTCGGCCGGGCACCCGGCCGACCTCGCCGAGGTGGACGTGCTGATCCCCGCTCGGCGCCGGGTCGCCGACCGGGGGTTCGTGCGCATCCACCGGGCCGCCGGGGCGATGCCCGGCGGCTTCGAGCGCGACGACGGACTCTGGAGCACCTCGGTCGCCCGGGCGCTGGCCGACCTCGCGCCCAGGGAGAGCGGACGGCACCGGTTCCGCGCCCTGTGCGCCGAGGCCGTCCAGCGCCGGCACTGCGAACTCGGCGAACTGCTCGACCAGTTGCTCGCCCGGCCGGACGCGCGCGAGCTGCCCCGGCTGGCCTCGGTGGTGGAGGAGCTGACGGCCGGCGTGCGCTCGGTGGTCGAGGGCGAGGCACGGGACGCGGTGCGCGGCGCCGGACTGCCCGAGCCGCTCTGGAACCCGCCGCTCTACCTGGACGGACGGTTCCTGGCCGTCCCGGACGCCTACTGGCCGCAGGCCTGCGTCGCACTGGAGATCGACTCCCGGGCCTGGCACCTGCGCCCGGCCGACCACGAGCAGAGCCTGACCCGCGCCAACCGGCTGACCGCCGCCGGCCTGCCGGTCGTCCGCACCACACCCGTCCAGCTGCGCCGCGACCCGGGCCCGGTGCTGCACGAGCTGGCCGTGCTCCTCGCGGGCGGCCCGCACGGACCGCACGCCCGGATCACCTGGCGCCGGGCCCGCTGACCGGCGCGGCCCTCCCTCACCCCTGGCCGAGCAGCTTCCGGGCCGCCGCGACGCGCTGCGCCGACCTCTCCTTGACCGCCTGCAGGGCGGCCTCGTTCTGACCGATGAACTGCTCCTGGTAGGCCGTCTGGACGGTGTACCAGGTGCCGAGCAGCCCCACCTGCGTCTTGCAGTTCATGTCGGCCACGGCTGTGGCCTTCTCCCGCTCCGAGACCGGGTCCGGCCAGCCCGCCGCACTCGCCCGCGCCGGGCCGTCGTAGTGGTGGCCGAGCCCCGCCATGCAGGACTGCCAGGCGGAGATCGCGGCCTTCACCCGGCTGTCGGCGGCGGTCCGGTCGTAGGCCTTCGCGCGGAGGCTGCCGACCAGGTCGCCGGTGCCGCTCCCGACCCCCGCGGCCCGGAACTGCAGCTCGATCTCGCCCATGCACCCGCGGTCGATCCCGGCGTCCACGACGCCGGCCGTGCCGGTCAGCGCCTGCCGGTAGGCCTCGCTCTGCTCGACCGCCCCGGCCGCGGTGGAACCGGTGGTGCCGTTCGCGGAACCGGCCGGCCCGGGCGGCTTGTGGTAGCCGGTCTGCCGGGCGGCGGCGGCCGAGAGCAGCCCGAGGTTGCCCGGATCGAAGGGGCTCGACGGCGGGGCCACCGGGACCTCGCCCGGGTCGTAGGCGAACCCCTTGGCCCTCATGCACGTTTGGGTGGCCCGGCCCATCGCCCGGAAGATGACGGCGGATTCCTCGGCACTGACCGAGTAGCCGTCCAGCGGCAGCGCGACCCGGGCGCCGTCGAGCGGCTCCGCCATGATCTGCCCGATCTCCGGTTCGGGCCCGGCGTCCTCGGCCCGACCGTCCCCGGTGCCGAAGGCGCACCCCGTCAGCAAGCCCGTGAGGACGACCGCCGCGACCACCCCGTGCACTCTGCGTAACCTCATACCCCACCGCTTCCCGGAAAGCCCGCGCCCCCGCGCGGCGCTTCACGGTAACCCCGCCCGAGGGGACGGCTGTGCGCACCCCCCGGGGGTTCAGCAGCGGGCGTCGATCTCCTGGAAGGTGCCGTAGTGGTTGGCGGTCCAGTACTGCTCGCCGGAGTCGCCGGTGACCACGCGGCGTGCGCCGCGGTCCCCGGAGCCGGGGGTGACGACGGTGAACTCGTGGTAGTAGCCGGAGGCCTTGCGCGGGAGGCGGTTCTCGCGGTTCTCGAAGACGATGCCGTCCGAGCGGTAGGGGTACGGGCCGCCCTTGGCGATCAGGCCCAGGGTGTCGAGGGCCTGGCCGGGCAGCGTGGTGCGGCAGACGTCGGCCATCGCCGGGTCGGTCGGCACCCAGCCGGTGGCGGCGGCGCTCGGGGGCGGGGTGGCCGGGGCGGAGGGCTTGGGCGCGCCGGGCTTGGACGCGGTCGGCTTGGGGGCCGACGGGCCGCTGGACGCCTCGGCCGGGCCGGTGGAGGTCGCGGCGGCCTTGGACGTGCCGTCGCCGGTGCCGTCGGACACCACGTAGCCGACTGCGGCGGCGATCGCGCAGAGCAGGACGGCGAGGACGGTCCACAGGCGGTTCTTGCTGGTCATGCGCTCCAGCTTGGCAGTCGGCGGCCCCGCCCGCGGCCAGCCACACATGTGGCCGCCGCCACATCCGGGCGCCGGGCGGGCCCGGCGGCAACCCGCCGCGCCCCGTCCGGGCGGGGGAACACGCACGGCCGGGGCGGGTACGGACGCCGTTGTCCGTTCCCGCCCCGGCCGCTTCACGTACGCCGGTTCTCCTGCGCCGAGCTCCGGTGTACGCCCCTCCCCGATGGAGGGGACGCGGTCAGCGATCCGGCCGCGCCGGGGGGCTCAGAGCCCCCCGGCGTCAGCGCGAGTCGCTGCCCGCAGACTCGATGGCGGCGCGGCCGGCCTCAAGGCGCGCCACCGGGATCCGGAAGGGGGAGCAGGAGACGTAGTCCAGCCCCACCTGGTGGAAGAAGTGGACCGAGTCCGGGTCGCCGCCGTGCTCGCCGCAGACGCCGAGCTTGAGGTCGGGGCGGGTGGCCCGGCCGGCCTCGACGGCGTGCTTGACGAGCGAGCCGACGCCGTCGCGGTCGATGGTCTCGAAGGGCGAGACCCCGAAGATGCCCTTCTCCAGGTAGGCGGTGAAGAAGGAGGCCTCGACGTCGTCGCGGGAGAAGCCCCAGACCGTCTGGGTGAGGTCGTTGGTGCCGAAGGAGAAGAACTCGGCGGCCTCGGCGATCTGGCCGGCCGTGACGGCGGCACGCGGCAGCTCGATCATGGTGCCCAGCTTGATGTCCAGCTGGACACCGGTGGACTGGGCGACCTCGGCGAGCACGCGCTCGCACTCGTCGCGGACCAGCTCCAGCTCCTGGACGGTGCCGACCAGCGGGATCATGACCTCGGGGCGCGGGTCCCCGCCGGCCAGCCTGCGCTCGGCGGCGGCCTCGGCGATGGCGCGCACCTGCATGCCGAACAGGCCGGGGATGACCAGGCCCAGACGCACGCCGCGCAGGCCGAGCATCGGGTTCTGCTCGTGCAGCTTGTGCACCGCCTGGAGCAGCCGCAGGTCGTTCTCGTTGGGGTCCTTGCGGGCCTCGGCGAGGGCGACGCGCACCGACAGCTCGGTGATGTCCGGAAGGAACTCGTGCAGCGGCGGGTCGAGCAGGCGGACGGTGACGGGCAGGCCGTCCAGCGCCTGGAAGAGCTCGACGAAGTCGCCCTTCTGCATCGGCAGCAGGGTGGAGAGCGCCTGCTCGCGGTCCTTGTCGTTGTCCGCGAGGATCAGGTGCTCGACCTCCTTGCGGCGCTCCTCGCCGAGGAACATGTGCTCGGTGCGGCACAGGCCGATGCCCTGGGCGCCGTAGCGGCGGGCGCGCGAGCCGTCCTCGGCGTTGTCGGCGTTGGCGCGCACGGCGAGCCGGCGGCGGACGTCGGCGTGCGACATCAGCCGGTGCACGGCCTGGACCAGGCCGCCCTGGACGTCGGCGCCGGCGTGCAGGGTGCCCTCGAAGTACTCGACCACCGGGGAGGGCAGCACGGGGACCTCACCGAGGTAGACCTTGCCGGTGGCACCGTCGATGGAGACGACGTCGCCCTCCTCCAGCACCAGGCCGTCGGCGGTGGTCATCCGGCGGCGCTTGGTGTCGACCTCCAGCTCCTCGGCGCCGCAGACACAGGTCTTGCCCATGCCGCGGGCGACGACGGCGGCGTGCGAGGTCTTGCCGCCGCGCGAGGTGAGGATGCCCTCGGCGGCGATCATGCCGTCCAGGTCGTCCGGGTTGGTCTCCCGGCGGACCAGGATGACCTTCTCGCCGGAGCGCGACCACTTCACGGCGGTGTAGGAGTCGAAGACGATCTTGCCGATCGCGGCGCCGGGCGAGGCGGCGAGGCCCCAGGCGATCTGCTTGGACTCGGTGTTCGGGGCGAAGCGCGGGAACATCAGCTGGGAGAGCTGACCGCCGGTGACCCGCATCAGGGCCTCGTCCAGGTCGATCAGGCCCTGGTCGACCAGCTGGACGGCGATCCGGAAGGCGGCCGCGGCGGTGCGCTTGCCGACCCGGGTCTGGAGCATCCAGAGCTTGCCGCGCTCGATGGTGAACTCGATGTCGCAGAGGTCGCGGTAGTGGTTCTCGAGCGTCTGCATGATCGTCATCAGCTCGTCGTACGACTTCTTGTCGAGCTTCTCCAGCTCGGCCAGCGGCAGGGTGTTGCGGATGCCGGCGACGACGTCCTCGCCCTGGGCGTTGGACAGGTAGTCGCCGTAGACGCCCTGGGTGCCGGTGGAGGGGTCGCGGGTGAAGGCGACACCGGTGCCGGAGTCCTCGCCGAGGTTGCCGAAGACCATGGTGCAGATGTTGACCGCGGTGCCCAGGTCGTTCGGGATGCGCTCCTGGCGACGGTAGAGCCGGGCCCGGTCGCCGTTCCAGGAGTGGAAGACGGCGTGGACGGCGAGGTCCATCTGCTCGCGCGGCTCCTGCGGGAAGGCCCGGCCGGTCTCGCGCTCGACGATGCCCTTGAACACCTCGACCAGCCGCTTCAGGTCGCCGGCGTCCAGGTCCAGGTCGTTGACGGTGCCCTTGGCGTGCTTGGCCTCGTCCAGGGCCTCCTCGAACAGCTCGCCGTCGACGCCCAGCACGGTCTTGCCGAACATCTGGACCAGGCGGCGGTAGGAGTCCCAGGCGAAGCGCTCGTTGCCGGACTGCGCGGCCAGACCGGCCACCGAGGCGTCGGAGAGGCCGATGTTCAGGACCGTGTCCATCATGCCGGGCATGGAGAACTTGGCACCCGAACGCACCGAGACGAGCAGCGGGTCGTCGGCCTGGCCGAGCTTCTTGCCCATCTCCTGCTCGAGGGCGTCCAGGTGGGCGCTGATCTCCTCGTGCAGGGAGGTGGGCTCGCTGCCGGTCTCCAGGAAGACCTTGCAGGCCTCGGTGGTGATGGTGAACCCCGGCGGGACCGGAAGGCCCAGGTTGGTCATCTCGGCCAGGTTCGCGCCCTTACCGCCAAGAAGATCCTTGAGGTCCTTGTTTCCTTCAGTGAAGGAGTAAACAAACTTCTGCTGGGACGCCACGGGACGGTCTCCTCGCACACGGTTGCCCTGACGCCGGAGAACATACCCATTTCGAAGGCGCCTCCGCGCCGCCAATAGGGCGTACGTCGCCAGGATCGGCAAGTAACCCGCTAGATCGAATGCACTGAATGGCGTTCACCTCTGGTGGTGAAATCGTCCGGCTGACGCTAGCGAGCGTTCAAGTCTTGAAGGCGGCGAAACCGGAAGATCACATAACGGGGACGCACCGTAGCGACGGACGCTCCGGCCTGACGGACCGGCTTGATTTCCTGCACCCTCAGTGCCCGATCCGCCGCCACTCCCCTTCGGGAAGCGATCCGCCCCCGACTTGTTCATTTCGTCCTGTCGGCCACCTCCGACCGCCAGGGTATGTGGCCAGCGTCACGGGCGCATCTCAGCGTTCGAACGTAGAGCCGCTCCGCCCATCGTCGCACTGCGTCCAGAAATGAGTCCGCTCCGTGATGTTCGACTGCCAAAAAGGAGCCCTCTTGGCCATATTGGCCAAGAGGGCTGGGCCGCAGTGGCCATCGACCCCCGGGGGTCATTTTTGCCGGAGCGTATAGATCAACCGCCAGAGGTGTCCGATTCGGCATCTTCGCCCGGCCGGGCACAGTCGTACGGATCGTCCAACCAGCCTTCCGGCAGGACGACCCGGTTGTTGCCGCTGGTCCGCCCGCGCGGACCGTCCGCACCGGCAGGCCAGGACTGCGACTGCTCCACCAGGGCGAGGGTTTCGGCCAGTTCGGCGAGCGAGGAGGAGTTGGCCAGCTTCACCCGCAGCTCCGAGCCCACCGAGAAGCCCTTGGTGTACCAGGCGACGTGCTTGCGGAAGTCGATCACGCCGCGGGCCTCGTCGCCCAGCCACTCGCCGAGCAGCTGCGCGTGCCGGACCATCGCCCGCGCCACGTCGGCGAAAGTCGGGCGGGCGTAGTCCACCTCGCCCTCGAAGATCGCCACCAGGTCCTTGAACAGCCACGGCCGGCCCAGGCAGCCACGGCCGACCACCACACCGTCGCAGCCGGTCTCGCGCATCATCCGCAGCGCGTCGTCCGCCGACCAGATGTCCCCGTTGCCGAGCACCGGGATCCCGGCCGGGACGGCCTCGCGCAGCCGGGCGATCGCCGACCAGTCGGCGGTGCCGCCGTAGTGCTGGGCGGCGGTGCGGCCGTGCAGGGCGATCGCCGAGACGCCCTCCTCGGCGCCGATCCGGCCGGCGTCCAGGTAGGTGAGGTGGTCGTCGTCGATGCCCTTGCGCATCTTCATGGTGACCGGCAGGTCACCGGCGTTGGCCACCGCCTCCCGCAGGATCTCGCGCAGCAGGTTGCGCTTGTACGGCAGCGCGGAGCCGCCGCCCTTGCGGGTCACCTTGGGGACCGGGCAGCCGAAGTTGAGGTCGATGTGGTCGGCCAGGCCCTCGTCGGCGATCATCCGGGCCGCCTTGCCGACGGTCACCGGGTCCACCCCGTACAGCTGGATCGAGCGCGGCTTCTCGCTCGGGTCGAACTTGATCAGCTGCATCGTCTTGGCGTTGCGCTCGACCAGGGCCCTGGTGGTGATCATCTCGGAGACGTAGAGGCCCTTGCCGCCGCTCTGCTCACGGCACAGGGTGCGGAACGGCGCGTTGGTGATGCCGGCCATCGGGGCCAGCACGACGGGCGGCCAGACCTCCAGCGGGCCGATGGACAGCGGCGCGAACTCGGCGGCGGTGGCGGCGGCCACGGCGGCGCCGGCCGCCGCAGTGGTGTCGCCGTCGGCGGGGCCGGTCGCGGTGACCGTCGCGGTGCTCGGCTCGATGGGGGCGGGCGGGACTGTCATGCGCGGCTGACCTCGGGGACGGCGGGTGGGGGACTCTTCATTGTCCCCCACCCGGCCGAGCCGCCCGGGGCCCTCGTTCCCGGGCCTCCCGGCGGCGGACCGGTCCCCGCGGGGTCACCCCCCGGGGTCACCCCGCAGGGGCACTCATCGGGGGGATCCATCGGGGCCACCCGTCGTCGTCGACGTCCTTCGCGAAGACCGACACCGAGCCGGAGCTGACCGAGACCCTGATCTTGTTCGGGCTGGAGCGGTCGGCCAGCGCCGGGTCGATGTCGCCGAGCGCCAGCGGGGACGCCCCGCCGTCGAAGTCGTAGCGGGATCCCCGGGGCAGGCCCAGGACCACCGCCCCGGAGGTCACCCCGATGTCCACGATCCTCGGGACGGCGGCGAAGCCCAGTTCCATCGAACCCGAGGTCGCGGCGACGTTGACGTCCGGGGAGGTGAGGTGGCTGCCGCGCACCGAGCCGGAGGTGGTGCGGACGGTCACCGGGCCGGACACGTCGGTCAGCAGGACCTCGCCCGAGGTGGAAAGCAGACTGACCTCACCCGCCACCCCCGCGACGTGGACGCTTCCACTGGACAGCTTGCCGGTCACCGCGACCCCGGGCGGCACGTCCAGCTCGATCACCGCGCCGCAGCCGAAGTCCCCGACCGCCGACAGCACCCGGTCGCAGCGCATCCGGACGTCGAGCAGGCTCTGGTCGAACTGCGTCGTGACCACCGGCGTCCGGATCTTCCAGTTCAGGTACTCGCGCACCACCACCCGGCCCTCCTGCCCGGGGCGGATCCGGACCGTGGCGTTGCCCGTGTCCAGCCGCACCTTGGTCACCGCGACCGGGTAGGACCGCTCCGAGCGGGTGCGCTGCTGCACGGCCATCGCCCAGGTCTGCACGAAGCCGACGACCAGCACCATGAGGAGCGCGAGCGTACCGAGCAGCCGCCAGGTCCGGCGGCCGCGGGTGCGGCGGGCGGGCTCCGGTGCCCGCTCCCGCGCGTCGGCCGGCGTCCCGCCGGACGCCGCCCCCGCCGGCCCGGTGGCCGTCGTCCCCGCCGTCGTCATCGTCATCCCACTTCCAGGAAGCGCAGAACCGCCAGCACCCGCCGGTGGCTCTCGTCGGCGGGTGGCAGGTCGAGCTTGGCGAAGATCGAGTTGATGTGCTTGGCCACCGCGCTGTCGCTGACCACCAGGGCGGCGGCGATGGCGGCGTTCGAGCGGCCCTCCGCCATCAGCGCGAGCACGTCCCGCTCGCGCGGGGTCAGCCGCTCCATCGGATCGCGGTGGCGGCGCACCAGCAGCTGGGCGACCACCTCCGGGTCCAGCGCGGTACCGCCCTCGGCGACCCGCTGCAGCGCGTCCACGAAGTCGTCGACGTTGGCCACCCGCTGCTTGAGCAGGTAGCCGACGCCGCTGGTATTGCTGGTCAGCAGGTCCGCGGCATACCGCTCCTCCACGAACTGGGAGAGCAGCAGCACCGCCACCTCCGGCCACTGCCGGCGGATCAGCAGCGCGGCCCGCACCCCCTCGTCCGTGTAGCCGGGCGGCATCCGGACGTCGGCCACCACCACCTGCGGGCGGTGCTCCTGCACCGCGGCGAGCAGTTCCTCGGCGTCCCCGACGGCGGCGGCCACCTCGTAGCCCACCGCCTCCAGGACCTTGACCAGGCCGACCCTGAGCAGGACGGAATCCTCGGCAATCACAGCACGCACGGCAACTCCACGGTGATGGTGGTCGGGCCCCCGACGGGGCTGAGCACGGACAGGGACCCGTCGACCGAGGCGGTGCGCTGGCGCAGACCGGTCAGGCCGGTGCCGCGCGCGGCGTCCGCCCCGCCCACGCCGTCGTCGCTGACGACCAGGCACAGCCGGCCGCCGGCCGTCCGCACCGAGACGTCCGCCCGGGTGGCCCGGGCGTGCTTGGCCACGTTGGTCAGTGCCTCGGAGACGGTGAAGTAGGCGACCGCCTCGACGGTCGGGGCTATCCGCTCGGCCACCTCGACGTCCAGCCGGACCGGCAGCGGGGCGCGGGCGGCGATCCCGGAGAGCGCCGCGTCCAGCCCGCGGTCCTCCAGGACGGCCGGGTGCAGGCCGCGGACCAGGTCGCGCAGCTCGTCGATGGCCGCCTGGGCCTCCTGGTGCGCCTCGACGATCACCTGCATCGCCTCGGGCGGGACGTCCTTGAGGGTGCGGCGGGCCAGGCCGAGGTTCATGGCGAGCGAGGTGAGCCGCTGCTGGGTACCGTCGTGCAGGTCGCGCTCGATCCGGCGGCGCTCGGCGTCGACCGCGTCGACCAGTCCGGCCCGGCTCTCGACCACCTCCTCGATCCGGTGCTCCAGCTCGGCGGTGCGGCCCGGGCCGAGCATCCGCACCGCGATCGCCTCGTCCAGCCAGGCCAGCAGGCCGGCCGCCGCGGGCAGCACCACGAGCAGCAGCAGGCCGCCGACGGTGAGCGCGACGTCCAGATCGGCCCAGTGCTCGTGGACCGGTGAGCCGGCCGGCATCAGCCAGGCCCAGCCGAAGACCGTCGAGGCCGCCAGGGCCGCGCCCCAGCCGTACATGACGGTGGTCCCGGCGAGCGCGACCAGCGGGCCGACCACCAGGTGGTAGCCGACCTGCCGCCAGCTGACGGCGGTGCGCAGCCTGACGAGCAGGCCGGCCGGCATTCCGGCGGGCCGCAGCAGCGGCGGGATCTCCACCCCGCGCAGCGCGCGCAGCCGGCCGCGCTGCGCGGTGGTGAGCGGGCGGACGGAGAGCAGGATCACGCCCAGGACGATCAGCTGCACCTTCGGGGTGATGGCCAGCATCCAGGCGGGCAGGGCGAGCGGGATCCCGGCGGCGAGGAACCGGGTGTCCCGCCAGGCCGCCGCCGACCACGGGGGCCTGACGGCGCTCCTGGCGAACACGCGGCGGGGCTTCGTGGAGAGCACGGCGGACAGCCTAGAGCCAGGTGATCAAGCGTCACCATGAAGGGGGCTGCCGAGAAATGGTGAAGCTAGGTACACCCCCGATTCGGATCGGCGCACTACCGACAACAAGGCGGCCGAGGACGAGTCTTGACGGCATGACGAGCAGCGCATCGAACTCCGCCACCCCGCCGCACGGGCGGCGTCCGGCCCACGGCACCGCCTCGGCCGCCGCCGTCGCCACCGACACCGTCCAGGCCGAGGGCCGGCTGCCGGTCGGGCCGGGCGGCTTCTTCGACGGGTTCGAGCTGCCGGACGGCCCGGTCGCGCCGGTCGGGCCGTGGTCGGTGCGCAGCGTTCCGGCCGGGCGCGGACGGGCGGCGCTGGAGGTGTACGAGCACGGCGAGCTGGTGGACGTGCTGGTCGCCGCCCGGCTCGGCCGCGGTCTGCTGCGCGGCGCCCGCGCCTGGACCGGTGCTGGTACCGGTGCGTGGACGGGCGGGCGGCGGCGCATCCGGCACGGGCTCGCCTGGGGGCGGCTGCCGCGGGGCGGCGCCGCCCCGGCCGTCGGGTTCACCGGCGGGCGGCTGCTCCGGCTCCCGGGGCGGCCCGCGCCGGTGGTCGCGGCGGGCGAGGTGGTCACCGTCGCCGGGGAGTTCTGGCTCGCCTGGGCCGAGGGCGTCTTCGACGGCGTGCTCGTCGAGCCGGCCGGCGGGGCCGGCTCCGAGCGCTCCCCGCTGACCCGGGTGCGCGCCGCCCGCGGCGCCCGCGCCCTCGTGACGGGGTCGGAGGACGTCCGATGAGCACCGCTGTCCTGTCCGCCCGCCCCGCTCTCCCGTCGTTCGCCCCGGTCGCCGCGCGGGTGCCCGTCCTCGCCGCCTTCGCGCTGCTGCCCTGGGTCGCGGTGCTCGCGGCCGCCGGCGAGACGGCGTGGGTCGTCCTCGACCTGTGCCAGTTCGCCGCCCTGCTCCGGCTGGACGCCGTCCTGCGCCACCGCCGGCCGGGCGCCGTCGTGCCCGCCGCCGTGGTCGCCCTGCTGCTCGCGGGCGACGCCCTGGTCGACATCGCCACGGCCGCCCCGGGCGCCGAGGCGCTCGCCGCGCTGATGATGGCGAGCTGCGTCGAACTCCCGCTCGCCGCACTCTGCCTGGCGCTCGGGCTGGCCCGCGCGCGGCGGCCGTCAGCGGGCCGGCACCGCCGGGGCCGGCGTCACGGCGACGGCCGACGGCAGACCGGTGGGCAGCCGGGTCACCAGCGCGGTGGTCTCCTCGTCCTTCGGGGTGTAGACGACCATCCGCGGGCCCTGGGACGGGCCCAGCCAGAAGCTCGTGTAGTCGAAGCGCAGCAGGCCCACCTCCGGCAGCAGGAAGCGCTTCAGGCCGTTCCCCGGCCGCAGCACGTCGTGCCGCTGCCAGGCCTCGTCGAACACCGGGGAGGCCTGGCGCAACCGGCCGAGCAGCGTCCGCCAGGCGGGCTCGCCCCCGTGGTCGCCCATCCCGGAGCGGAACCGGGCCACCATGACCTCGCGCTCGTCCTCGTGGTCCACCAGCACGTCACGGAAGCGCGAGGGGGTGAACGCCAGCCACATCAGGTTGCGGTCCTCCGGGGGCAGCGCCTCCAGGTCGCCGACGATCCCGGTGTACTGGGCGTTGCAGGCCAGCACGTCGTAGCGGGAGTTGATCACCGCGGCCGGGTAGGGCGCCATCCGGTCCAGGGTCAGCCGGATGCTCGGGGTCACGGTCAGACACTCCCGCACCGGCGCCGGGTCCTCCGCTCCGGCCAGCGTGAACAGATGGGCCCGCTCGCTCGGGTCGAGCAGCAGGGCGCGCGCCACCGCGTCCAGCACCTGGACGGACACCTGGATCTCGCGCCCCTGCTCCAGCCACGTGTACCAGGTGACGCCGACGGCGGCGAGCTGCGCCACCTCCTCACGGCGCAGCCCCGGCGTGCGCCGCCGGCCGGTCAGTGGCAGCCCCACCTGCTCGGGGGTGATCCGCTCCCGGCGGTTGCGGAGGAACGCCGCCAGCTGCTGCCGCCGCGGATCGGCGGGTGCCTTGCCGGTGGTTTCCACGACGGTGGTTTCCACGACGGTGGATCCGGCGACGGTGGTGGCCGCGGCCGCGCTTGCCGTGACGGTGGTCAGACTCATTCCACCAGGATGCGCCACTCGTCATCCTGTTTCCAGGTACTTCTTATACCCGGATAAGCACACTCTGGTACCAGGGTGCGACGCGGCGGATCGTAGGACCGTGACCCAGCAACTGACCGCCACCAGGCCCCTCGCCACCGCTTCCCCAGCCACCCCCTCCGCCCGCTCCTCCGCCGGCTCCCCCTCCCTCGGCACCGCCGGACTGGTCACCGTTCTGCTCGGGGCGTTCCTCCCGATGCTGGACTTCTTCATCGTCAACGTCGCGCTGCCGACCATCGACCACGACCTCGCCGCCGGCCCCGCCGTGCTGGAGCTGGTCGCCGCCGGGTACGGCATCGCCTTTGCCGTCCTGCTGGTCCTCGGCGGCCGGCTGGGCGACATCTTCGGCCGCCGCCGCCTCTTCTTCGCCGGGGCCGCCGCCTTCGCCGTGACCTCGCTCGCCTGCGGGCTCGCCCCCGACGCCTGGTCCCTGGTCGCCGCCCGGGCCGCCCAGGGCGCGTCGGCCGCCCTGCTGATCCCGCAGGTGCTCGGCACCATCACGGCCGCCACCCACGGCGCCCGGCGCGGTCGCGCGCTCTCGGTCTACGGCGCGGTCGGCGGCATCTCGGTGGTCATCGGCCAGGTGCTCGGCGGCATGCTGGTCGCCGCCGACCTCTTCGGCAGCGGCTGGCGCTCGGTCTTCCTGCTGAACGTCCCCTTCGCCCTGCTGGCCCTCGTGCTCGCCCTGCGCTTCGTCCCGGAGAGCCGCGCCGAGCAGGCCGCCAGGATCGACATCACGGGCACCGTCCTGCTCACCGCCACCCTGCTCTCCCTGCTCGTCCCGCTGATGGAGGGCCGCGCCGCCGGCTGGCCGCTCTGGTCCTGGGTGCTGCTCGCGCTGTTCCCCGTGCTCGCCACCGCCTTCGCCCTGGTCGAACGCCGGGCCGAGCGCCGCGGTGACACCCCGCTGGTACCGCCCACCCTGCTGCGCATCCCCGAGATGCGGCGCGGCCTCGGCATCGCGCTGCCCTACTTCGGCGGGTTCGGCGGCTTCATGTTCGTCATCGCGGTCTCCCTCCAGCAGGGCCTGCACCTCGGCCCGGTCGCGGCCGGCTGGGCGCTGGTCCCGATGGCGGTCGGCTACTTCACCGCCTCCCTCGCCGGCCCCCGTCTGATCGGCCGCTTCGGCAGCCGGGTCCTGACCGCCGGCGCCGCCGTCCAGGCCACCGGCCTCGCCACCCTGGCCCTCACCGTGCTCGCCGACCCGGACGGCTTCTCCCCGCTGCGGATGGCCCCGGGTGTCGCCCTCGCCGGCATCGGCCAGGGGCTGATCGGCACCCCGCTGTTCCGCGTCGTCCTCTCCAAGGTCCCCGCCGACCGGGCGGGCGTCGGCAGCGGGGTGCTCGCCACCAGCCAGCAGTCCAGCCTCGCCCTGGGCGTCGCCACCCTGGGCTCCCTCTACCTGGCCCTCTCCCCCGCCCTCGGCATGGCCCACGCGCTCGCGCTCTGCCTGGGCATCCAGCTCCTGGGCTCGTTCACCATCTTCTACCTGACCACCCGGCTGCCCCGTTCCACCGGCTGACGGCCGGGCCTGGGTCCCCGGTTCCGTCGTGGGCCTACCCCGCGTGCGGGGGGGGCACCACGCGCCCACCGGCCAACGTCCCCCCCCCCGACCCCCCCCCGCCACCCCCCGCGACCCCCAACCGCCCCACC
>NZ_JBHVRK010000024.1:0-53963 GCF_042885845.1 Kitasatospora sp. NPDC058032 | reverse complement strand
AAACTCACCCCCCCCCCCGGCCCCGACCGCCCCCGGCGTGGGGGGCGGGGGGGGGGCGGGGGGGCTGGGGGCGGCCCGGGGGGGTGGGGGGGGGCCCCCCCCCCGCGCCCACGTCCCTACGTCCCCCCGCCCTTCCCCGACGCGCAGCGCCCGTCGACGCACTCACGCCGCAGCCGCCCCCGTGACACCGTCTCCAGCAGCCCGATCACCCAGCACGTCGGACACCCCCGGAAGGCCGGCAGCGCGACCGGCAGCAGGAGCAGCGCCACCGGCCCGGCGAACGGCAGCAGCGCGAACGCCCCCAGCAGCGCGCCGAATCCGACCCCGCCCCGCAGCAACTGCCCGGTCAGCGTCCTGGTCGCACGCCCCGGTTCCCCGGCCTTCACCGCTCCCCTCCGAGCGTGACCGCCCGCACCGAGGCCCGCGCCCGGTGCAGCCGCGACTTCATGGCGGAGGTGCTGAGCCCCAGCACATCGGCGACCGTCCGTCCGCTGAGCCCCTGCACGTCCCGCATGATCAGCACCCGCCGCTGGTCCTCCGGCAGCGCGGCGATCGCCTCCGCGACCCGCCCGGCCTCCAGCCGCCCGAGCACCTCGTCCTCCACCGACCGGTACGGCGCCTCCCCGGCCGCCGGACGCTCCCTGAGCAGCGAACGCGCCCGCCGCAGGCACTCGTTGCGCACGATCCGGAACATCCAGGAACCCAGCGCCCCCGTCGCCCGCAGCATCCCGATCTTGCGGTACAGGATGATCAGCGCCTCCTGCGCCGCGTCCTCGGCGTCCTCCGGCGTGGCGCACAGCGAGCGGGCGAACCGCCGCACATGCGGATGCGCCCCCGACACCAACGCGGCGATCGCCTCCACGTCCCCGTCCCGCGCCGCGGCCACCACCGAACTCCCCACCCACTCCCGCACCTCAGCCACGCCGCCGCCCCCACTTCCGCAGCACGGTCACGCCGCACGTCACGATCAGTGCCACGCCGGCCGCCACGGCCACCCAGACCATCACCGGAATCCTCCTCCTCCGCCCCGGCGCTCACCGAAGCCGCCCATAAGAGGCGGCGACCCCGCGAAAGGATTCACCCCGCCCGCGAGGCCGGAGCAGGGGCCGGAGTCGGAGCCGGAGCCGGAGCCGGAGCCGGCAGATCCGGGGCGTACGTGAACCAGACCACCTTGCCGGTGCCCGAGCAATTCCAGCCCCACCCCTCGGCCAGCGCCTCCACCAGCAACAGGCCCCGGCCGCCGATGGCTTCGGGCTCCGCCCCGCCGCGCACGAGTGCCGGACGGACGTCCGCGACCTCGACCCGCAGCAGGCCGTTCGCCCAGCGCACGGTGACGGTACAGCGCTCGCGGGTGTGTTCCACCGCGTTGGCGATCAACTCGCCCGCGCACAGCTCGACTTCACCCAGGGCCTCCGTCGAGAGCGGTACGCCCCGCTTCCGCGCGCTCTCCACCACCGACCGCCGCGCGGCCACCACCGCCTCCTCGTCGGGCGGGACGGCCCAGGCGCCGAGAACGGGCGATCCGGCCTTCTCCGACAGGCTGATGGTCATGGGGGGCTCCGTCCGGTCAGTGGTGCGTACGGGGCACGAGCGCCTCCGCACGGCCGATGGGCTGACCTACAGTCAACGCGGGTACACGGAGAGGGAGTATCGGCGAAGCCGGTCCGGTCGTTGAACCGGTTGAACGGAGAAACGGGGATCGCGATGGCGAGACGACCGCGCACACCCAACACCGCGCTGGCCGCACTTCTCCTCCAGGCCCGCTGGAGCAACGACCAGCTGGCCCGCGCGGTGAACCGGACAGGGGTGGAGGCCGGTCTGGCGCTCACCTACGACAAGTCCTCCGTCTCGCACTGGCTCTCCGGCGTGCGGCCGCGCGCGGAGGTCCACGAGCTGGTCCGGGAGGCCTTCGCGCGCCGCCTGGACCGGCCGGTGACACCGGAGGAGACCGGCTTCGGCGAGCACGGCCGGCGAGGCGGTCGCACCAGCACACTGTCCGACCTGATGTCGATCGGAAAGGCCGATATGGATCCGTCCCGCCGTGGGGTGCTCGCCGCCGGGCTGTACTCCGTCGCGCTCACCCTGCCCGTGTTCGACGATCCGGAGGCCGCCGAGCGGGCCGCCCGGGCGGGGACGGGCCGGACGGTGCGGGTGGGGGCGGGCGAGGTGGGGACGGTCCGGGCGATGACGGAGCGGATCGCCGGGATCCTCGACGAGTTGGGCGCGGCGCACGCCCGGCCGATGGCGGCGGCGTTCCTGGTGAACTCGGTGGGGCCGTGGCTCCGGGCGGCCGGGAGCGCACCGGTGAAGGCGGAGCTGCTCGCGGCGGCGGCCGACCTCACCTATCTCACCGGCTGGATGGCGATGTACGAGACGGCCCACGGGCTGGGGCAGCAGTACTACGTCCAGGCGCTGAGGCTGGCCCGCGAGGCGCGGGACCACACCACCTACTGCCGGACCCTGCGCGGCATGGCCCTGCAGGCCTCGAACCTCGGTTACGGACCGAGGGCGCTGGAACTCGCGGACTCCGCCGCCGAGGCCGCTCCGGCGGCGGGGCCGCGGCTGCGGGCCTTCCTCGCCGGTCAGCAGGCCCACGGCGCCGCGATGGTGAAGGACCGCCGGCAGGCGTTCGCCCGGCTGGCCGAGACCGAGGCGGCGCTCTCCCGGGCGGACGGGCGCAACGACGCCGTCGGCGGCTACGACCAGGCCGCCTTCCACTTCCACGTCTCGCACGTGCTGTACGAACTCGGCGACCTGCCGGGCTCGGTCAAGGAGCTCCAGACCTCCACCCGGGCCCGTCCGGGCCACGAGAAGCAGGGACGGGTGCACGCCAACGGGCTGCTCGCGCGCAGGCAGTCGGAGCTCGGCCACATCGAGGCGGCGTGCGAGACCTGGCACGGCTTCCTCGACGACTACGTGACGCTCAGCTCCGCCCGGGGCGACGAGCACTTCCGTGCCCTCGGTGCCGCGCTGCCCGGCCACGCGCAGATCCCGGCCGTCCGCCGCCTGCGGCAACGCACCCATGACGTGGCCCGGCAGAAGGCCGCCTGAGCGGCGGAAAGGGAGAGCGGCCCCACCGACAACCGCGGTGGGGCCGCTCTCGGGTCAGGAGCGGGCGTCAGTGCCGGTGGCTCCGGCGACGCGAGGCGAGGACGAGGGCCGCGCCGCCGATGACGACGGCGGCGCCGATGCCGCCGATCAGCGCGACCTGGCTGCCCGTCGCGGCGAGGCCGCCGCCACCGTTACCGCCACCGCCGGCACCCGGCTGCTGCGTGCCGGTGGGCTCCGGGTGGGAGCTGCTGCCGCCGGTCGCGGTCACCGAGGACGAGGAACCGGGCGAGGTGCTCGGCGAGGTGCTCGGCTCGGTGGAGGGAGAGGTGGAGGGGTCGGTGGACGGCGAGGCGGAGGGCGAGGAGGTCGGGGACGGCGAGGACGTGGTCACCGTCACCGTGGCCGTGCACTCCCCCGCCGTCGAGCCGGCCGGGCAGTTGCCGCCGGGCCGGTCGGCCACCACGGTGTTGCGCAGCGTGTGGTCCCCGGCGGCCGGGTCCTTCACCTTCACCGAGTACGTCACCCGGGCGCTGCCGCCGACCGGCAGGTCGCCGGTCCAGCCGAGCACCGGCTGGGTGTAGGACACCTTGCCGGCGCTCGCGGCGGCGTCCCCGTTGTAGACGGCGTCGTCGAGGACGGCGGACAGGTCGTCGGTGACGGTCAGCCCGGTGAGCGGCGCGTTGCCGGTGTTGGTGATGTCCACCTGGTACTTCACGGTGTCGCCGGGCAGGGCCTGGGCCTTGTCGGCGCTCTTGGCGAGCCGGTAGCCGGCGTGCTCGGAGACGGTGTTGCGCACGGTGTTGCTGGTGCGCTGCTGGTCGCGGCCGGTCTGGCCGCCGCGGTAGGAGAGCGAGGAGGTGTTGTCGAGCTTGGTGCCCGGCGCGAGCCCGGCGTCGACCCGGGCCCGGAAGGAGACGGTGGTCTCGGCGCCCGGCGCCAGGTCGGCGGCGATGCAGGTGACGTTCCGCCCGGAGGCGCTGCAGCCGGGACCGGAGCCGTCGACGTAGCTGGTGCCGGCGGGCAGCACGTCGGTCAGGGTGACGCCGGTGGCGGTGTCGAGGTCGGCGGTGGTGCCGTCCTTGTGCCGGTTGGCGAGGTTGAAGGTGTAGGTGATCTCGGCGCCGGGGTCGACGGTGCCGGGCGGGTTGTTCGTGGTGGAGCCGGCCGGCTGGTTGGCCTTGGTGATCTGCAGGTCCGGTTCCAGGGCGTCGACGGCGAGCCAGACCGCCTGCGGGTGCAGCGCGTCGCCCGCGCCGTTGATGCGGAGCACGGCCTGGTGGCTGCCGGCGGGTATCCTGCCGGTGACGTCGATCATCCGGGCGTCGTAGCCGTAGTTGTTGACCGGCGCGGGGTTGCGGGTGGTGATGTTGGTGCCGGTCCCGTCGGCCGCGACGTGGTCGATCCGGCCGGCGAAAGCGTTGTCCGTGCCGCTCCCGGTGGGGCCGGGCATCGACAGCAGCGCCAGGTTGTCGGTCGAGGAGCCGACCAGCAGCTGGTCGCCCGCGATCGGCGCGTCGCCGTCGCCGACGGTGACGCCCATGGTGGCCGGCGGGGCCGTGGCGGGCGTGCGGATGCCGGAGAGGGTCAGCGTCGCCAGGTTGTCGGGGCTGCGCAGCAGTTGGAAGCCGTCCCAGACCTGGAGGTAGCGCAGCGGCTCCGCCTGGTTCTCGTAGGCGACGACCAGCGACCAGCCGCCCCAGCAGCCCACGTTGTTGCCGCCGAAGTTCTGCGCGGAGGACCGTCCGGCGCACGCCTGGATGCCCGCGACGGTGTAGCTGCCCGCACCGGCGGCCTTCACCTGGGCGGTGACGTCCTTCACGCCCGCCCCGGCCAGCAGCGGCTCCGGCGGGGTGCCGCCGACCTGCTGGTCGAACCAGTCGTAGGTGTCGGCGGTGAGCTGCTCGTAGGAGGAGCCGCCCGGGACCTTCCAGGACACCTGGTTGCCGGTGTTGATGTCCCCGGAGGTGCCGCCCGCGTTGCTGGTGTTGGTCGGGTTGAACTGCCAGTACAGACGGGCCGACAGCACCTTGGCCCCGGCCGGGATCTCCAGCTGCGCGGAGGACGCGTTGTTGCCCGGCGCGTTCGGGTCGGTCTTCACGTACTTGGTGCGGTTGTTGTTGGTGCCCTCGGTGTCGTTGCAGACCGAGCCGTCGCTGTCGTCGCACGTCAGCACCGAGTTGGACGCCATGGTGAGGTTGCCGTGCGCGAGCAGATCCACCGTCGGGTCCGGGCCGATCGGCCGCTGGGCGCCGAGCCCCCGAGCGGCCTTGCCCGTCGGGGCCTTGTCCGCGGCCGTGGCGGCCGACGCCGAGGGGGCGACGAGCGCCACGGACGGGGCGAGCGCGAGCGCCGAGGCGGCGAGTGCCCCGAGGACCGCCCGGCCGGGCGTGCGCCGGGGCCGGTGTGCGGGTGCCGGGCGTTCCCCGCCGGCGGCGGGAGGCGTGCGGTCTCTCATGGGGGACTCCAGGGATGTTCGAGGGTACGGGAGGGCGAGGGGTCCCTCCCGGTGGAATCGAATCGTGATGATACGTCCGATTTCAACCAGACCCAATAATATGTCACATTCCTTAGTTCATCGCTCAACAGTTTCGGCCCGGCCGTCAAGCGGCGAGCCAGGAAAACCCGTTGACCGCCCCGGACCCCTTTGTGTCAGCATGACGATATGAGCGACGACCGCACGATCGACCCCGTTGAGACCCGCGACCGCGCCGCGCTGACCGCCGCCGTGACGGTCGGCGCGGAGCCCAAGTGGCTGATGTTCTGGGGGCATCAGGACCAGCGGGACGGCTCGCTCGGGCCCGGGGTGCTGAGCCAGTGGTGGCCCGACCACCCGTTCACCGTCGACGGCGTCGAGTACGCGACCGCCGAGCACTGGATGATGGCGGGCAAGGCCAGGATGTTCGGCGACGAGCGGACGCTCGCCCGGATCCTCGCGGCGGCGAGCCCCGCCGAGGCGAAGAAGCTGGGCCGCCAGGTCCGGAACTTCGACGACACGGCCTGGAAGTCCGGGCGGTTCGAGCTGGTCGTCGAGGGCAACGTGGCCAAGTTCGGCCACCACGAGGAGCTCCGCGCCTATCTGCTGTCGACGCGTCAGCGCGTCCTGGTGGAGGCCAGCCCGCTCGACCGGATCTGGGGCATCGGCCTGCGCGCCGACAACGAGAGCGCCCGGCGCCCCGCCGAGTGGCGCGGCGAGAACCTGCTCGGCTTCGCCCTCATGGAGGCCCGCGCCCGGCTGGCGGCGACCACCGGGACCGCCGCCGCGCGGTGAGCTGTCGGGCGGCGCGCCCGCGGAGCACGCGCGCCGGACGGCTCACCACTTCTGCGCCCCGCGCGCTCCCGGACACCACTCGCAAGCAAGTGGACGCACTGCCGTAACGCCTACGCCGTATTTCGACGCGAGGATGTCTTGCCGTCAGGGCCCAGTTGGACAGGTTGCGGTGATCATGCGTACACGGCACATGGAACAGCCCCTCGCCCCGGACGCGGGCGGCAGTGAGAGCGAGCAGGCGGCTCTCGAACTCAGAGCGCAACTGGACGAGTTGCTCCGCGCCCGGCAGTACGCGGGGCAGCGCGAGCGGCGGCTCGCCGAAGCGCTGCGGGCGCTGCCCGACCGGCAGCGGCCGGACGCGGAGCTGCTGCGGCAGCTGACCCAGGCGCGGACCCTGCGCGAGGGGCTGGGGGCGCGCTGCCTGGAGCTGAGCGACCGGCTGAAGGCGCTGGAGGAGCAGCTGCGGCAGCCGACGCCACGTCGGTGGATCCCGCGTCAGCCCACCGGCGCGCCCGCCGACCCGTCCACCGGCATGCCCACCAACGCGCCCACCAACGCGCCCACCGACCCGTCCGTCGGCGCGCCCCCCGGCAATCCCAGCGGCCCGTCCGCCGAAGGCGGACGCACCGACGCACGCGGAGCCGACGGGGGCCGAGCCGACGGCAGCGGAGCGCACGACCCCCAGCAGACCGCCACCGCCGAGCGGCCGACGCCCCCCGCCCCGCCCCGGCGCCGCTCCCCCGCCGAGCTGTCCGCCCTGGCCGAACGCATCACCGCCCTGTACCGCCGGGCCTCCCCGGACGAGGCCACCGGCATCCTGGACCAGGGCGCCGAGCACCTCACCCCGCAGGACACCGCCCACCTGGCCGCCCTGCTCGCCCGCCGCGGTCCGGCCGGCGCCTCCGTCCACCTCGCCCGCAGCGCCGTGAACGCCGGACCCAAGCACGCCGCCACCACCCTCGCCGAGCTGCGCGAGGCCGGGCTGGCCGAGGAGGCCGGGGACCTGTTCCACGCGCTCCGCTCCTGCCCGGCCGCCGGCCTGCCCGCGCTGCTGGACGCCCTGGAGCGGGCCGGGCAGCACGCCGACGGCGACACCCTGCTCTGGGAATGGGGCTCCGCGCCGACCGCCGAGCTGGCCGCGCTGGCCACCGGGCTCTACCGGTCGGACCGCACCGCCGACGCCCGGACCCTGCTGCGCCAGGCGGCCGGCCGGCCCACCGGGGACCTCGCCGCCCTCGCCGTCACCATGGCCCCGCCGCTGCCCGCCCTGCTGCTGGGCGAGCTGCCGGCGCTGCGCCCGCCGGCCGAACTGGTCCGGCTGGCCGCCGCGCTGGCCGGCCGCCCGGACCTGTACGAGTCGCTGCTCACGCCGCTACTCGACGATCCCGTCCGCCACCGCACCACGCTCGCCGCGCTGCGCACGGCCGGCCTGCCGACCACCCCGGCCGGCCGCCCGCGCTCCCGCTGGGGTTGGCGCCAGGGCGCGTCCTAGGCCTGAGCAACACGGAGCCCCCGCCTGCCCGGAAAGGGCGGACGGGGGCTCCGTGCGGGCGGAAGGACGTCAGCAGCCGATGAGGCGCGCCGCCAGGTAGGACTTCACCTGGTCGAGCGAGACGCGCTCCTGCGTCATGGTGTCGCGCTCGCGCACGGTCACCGCGTTGTCCTCCAGGGTGTCGAAGTCGACCGTCACGCAGAACGGCGTGCCGATCTCGTCCTGGCGGCGGTAGCGCTTGCCGATGGCGCCGGCGTCGTCGAACTCGACGTTCCACGCGGTGCGCAGGTCGGCGGCCAGGCCGCGGGCCTTCGGCGAGAGGTCGGCGTTGCGCGACAGCGGCAGCACCGCGACCTTGACCGGGGCCAGGCGCGGGTCGAGGCGCATGCCGACGCGCTTCTCCATGACGCCCTTGGCGTTCGGCGCCTCGTCCTCGAAGTAGGCGTCGAGCAGGAAGGCCAGCAGGGCGCGGTTGAGGCCGGCCGCCGGCTCGATGACGTACGGGAAGTACCGCTCGCCGGACTCCTGGTCGAAGTACTTGAGGTCCTGGCCGGAGGCCTCGCTGTGCACCGTCAGGTCGTAGTCGGTGCGGTTGGCGATGCCCTCCAGCTCGGAGAACTCGCTGCCGCCGAAGTTGAAGCGGTACTCGATGTCCACCGTGCGCTTGGCGTAGTGGGAGAGCTTCTCCTTCGGGTGCTCGAACAGGCGCATGTTCTCGGTGCGCAGGCCGAGGCCGACGTACCAGTCCCAGCGCTGCTGGAGCCAGTACTCGTGCCACTGCTCGTCCTCGCCCGGCTTGACGAAGAACTCCATCTCCATCTGCTCGAACTCGCGGGTCCGGAAGATGAAGTTGCCGGGGGTGATCTCGTTGCGGAAGCTCTTGCCGACCTGGGCGATGCCGAACGGCGGCTTCTTGCGCGAGGTGGTCTGGACGGCCTTGAAGTTGGTGAAGATGCCCTGGGCGGTCTCCGGGCGCAGGTACGCCAGGCCGCTCGCCTCCTCGGTGACGCCGAGGTGGGTCTTCAGCATGCCCGAGAAGTCCTTGGGCTCGGTGAACTGGCCCTTGGTGCCGCAGTCCGGGCAGTTGATGTCCTGGAGGCCGTTCGGCGGCGGGAAGCCGTGCTTGGCCTCGTACTTCTCCTCCAGGTGGTCGGCCCGGTGGCGCTTGTGGCAGGAGAGGCACTCGGTCAGCGGGTCGTTGAAGGTCTGGACGTGGCCGGACGCCTCCCAGACCTCGCGGGCCAGGATCACCGACGAGTCGAGTCCGACGACGTCCTCACGGGCCTGGACCATCGCACGCCACCACTGGCGCTTGATGTTCTCCTTGAGCTCGACGCCCAGCGGACCGTAGTCCCAGGCGGCACGCGTGCCGCCGTAGATCTCGCTGCAGGGGTAGACGAAGCCACGGCGCTTGCTCAGGCTGACGATCGTCTCGATCTTGTCGGCTGCCACAGTGCTCTCTTCAGTACGTACGGCCCGGTCAGGGCACGGCTGGTTGCGCGTACCCGAATACCTCAGGTTACCGGCCATATGGGTACGGGGTTCAAATCGGTATCGCCGGTACCGGCCCACTCACCGTCACCGCTCGTTCACCCGTCCGAGTGATTTGACAATCATTTCCATCTAATCTGAGAATGGTTGTCATGATGATCCGACGACGTGCCCGCAGCGCCATAGCCCTGGGCGCCACCGCCCTCGCCGCCGCCCTCACCCTGACGGCCTGCGGTGACGGCGGTGGCGCCCGGAGCGCGGACGGGAAGCTGAACGTCGTCGCGTCCTTCTACCCGATGGAGTTCCTCGCCTCGACGATCGGCGGCGAGCACGTGAAGGTCACCGGCCTGACCGCCGCCGGCGTCGAACCGCACGACCTCGAACTCACCGCCAAGCAGGTCGGACGCGTCCAGAAGGCCGACGCGATCGTCTACCTCAAGGGCCTGCAGCCCACCGTCGACAAGGCGGTCGCCGACTCCCACGCCAAGTACCGGATCGACGCCACCGCCGCCGCCCCGCTGGAGGACCACCACCTCCCCGAGGACCACGCGGAGGGCGACGGCCACGACCACCACGACGAGGCCGCCGGCGACCCGCACATCTGGCTCGACCCGACCCGCTACGCCGCGGTGGCCCGCAGCGTCGGCGACGGCTTCGCCCGGGCCGACCCGGCGCACGCCGCCGACTACCGGCGCAACACCGACGAACTGGTCGGCCGGCTCACCACCCTGGACCAGGAGTTCAAGGACGGGCTGAAGGACACGAAGACCCGCACCTTCGTCACCAGCCACGCCGCCTTCGGCTACCTCGCCGAGGCCTACGGCCTCACCCAGGTCGCCATCAACGGCGTCGACCCCGAGTCCGAGCCCACCCCGGCCCGCCTCGCCGACGTCCAGAAGGCCGCCAAGGAGAACGGCGCCACCACGATCTTCTTCGAGACCCTGGTCAGCCCCAAGCTCGCCGAGACCGTCGCCAAGGACCTCGGCCTCAGGACCGCCGTCCTCGACCCGCTGGAGGGCGTCAAGGACCCGGCCAAGGACGACTACCTCACGGTCATGCGGCAGAACCTGGCCAACCTGCAGACCGCCCTGGGCGCGGACGCCACCGCCGGCCCGGGCTCCACCGCCACCCCCACCAGCTGACGGGACCACCGGCATGACTCCCCCGACACCCCCGGCCGTCCGCCTGCACGACGCCGTCGCCTCGCGCGGCGGGCGGCCGGTGCTGCGCGGCGTCGACCTCACCGTCCGCCCCGGCGAGGTGGTCGCCCTGCTCGGCGCCAACGGCTCCGGCAAGTCCACCACCGTCAAGGTCGTCACCGGCGCCGTCCCGCTGGAGCGCGGCGGCCTGGAACTCTTCGGCGCCCCGCTCGCCCGGTTCCGCGCCTGGCACCGGATCGGCTACGTCCCCCAGCGCACCACCGCCGCCTCCGGCGTGCCCGCGACCGTGCGCGAGGTCGTCTCCACCGGCCGGCTGCCGCTGCACCGGCTGCTGCCGTTCCGCCGCGCCGACCGCACCGCCGTGGACCGCGCGCTGGCCGCCGTCGGCATGCTCGACCGGGCCGGCGACGGCGTCGCCGACCTCTCCGGCGGCCAGCAGCAGCGGGTGCTGATCGCCCGCGCGCTGGCCGGCTCCCCCGACCTGCTGATCATGGACGAGCCGATGGCCGGCGTGGACGCCGCCAGCCAGCAGGTGCTCGCCGACACCCTGCGCGCCGAGGTCGCGCGCGGCGCCGCCGTCCTGCTGGTGCTGCACGAACTCGGGCCCCTGGAGCCGCTGATCGACCGCGCCGTGGTCCTGCGCGACGGCTGCGTCGCCCACGACGGCCCGCCCGTCCCCAACACCGGCCTGCACGCCCTGCCCGGCCACGACCACGTCCACCCGCACGCCGACCACGGCCACGACCACGAACGGATCCGGGGACTGCTGTCATGACCGAGATGCTCAGCTACGACTTCATGCAACGGGCGCTGATCGCCGCCGTCCTGGTCGGCATCACCGCCCCCGCCGTCGGCATCTACCTGGTGCAGCGCCGCCAGGCCCTGATGGGCGACGGCATGGGCCACGTCGCGATGACCGGTGTCGGCCTCGGCTTCATCTTCCAGACCAGCCCGGTCTGGATGGCCGTCCTGGTCTGCGTGCTCGGCGCCGTCACCATGGAACTGGTCCGCTCGCGCGGCAACCAGCGCGGCGACATCGCCCTCGCGATGCTCTTCTACGGCGGCATGGCCTGCGGCAAGCTGCTGGTCTCCAAGTCCGCCCAGGCGGGCGCCGGTTCACTGGAGAGCTACCTCTGGGGCTCCATCCTGACCGTCTCCCCCGCCGACCTGGCCACCATCGCCGCGCTCGGCGCCGTCGTCGTCGCCGTCACCCTGGGCCTGCGCCGCCAGCTCTTCGCGATCTGCCAGGACGAGGACTTCGCCAAGGTCACCGGCGTCCCGGTGCGGCTGCTCAACCTGCTGCTCGCCGTGATGGCCGCGGTCACCGTCACCGTCGCCATGCGGGTGGTCGGCCTGCTGCTGGTCAGCGCGCTGATGGTGGTCCCGGTGGCGGCGGCCCAGCAGCTCACCCGCTCCTTCGCCGCGACCCAGGCCGGCGCCATCGCGGTCGGCGTGATCGTCGCGCTGGCCGGCGTCACCGGCTCCTACCAGCTCGACGTGCCGTCCGGCCCGGCCATCGTGCTGCTCGCCATCGCGGTGTTCGCGGTGTTCAGCGCGATCGCCGCACCACTCGCCCGGCGCCGCCACCGCGGCACCCCCGACGCCGCCCCGAAGGTCTGCGACGTCCGCCTGCCGGACCCGGAGCCGGCCGCGACGGGCGCCCCGGGCCGGGCCGACGCGGCCACTCGGGCGCCCGGTGCGGGGCTGGCACAATGAGATGCCAGCCGCCCCAACCACCAGGAGGACCCACGGTGACCACCGCAGGCCCGTCGCCGCGAGCCCGATCGACCCGGCAGCGCGCCGCCGTCTCGGCGGTCCTGGACGAGATCGAGGACTTCCGCAGCGCGCAGGAGCTCCACGACATGCTGAAGCACCGGGGTGACTCGGTCGGCCTCACCACCGTCTACCGGACGCTCCAGTCGCTCGCCGACGCCGGCGAGGTCGACGTCCTGCGCACCGCCGACGGCGAGGCCGTCTACCGCCGCTGCAGCAGCGGGCACCACCACCACCTGGTCTGCCGGCAGTGCGGCGCCACCGTCGAGGTCGAGGGCCCGGCCGTCGAGCGCTGGGCCAACTCGGTCGCCGCCGAGCACGGGTTCAGCGACATCGCGCACACCCTGGAGATCTTCGGCACCTGCGCGGAGTGCGCCAAGCGCGCCTGAACGACGACGAGGGCCCGCGGGAGAGTCACCTCCCGCGGGCCCTTCCGCGTGCCGGGCGCCGGACGGCGCGCTCAGCGCTGCGCCGGCACCTCGGCGGCCAGCTCGGCCGGCACCTCGTTGGGGATCGCCCCGCCGAACCGGCGGTCGCGCATCGCGAACTGCTCGCAGGCCCGCCACAGATCGCGGCGGTCGAAGTCCGGCCAGAGCACGTCCTGGAACACGAACTCCGCGTAGGCCGACTGCCAGAGCAGGAAGTTGGACGTCCGCTGCTCCCCGCTGGGCCGCAGGAAGAGGTCCACGTCCGGCATGTCCGGGTGGTACAGGTACTTGGCGAGGGTCTTCTCGTTGACCTTCTTCGGGTCCAGCCGGCCCGCCGCCACATCGGCCGCGATGGCCGCCGCGGCGTCCGCGATCTCGGCCCGGCCACCGTAGTTGACGCACATGTAGAGCGTGACGGCGTCGTTGTCCCTGGTCTGCTCCTCGGCGACCTGCAGTTCCTGGACGACGCTCTTCCACAGCTTGGGCATCCGGCCCGCCCAGCGCACCCGCACGCCCATCGCGTCCATCTCGTCGCGGCGGCGGTGGATGACGTCCCGGTTGAAGTTCATCAGGAACTTCACCTCGTCGGGTGAGCGCTTCCAGTTCTCGGTGGAGAACGCGTACAGCGAGATGTTCTTCACGCCCAGCTCGATCGCGCCCTTCAGCACGTCCAGCACGACGCCCTCGCCGACCTTGTGGCCCTCGGTGCGCGGCAGCCCGCGCTCCTTCGCCCAGCGGCCGTTGCCGTCCATCACGATCGCGACGTGGTTGGGGACCAGCTCGCCGGGGATCTTCGGGGGCCGGGCGCCGCTGGGGTGCGGGGACGGGGGAAGGTACTCCCGCTGCTTGCCGCCGCCGAAGAGCCGTCGCGCTGCCATGTGCTCACTTCTCCACGTATCTCATCGAGCGGATGCCCCGCTCCAGGTGCCACTGCAGATAGGCCGCGACCAGGCCGCTGCCCTCCCGCCAGTACCTCGGCTCGCAGGCGTCGGCCGTCCGCCAGTCCCCTGACAGCAGCGCCCCGAGCAGTACCAGTGTCTCAGGGGAGGGTACGGCACATCCGGGCACGCGGCAGTCCGCGCACAGGACGCCGCCCGCCTGGAGCGAGAAGAACCGGTTGGGGCCCTCCATGCCGCACTTGGCGCAGATGTCGAAGCTCGCGCCGTACCCGTTGACCGCGAGCGAACGCAGCAGGAAGGCGTCCAGCACCAGGTGCGACTCGTGCAGTCCGGCCGCCAGCGTGCGCAGGCCCCCGACCAGCAGCAGGTACTGCTGGACGGCCGGCTGGCCCTCGTTCTCGGCGAACCGTTCCGCCGTCTCCAGCATGGCCGTTCCGGCGGTGTAGCGGCCGTAGTCGGCCACGATCGGGCCGCCGTACGGGGCGATCGTCTCCACCTGGGTGCAGAGCGGCAACCCGCGCCCGATCAGCTCACTCCCCCGGCTGAAGAACTGCACGTCCACGTGCGAGAACGGCTCCAGGCGCGCGCCGAACTTCGACTTGGTCTTGCGCACCCCGCGCGCCACCGCGCGCACCTTGCCGTGGTGGCGGGTGAGCAGGGTGATGATCCGGTCGGCCTCGCCGAGCTTCTGCGCCCGGAGCACCACGCCGTCGTCCCGGAAGAGGCTCATGCGCCCGCCTCCCCGCAGCGGGCCCCCGGCAGCGCGGCCTCGAACAGTGTGGACATCCCACCATTGTCCCCCAGCCGTCGCACCCCGACGGACAGCCGTGTGCCCGCACCGGGCCGTGGGGGGTCGCCGAGCGGTGCGGGTCACGGCGGGCCGGGGGGAGGCCCGGTTGTGGGGGTCCAGGTGGAGGAGTCCAGGAGGAGGGAGGGGGAGGGAGCTCTAGTACGGCGCCCGGGTCGCCGCCTCCAGCAGCGCCCCCACCCGCGCCTGCGGCAGGTCCAGGCAGCGCCCGACGGCGTCCAGCGCCTCCCGCTCCTGCGGCCGGTACCGGCCGTCGGCCAGGGCGATCGCCGCGCCCTGCAGCAGCAGCCGCTCCCGGCCCGGCTGGGCCAGGTGCGGGGCGAGCGGTTCGAGCACCGCGTGCAGTTCCACGGCCAGCCCGCCGGCCATGCCGTGCGCGTCGTAGAGTTCGCCGCCGAGTCCGGACAGCGCCGCCAGCGCGGCCAGTACCTGGGCCTCGCCGCAGTCCTCGAACCCGGCGTCGCGCACCGCCGCGCAGGCGGCCTCGCGGGCCGCGCGGTGGGCGGTGCCGCCGGCGGCCAGCAGGGCCAGCGCGACGGTGTACTGGGCGTCGCGCAGCATCCCGCCCAGGCGGACACAGGTGGGCTGTTCGAGGCTCTCCACCCCGAACCGGCCGTGGCAGCTGGTGCACTGCACACTGCCGATCACCGGTCCGAGCGGAAGCACCGGGGTTCCCAGCAGCCGCAGCCACCGCCGGCCGTGCTGCCGGCGGTAGTTGCGGTCCCCGCCACAGCCTGGACAGAAGAAGTCACCGAGAACGTCAGTCCGCCACCGCGGGCGAACACCCCACATCCCTGTCACGGCGCCACTCCCCAGACATGGCAGGCGGCCTGCACAACAATGGGCAGGTCACGCGACCGGCCGCCGGGCCGTCCCACCGACCCGGCTTTCCGGTGGGACGATGTTGCCACGGTTGCCGACAGGTGTCAGTACTTCGAACGGCCCGATCCGCGAAAAAATGTGGCGCAGGACACAGCGCGCGCGCCCCGGGCGCCGGACGCGCCCGGCCCGGCCGGGGAACGCCGCCGGGCCGCCCCCGAGGGGACGGCCCGGCCATGACCACTCGTACGAACTACCCGCGCCGCGCCCGGTTGACGGCGCTGATCATCGCCTTCAGCGAGGCCAGCACGGTGTTGCCGTCGATCCCGACGCCCCACAGCACCCGGCCGTCCACCGCGCACTCGACGTACGCGGCGGCCTGGGCGTCGCCGCCCTCGCTCAGCGCGTGCTCGGCGTAGTCCAGCACCCGTACGTCCACGCCGATCTGCGCCAGCGCGTCGGCGAACGCCGAGACCGGGCCGTTGCCGGTACCGGCCAGGGTGACCGGCGCGCCGTCCACCACGGCCTCGGCGGTCAGCGCGTCCCGGCCGTCCTCGGTGGTCAGGCGGCGCGAGCCGCCCAGCGAGATCCGGCCCCACGGGTTGGCCGTGGTCGGCAGGTACTCGTCCTCGAAGACCCGCCAGATCTCGGCCGGGGAGACCTCGCCGCCCTCGGCGTCGGTCTTGGCCTGGATGATCCGGGAGAACTCGATCTGCATCCGGCGCGGCAGGTCCAGCTTGTGGTCGTTCTTCAGCACGTACGCCACGCCGCCCTTGCCGGACTGGCTGTTGACCCGGATGACCGCCTCGTAGGTACGGCCGACGTCCTTCGGGTCGATCGGCAGGTACGGCACGCCCCAGGTGTGCTCCTCGACCGGGACGCCCGCCGCGGCCGCGTCCGCCGCCAGGACGTCGAAGCCCTTCTTGATGGCGTCCTGGTGCGAGCCGGAGAAGGAGGTGTACACCAGGTCGCCGGCGTACGGGTGGCGCGGGTGCACCTCCATCTGGTTGCAGTACTCGGCGGTGCGGCGCACCTCGTCGATGTCGGAGAAGTCGATCTGCGGGTCGATGCCCTGCGAGAACAGGTTCATGCCCAGGGTCACCAGGTCGACGTTGCCGGTCCGCTCGCCCTGCCCGAACAGGCAGCCCTCGATCCGGTCGGCGCCGGCCATGTAGGCCAGCTCGGCGGAGGCGACCGCGGTGCCCCGGTCGTTGTGCGGGTGCACCGACAGGCAGACGAACTCGCGGCGCGACAGGTTGCGCGACATCCACTCGAACTGGTCGGCCTGGACGTTCGGGGTGGCCCGCTCGACGGTGGCCGGCAGGTTCAGGATGATCTCGCGGCCCTCGCCCGGCTGCCAGACGTCCATGACCGCCTCGCAGACCTCCAGCGCGAAGTCCAGCTCGGTGTCGACGAAGATCTCCGGCGAGTACTGGTAGCCGAAGACGGTGTCGTCGCCCAGCAGCTTCTCGGCGTACTCCATCACCAGCCGGGTGCCGTCGACGGCGATCGCCTTGGTGGCCGCCTCGTCGTTGCGGAACACCACCCGGCGGAACAGCGGCGCGGTCGCGTTGTACAGGTGCACGGTCGCGCGCGGCGCGCCGACCAGCGACTCGATCGTCTTCTCGATCAGCTCCTCGCGCGCCTGGGTCAGCACCGAGATGGTGACGTCCTCGGGGATCGCCCCCTCCTCGATCAGCGAGCGCACGAAGGCGTGGTCGGTGGCCCCGGAGGAGGGGAAGCCGACCTCGATCTCCTTGTAGCCCATCGCGACCAGCAGGTCGAACATCTTGCGCTTGCGGGCCGGGGACATCGGGTCGATCAGCGCCTGGTTGCCGTCCCGCAGGTCGGTGGAGAGCCAGCGCGGCGCCTTGGTGATCACCTTCGAGGGCCAGGTGCGGTCCGGCAGGTCGACGGTGCCGAAGGGCAGGTAGCGGCCGTACCGCATGCCGGACGGGGCCTGGCGCACCGAGCCGGCGGTGATCGGGGTGGGACGGTCGACGAACGCGCGGGCGGCGGGAACGGGCGCGGCGGAGCTCTGCTCGGTCATGGAGGTGAGTCTCGGCTTCCTGTGATGCGTGGTGCGGGCTGGTCGGGGCGGTGTCCTCACCCGAGGTGTCGTCACCCGACTCGGCCGGCCTGCTGCCGCTCGCGGCCCTCCGTGGGGCCGACAGAATTCAGCGCGCAGCACAGTCCCCGCGGCGAGGGAGCCGGCCCTGGTGGACTACAGGCCCTCGACGCGGCAGCTAAGAAGAAGCAGCCCGTTGCGCATGATGCGGCCCAGCCTAACCCAGCGCCGCGCGACCCCGAAGCCGGCCGCCCGCTGTTCCCACCCCTTGAGACGGCGCACGGCGGCGGCCGGGCGGCGCGCGATCCCGTCCGCGCCGGTGACAACAGGTCATCGATGCCTCACCCTGGGCCACATGACAGCCGAACCGACGCTCTGCGCGATCGTTCCGCCGTACGTCCTGGACCGCCTCGCCGAGGACGGTCACGAGCCCGCCGTCCGCTCCCTCGCCCTCGACGCCGCGCACCGGGCCGCGCGGCTCGCCGCCGTCCTCCCGGCCCCGGCCGCCACCGACCGCCTGGAGCGGGTGATCTCCGACGCCGGGCACCGCGAACGCCTGCCCGGACGCACCGTGCGCCGGGAGGGCGAGAGCCCCCTGCCCGACCAGTCCGTCAACCACGCCTACGACGGCCTCGGCGCCACCTGGACCCTCTTCTCCGCCGTCTTCGGGCGGCACTCCATCGACGACCAGGGCCTGCGGCTGGACGCCACCGTCCACTACGGCCAGGACTACGACAACGCCTTCTGGGACGGCCGGCGGATGGTCTTCGGGGACGGCGACGGCGAGGTGTTCGGCGACTTCACCGCCTGCATCGACGTCATCGGCCACGAACTCACCCACGGCGTCACCCAGTTCACCGCCGGCCTGGAGTACCGCGACCAGCCCGGCGCCCTCAACGAGTCGGTCTCCGACGTCTTCGGCTCACTGGTCAAGCAGTACGCGCTGCACCAGGACGCCGCCGCGGCGGACTGGCTGATCGGCGAGGGGCTGCTCGCCCCCGGCGTGCAGGGGGTCGCGCTGCGCTCGATGAAGGCGCCCGGCACCGCGTACGACGACCCCCGGCTGGGCAAGGACCCGCAGCCCGCCCACATGCGCGACTACGTGCGCACCGCCCAGGACAACGGCGGGGTGCACATCAACTCGGGCATCCCCAACCACGCCTTCTACCTGCTCGCCACCGCGCTCGGCGGCTCGGCCTGGGAACGCGCCGGCCGGATCTGGTACGACGCGCTGACCGGCCGGCGGCTGCCCGCCGACGCCGACTTCACCGCCTTCGCCCGGGCCACCGTGGCCGCCGCGAAGGCCCGCTTCCCGGAGCCGGAGGTGGCCGACACGGTGACCGCGTCCTGGGCGAAGGTCGGCATCAGCCCGACTTGAGCCGCAGTTAAGTCAAGGTCCGGGAAAACCCCGGCAAACGCCATCGCTGGGTAGCACCATGGACACCATGCGTATCCAGGTGACCCGGACCGGCGGCCTCGCGGGACACGTCCGCCGCGCTGAGCTCGACACCACCGAGCGGGTGGACGCCCCGCACGTGCACGCGCTCGCCCGCGAGGCCGTCGCGGGCGGGCTGCGCACGCCCTCCTACGGGGTGCCGGACGGCTTCCACTACGAGATCACCGTCGACGGGCGGACGGTGCACTGCGCCGACCCCAAGCTCACCGAGTCCCAGCGCGAACTGGTCTCGCTGGTCCTGCGCGAGGGAGCCTAGGCGGGCGCCTCGGGCCCGGGGTTTCACAGCCAGCCGTCGAGGGAGGCCAGGAAGCCCGGGAGGTCGTCCCGGTGGATGGAGTGGCCGGCCCCGGCGACCGTCCGGACCTCGTAGCCGAGGCCGCGCAGGGTCGCGGCGTCCTCGGGCCCGATCAGCCAGCTGTCGTCGGCGAGCTGTACCAGCGAGGGCACGGCCGGGGCGCCGGGCAGCGCGGCCCGGTCGCGCAGCACGGAGAGCGCCAGCGCGGTGTCCGGGTCCCACAGCGCCAGGGTGGCCAGCTCGGTCTCCACGTCGGCGGCGCCCCAGCCCGGGTTGACCGCGCCGATCTGCTCCCGGGTGGCCTGCTTGAACCGGGTGAAGACCGCCGGGTCGAAGAGGCCTGGCCGGGCGAACCGCCAGGCCGGGTCGGAGTAGACCGCCCGGGCCGGCCGCAGCCGCTCCACCGCGTGCAGCAGGGTCAGCGCGCCCAGCGAGTGGCCGATGGCCAGGTCGGCGCCCCGTGGCAGGGTGTCGACCAGGTCCTCGGCGTACCGCTCGAGGCCGTAGCGCTCCGCCGGGGTGGCGCCCTCGCCGCGCCGGCTGGCGCCGTGGCCGCGCAGGTCGACGGCGATCACCCGGTAGCCGCGCCCGGCGAGCGCCGGGCCGACCGACCGCCAGCTGCGGTGGTCGGACATGATCCCGTGGACCAGCAGCGCGACCCGCCCGCCGGTGCCCCACTCACGCGTGTGCAGCTTCATGCGGCGCCCCTCCCCGGCGGTCGGCGGTCAGAACCCGAGCTTGCGCAGCTGCTTGGGGTCGCGCTGCCAGTCCTTGGCGACCTTGACGTGCAGGTCCAGGTAGACCGGGGTGCCGAGCAGCGCCTCGATGTGCTTGCGGGCGGTGGTGCCGACGTGCTTGAGCCGGGCGCCCTTGGCCCCGATCACGATCGCCTTCTGGCTCTGCCGCTCGATGTAGACGTTGGCGTGGATGTCGAGCAGCGGCCGGTCGGCCGGACGGCCCTCGCGCGGCAGCATCTCCTCGACCACGACGGCCAGCGAGTGCGGCAGCTCGTCGCGGACGCCCTCCAGCGCGGCCTCGCGGATCAGCTCGGCCACCATGATCTGCTCGGGCTCGTCGGTGAGGTCGCCGTCCGGGTAGAGCGGCACGCCCTCCGGGAGCAGCTTGCTGATCAGCTCGCCGACCAGCTCGACCTGCTTGTCGCCGACCGCCGAGACCGGGATGATCTCGGCCCACTCGATGCCCAGCTCGGCGCCGAGCTGGTGGACGGCGATCAGCTGCTCGGCCAGCCGCTTGGAGTCGACCAGGTCGGTCTTGGTGACGATGGCGACCTTGGGGGTCTTCTTGATCTCGGCGAGCTCCTTGGCGATGAACTTGTCGCCGGGGCCGAGCTTCTGGTCGGCGGGCAGGCAGAAGCCGATCACGTCGACCTCGGCCCAGGTGCTGCGGACCAGGTCGTTGAGGCGCTCGCCGAGCAGGGTGCGGGGCTTGTGCAGGCCGGGGGTGTCCACCAGCACCAGCTGGGCGTCCGGGCGGTGCACGATGCCGCGAACGGTGTGCCGGGTGGTCTGCGGGCGGTCGGAGGTGATCGCGACCTTCGTCCCCACCAGAGCGTTGGTCAGGGTCGACTTGCCCGCGTTGGGCCGGCCGACGAAGCACGCGAAGCCGGAGCGGTACGAGGAGGAAGGGGCATTCATGGGCTCCATTCTCCCTGATCACCCCCGCCGGGGCGGACACCGGCCGTCCGGGCCCTCACTTCTTCCCCTTGAACGCCGCGCCCAGGCCCCAGCCGAGGACGATCACCAGGAAGGAGACGGAGCCCCAGAGCCAGAACGGCGACCCGGTCTCCTGCCACTTGCCCATGCCCATCACGCCCGCCAACAGCCCCGCGAAGAACGCGAACGTCCCCAGCATCGCCCAGCCCCCTCACCGTGCCGGCTCCCCGCCCGTCCCCGGTGAGATTATCCGTCGGAATCAGGGCCGCCGGAACGCGCCGGTGCCCGGGGCGCGCGCCCCGGGCACCGTGCGGACCGCGCGCGTTCAGCGAGCCCCGACCGAGGCGCGCAGCGCCCCGTCCGGGCCCGCCAGCAGCAGCGGGGTGCCCGCACCGCCGAGGTCCCGGACCGCCGCGAGGTCGGCCTCCGCGGGCTGCTCCGCCTCGGTCACCACGGCCGCCGCCTCCAGCGACTTCGCGCCGCTGGCCACCGCCATCGCCACCGCCGTCCGCACCGCGCTCAGCCGCAGCGACTCCAGCGCGACCGTCCCGGCCACGTAGGTGCGACCGGTCTCGTCACGCACCGCGGCCCCCTCCGCCACGCCGTTGCGGGCGCGGACGGAGCGGGCCAGGGTGATGATCTTCTTGTCTTCGGGGTCCAGCTCGACGATGTCACTCATGCCCAGGAGCATAGGCCCCGGCCGCGGGGCCGGCGGGCGTCCTCAGTGCCCGACCGGGTTGGGCGGTCCGGGCCGCATCACCTTCACGAAGGTCTTGGGGCCGCTCGGCATCCCCAGCTCCTCCCCCGTCCGCTTGCGCCAGTACGGGTTGTCGTGCGGCAGGTGGCTGCTGACCCGCCCGTACATCCCGAACGTCGTGATCACCACGCCGAAGGCGAAGGCGAAGATCACGTTGGCGATGCCGAAGTTCAGGATGTTGGCGTCCGACCGGCCGAGCACCGTGAGCCCGTAGAACCCGGAGAGGATGAACAGCGCACCGGCCGCCATGTTCAGATTGGCGGCGAAGTTCCCGCCGACGACCGCGCCGATCACCAGGATCCCGCCCACCACGATGGACAGGACGCTCAGCGCGCCGTTGGTGGACATCCCCGCGATCTCGTTGCCCTGGGTGGACAGGAAGCCCGGGTGGTCGGCCAGCCCCAGGCTGCCGAACACGATCAGGAAGATCCCGCCGAGCCCCGCCCCGATCCGCCAGACCAGCACCAGTTTGTGGTCGACGGGCAGTTCGTCTTGCAGCTTCATGGCGACCTCCGGGGTGGCCGTAACGCCTGGCTAGCTGTAGGGGTGGGCCCCCTGCATGTGCGGCACCTCGTGCATGTACAGCGAGCCGCACTGCTGGCAGCCCCGGAGCCCGGTCCCCCACTCCTGCTCCGGCCGGCTCTCCGCCTCGGCGGGAATGGTCCGGCCGCACAACGCCAGGGCCGGGTCCTTCTCCCGCACGACGTGCCACACCTTCACCCCGCCCGCGCTCCCCTGCGGGCCGTACTCCGCGCGAAGTTGGTGAGTCATGCCTCCCATCGTCGCTCCGGAAGCACCCGAACGCTACTCGCCGCCCTCCCGCTCCGCCCCCGGCCCGGTGCCCACCGGGGCGGCGACGACGGAGCCGATCCGGTTGCGGCGCCCGGCCGAGCTCTCGGCGGTCAGCCGGATCGCGGTCAGGCCGCCCGGGACCTCCTCCGGCACCGGGATCTCGCAGGACGAGCCGGGGATCGGCACCCGGCCCAGGCGCTTGGCCAGCAGGCCGCCGACCGTCTCGACGTCCTCGTCCTCCAGCTCGATCCCGAACAGCTCGCCGAGGTCCTCGACCAGCAGCCGCGCGGTGATCCGGTACGAGCCGTCGCCGAGGTCCTCCACCGGCGGGATCTCCCGGTCGTACTCGTCGGTGATCTCGCCGACGATCTCCTCCAGGATGTCCTCGATGGTGACCAGGCCGGCCGTGCCGCCGTACTCGTCGATCACGATCGCCACGTGCGAGCGCATCTGCTGCATCTCGCGCAGCAGGTCGGCGGCCGGCTTGGAGTCCGGGACGAACACCGCCGGGCGCAGCACCGCGCCGACCTCGTCGGACTCCGAGTCCCGGTTGATGTGGGTGCGGCGCACCAGGTCCTTGAGGTAGACGATGCCGACCACGTCGTCCTCGTTGTCGCCGACCACCGGGATCCGCGAGAAGCCCGAGCGCAGCGCCAGGGTCAGCGCCTGCCGCACGGTCTTGTGCCGCTCGATCATCACCAGATCGGTGCGCGGCACCATCACCTCGCGCACGATGGTGTCGCCCAGTTCGAAGACCGAGTGCACCATCCGGCGCTCCTCGTCCTCGATGACGTCGTTCTTCTCCGCCAGGTCGACCAGGGCCCGCAGCTCCGCCTCGGAGGCGAACGGGCCCTCCTTGTAGCCCTTCCCGGGGGTCAGGGCGTTGCCGAGCAGGATCAGCAGCCGCGGGATCGGGCCGAGGATCCGGGCCAGCGGCAGCAGCACGAAGGAGGCCGCGGTGGCGGTGGTGAGCGGGTGCTGGCGCCCGATCGTGCGCGGGGAGACGCCCACCGCCACGAACGACACCAGCACCATCACGCCGAACGCCAGCAGCACGGCCTGCCAGGTCGTGTCGATGGTGCGCACGCACACCACGGTGACCAGGACCGCCGCCGCCATCTCGCTGGCCACCCGGATCAGGGTGGCCAGGTTGAGGTAGCGGATCGGGTCGGTGGCCAGCGCCAGCAGCCGGGCCGAGCCCTTGCGCCCGGAGCGCACGGCCTCCTCCGCCCGGAAGCGGGAGACCCGGGAGATGCCCGCCTCGGCGCACGCGGCCAGCCAGCCGAGCACGACGAGCAGCACGGCACCGAGGATGAAACTCGTACTCTCACCACTCACAGGGGTTCGGGCTCCGCGCTCAGTGGGTGGTGGGGGCCGGCGAGATGCCGCCGAGGCCCCGCTCGGCCCGCCAGCCGTCGAGGATCGCCTTCTGGAGGCCGAACATCTCGGCCTCCTCGTCCGGCTCCTCGTGGTCGTAGCCGAGCACGTGCAGCACGCCGTGGACGGTGAGCAGCTGCAGCTCCTCGTCCATCGAGTGCTTCGACGGGGCCGCCTTGCCCTGCTGCTCGGCGACCTCGGGGCAGAGCACGATGTCGCCGAGCAGGCCCTGCGGCAGCTCCTCGCCCTCCTTGCCGGGGCGCAGCTCGTCCATCGGGAAGGACATCACGTCCGTCGGGCCCGGGAGGTCCATCCACTGGATGTGCAGCTCCTCCATCGCCGCCCCGTCCACCAGGATCACGGACAGTTCGGACTGCGGGTGGATCCGCATCTTGTCCAGTGCGTAGCGGGCGACGTCGAGGATGGACTCCTCGTCGGCGTCCCAACCGGACTCGTTGGCGATGTCGATCGACATGACGGGCTGGTTACTCAGCTTTCGGTGCGATGGGACTGTCGGGGTGCGCGCGAGCCGCGCCGCTGGGCGGGCTTGACCGGGAGCCGGCGCTCCTCGGTCTCCTGGGCCTCCTGGCGGGCGTCCCAGCGCTCGTACGCGTCCACGATCCGGCCGACCAGCTTGTGGCGGACCACGTCGGTGCTGGTGAGGACGGAGAAGTGGATGTCGGGCACGTCGGCCAGGATGTCCTGGACGACCTTGAGGCCGCTGCGGGTGCCGCCCGGGAGGTCGATCTGGCTGGTGTCGCCGGTGACGACCACCCGGGAGTTGAACCCGAGGCGGGTGAGGAACATCTTCATCTGCTCGGGCGAGGTGTTCTGGGCCTCGTCGAGGATGATGAAGGCGTCGTTGAGGGTACGGCCGCGCATGTAGGCGAGCGGCGCGACCTCGATGGTCCCGGCGGCCATCAGGCGCGGGATGGAGTCCGGGTCCATCATGTCGTGCAGCGCGTCGTACAGCGGGCGCAGGTACGGGTCGATCTTCTCGTAGAGGGTGCCGGGCAGGAAGCCCAGCCGCTCCCCCGCCTCGACGGCCGGGCGGGTCAGGATGATCCGGTTGACCTCCTTGGCCTGCAGGGCCTGCACGGCCTTGGCCATCGCCAGGTAGGTCTTGCCGGTACCGGCCGGGCCGAGGCCGAAGACGATCGTGTGCTTGTCGATCGCGTCGACGTAGCGCTGCTGGTTGAGGGTCTTGGGACGGATGGTCCGGCCCCGGTTGGACAGGATGTTCGCGGTGAACACCTGCGAGGGCGCCGGGCTGTCCGGGTCGTCCGCGGCACCGCGGAGCATGGCGATGGAGCGCTCCACGGCGTCCTCCGTCAGGGGTTGGCCGGTGCGCAGCACCAGCATCATCTCGCTGAACAGCTGCTTGACGAGGGCCACCTCGGCGCGCTGGCCGGTCGCGGTCACCTCGTTGCCGCGGACGTGGATGTCGGCGGCGGGGAAGCCCTGCTCGATCACCCGCAGCAGCGAGTCGGCGGCGCCGAGCAGGGTGACCATCGGATGCTTCTCGGGGATGACGATCCGGACGCTGACGCGGCCGTCGTCGGCCGACTCGGGGCGCGGCTGTCCGTTGGTACGGGTCTGCGATGTGTCACTCATAGGTCGGCGCTGGGGCCTGCCTCATCCCATCCGTGTCTCGTGGTGCCGCTCGGGTCTCTCCGGGGCACCAGGGTACGCCGCGCACGTGATCGACGCGGCGGGCGGCGGGGCCGCACCCGACGATGCTGCGGCAGATCGCCGGGGTGGCGCGACCGGTTTTCCGCCCCGGCCGCCCGCCGTACCGGCGTCGGCGCGGGTACGCGTACGGGTACGGCCGGGTCACGTGCGCCGGGGCGGTACTGGTACCCGGACGAGGTCCTCGGCAAGCACGATCGGGCCGTCGAAGTGCTTGCGGGCGTCGGCGAGGTGCTGGCCGAGGTCCGGGTAGCGCTGGGAGAAATGGGTCAGCACCAGGCTGCGGGCGCCCGCCTCGGCGGCGACCTTGCCGGCCTGGCCGGCGGTGAGGTGGCCGTGGTCCTCGGCGAGCCGGGCGTCGGCGTCGGTGAAGGTGGCCTCGACGACCAGCAGGTCGGCGCCCTCGGCGAGTTCGTGCACGCCCTCGCAGAGCCGGGTGTCCATGACGAAGGCGAACCGCTGGCCGGGCCGGGGCTCGCTGACCTCGTCCAGGGTGATCCGCCGGCCGTCGGTCTCGATCGCGCCCTGCCGCTGCAGCCGGCCGACGTCCGGGCCGCCGATGCCCAGGGCGGCCAGCCGTTCGGGCACCAGCCGGCGGCCGTCCGGCTCGCTGAGCCGGTAGCCGAAGGACTCGACCGGGTGCGAGAGCCGGACGGCGTCCAGCGCGAAGCGGGCGCCGGGCACCGGCAGCGGGCCGGACTCCTCGATCGGGCGGGGGCGCAGCACGGCCGTCTCGTGGTAGGCGGTGGCGTGGCGCAGCCGCTCGAAGTACACCTCGCCGGAGGCCGGGAAGTAGACGTCCACCGGGTGCGGGACCCGGTCGAGGTTGATCCGCTGGATCACCCCGGCGAGGCCGAGGCTGTGGTCGCCGTGGAAGTGTGTGACGGCGATCCGGGTGAGCTGGGTGGCCGAGACCCCGGCGCGCAGCATCTGGCGCTGGGTGCCCTCACCGGGGTCGAGGAGCAGGCCCTCGCCGTCCCAGCGCAGCAGGTAGCCGTTGTGGTTGCGGTGCCGGGTCGGCACCTGGCTGGCGGTGCCGAGGACGACGAGTTCGCGCTGCGACACCCCGTCAGACCATGTCCTCGGTCATCGACCTGCCGCCGAGCACGTGGACGTGGGCGTGGAAGACCGTCTGCCCGGCGCCGGCGCCGGTGTTGAAGATCAGCCGGTAGTCCTGGACGCCCTCGTCGGCGGCCACCCGGCCGGCCTCGGCGAGCAGTTCGCCGGCGATCTCCGGCTCCTCGGCGGCCAGCGCGGCGGCGTTGGGGTAGTGGGCGTGCGGGATCACCAGGACGTGCAGCGGGGCCTTCGGCGCGATGTCGCGGAAGGCGAGCACCCGCTCGGTCTTGCGCACCACGGTGGCCGGGATCTCGCCCGCCACGATCTTGCAGAACAGGCAGTCGGGCTGCGGCTCGCCGGCCATCGGGTTCTCCTCGCTGGTGCTGCTCGGGTGGGTGCGTACGGCGGCATGCTAGCGGAGCCGCCGCGCGGCGGGAGGCCGGACCGGCCTCCCGCCGCGCACGGTCTAGCACTGCCCGGGCAGCGGCGGCGGGGTCTTCGCCGGCCGCTCGGCGAGCGCCGCCAGGGCCAGCCGCACGCCCTCGGCGAGCTGCGGGTCCTCCCCCGCCGCCCAGGCGTGCGGCGGGAAGGGCACCTCGACGTCCGGGTCCACGCCGTGGTTCTCCAGGCCCCAGCCGACCCGCTCCGACCAGAACGCGTACTTCGGCTGGGTCACCAGGGTGCCGTCCACCAGCGAGTAGCGGCTGTCGATGCCGATCACCCCGCCCCAGGTGCGGGTGCCGACCACCGGGCCGATGCCGAGCGCCTGGATGGCGGCGTTGACGATGTCGCCGTCCGAACCGGAGTACTCGTCGGCCAGCGCGACGACCGGCCCGCGCGGCGCGTCCTCGGGGTACGGCGACGGATTGGCGACGTCCCGGGCGACGCCCCAGCCGACGACCCGCCGGGACAGCTTCTCGATCACCAGCTGCGAGGTGTGCCCGCCCCGGTTGCCCCGGATGTCGACGATCACGCCCTCCCGGGCCATCTCCGAGCGCAGGTCGCGGTGGATCTGGGCCCAGCCGGTGGTCTGCATGTCCGGGATGTGCAGGTAGCCGAGCCGGCCCTCGGACAGCTCGCGCACGGCGGCCCGCCGTCCGGCCACCCAGTCGTGGTAGCGCAGCGCCTCGTCGTCGGCCAGCGGGACGACCACCGGGTGGCGCCGGTCGGTGCCGTCCTTGCCGGCCACGGTCAGCTCCACCGGCTGCCCGGCGGTGCCCGCCAGCAGCGGCGCCGGGCCGGTCACCGGGTCCACCGGGCGGCCGTTGACCGCCAGCACGGCGTCCCCCGGGCGGATCGCCGCGCCCGGGGCGGCCAGCGGCGAGTGCGCCCGCGGGTCCGAGGACTCGCCGGGCAGGATCCGGGCGATCCGCCACACCTCGCCGTCGCGGACCAGGTCGGCGCCGAGCAGGCCCTGCCGGCGGGCCGCCTCGGTGTGCCGGCCGGGCGGCACCACGTACGCGTGCGAGGTGCCCAGCTCGCCGTGCACCTCCCAGAGCAGGTCCACCAGGTCGTCGTGCGAACCCAGCCGCTCCACCAGCGGGCGGTAGCGGTCCAGCACCCCCGCCCAGTCGACCCCGGAGAGGTCCGGGCGCCAGAAGTTGTCCCGCATCAGGCGGCCGTTCTCGTCGTACATCTGCCGCCACTCGGCCGCCGGGTCGACGGTCACCCGCAGCCGGTCCAGGTCGACGTCGATCTCCTCGTCCTCGCCGGACGCCTTGTGGCCGGCGGGCAGGATCCGCAGCTCGCCCTCGTCCAGCACCGCCAGCCGGGTGCCGTCGCCGCTCACCGCGAACGCGTCCAGGCCGTCCACCAGCTGCTCGGCCCGGCGCTTGCGGAGGTCGAAGCGCTCCAGGGTGGGCCGCGGGCGCTCGTCGTCCAGCGAGGCGGCCTCGTCGCCCAGCTCGCCGACCAGCGGGACGCGGGTCCACAGCACCCCGTCCTTGGCGGCCCGCAGGGTGCCGAACCGGCCGCCCTCGACCGGGAACGGCACGATCCGGTCGGCGATGCCGTCCAGGTCGACCCGGGTCACCGGCGGCGCGTCGGCCCCGCCCTCCTCGCCGTCCGGCCGCTTGCCCTTGGGCTCGTCGTCCTCGCCGCCGACGGTCCGCCCGGCCCGGCTCGGCCCGAACGGGGACGGCGTGTCGGCGGCCAGCGTGATCAGGTACGGGCGGCAGCCGTTGGGGAACGACAGGTCGAAGACGTGCGAGTCGTACACCGGGTCGAAGTTGCGCACCGAGAGGAAGGCCAGGTGCCGGCCGTCCGCGGTGAAGGCCGGCGAGTAGTCGACGAACCGCTGCGGGGTCGCCTCGCAGACCGTCCGGGTGGCCAGGTCGGCCAGCACGATCTGACGCAGCGACCACGGGCCGAGGGTCGGCTGCGACCAGGCCAGCCAGGCCGAGTCCGGGCTGAACGCCAGCCCGCCGACCTCGCCGTCGGTGCTGTGCGCCAGCTCGTGCACGGAGCCGTCGGCCAGCGAGACCAGCAGCACCCGGCCGTCGTGCGCGCCGACCGCCAGCCGCTTGCCGTCCGGCGAGACCACCAGCGCGCGGACCCGCCCCAGCTCCCCGGCGGCCAGCCGGCGGCGCTCGGCGCCGAGCGCCTCGGGCGCGTACTCGATCGCGTCCTCGCCCCCGGCGTCGGTCACCCAGACCACGCCCTGCGCGGCGTCCTCGCCCGCCGCGCCCGGCACCACCCGGGCCAGCCGCCCGCGCACGCCCGGTGTCTCGTCCAGCACCCGGGCCGGTCCCTCCCGGTGGGCCAGCCAGTGCACGGTGCCGCGCACCACCACCGCGCCCGCCCGGCCGGTGCGGTCCGGGGCGGCGCCCTCCAGCCAGTACGCGGCGGACACCGGGCGGGGCCGGCGGCCGGCGCGCGGGCCGGCCGGCCGGACGTCGAGGCGGCGCGGCTCGGCGCCCGCCAGGTCGTCCAGCAGCCACAGCTCGCCGGCGGCGTGCCAGACCACCCGGGCGCCGTCGGTGGCGGCGTCGCGGGCGTAGAAGCCCTCCGGGGAGCTGCCGTGGCGGCGCAGGTCGGAGCCGTCCGGGAGGCTGGAGTACGGCGCGCCGACGCCCTCGTGGTCGGAGAGGAACGCGATGCGCTCCCCGACCCACAGCGGCGACTCGATGTTGCCGTCCAGCTCCTCGTGGACCCGCTCGAAGCGCTCGGTGCCGATCCACAGCTTGCCGGCCCGCCCGCCCCGGTACCGCTTCCACCAGGCCGGCTCCACGCCGAACGCCGAGACCAGCAGCGCCCGGTCACCGCCCGGCTCGAAGGCCAGCCCGCCGACCGGGCCGTACGGCAGCCGCACCGGCTCGCCGCCGTCCAGCGGCACGGCGTGCGCCCAGGTGCGGCGCAGCGAGGCCTGCCCGGCGGCGGTGGTGGCGATCGGCCGGCCGTCCGCCGTCCAGCCGCGCAGCTGGGTCTGCGCGTCGCCCCAGTGGGTGAGCCGGCGGGACGGGCCGCCGTCCACCGGCGCGAGGTGCACCTCGGGGGCGCCGTCCCGGGTCGAGGTGAAGGCGACGTACCGGCCGTCCGGGGAGAAGCGGGGGCGGCGGACCGGGACGTGATCGGCCGTCAGCCGCCAGGCCCGGCCGCCGTCCAGCGGGGCGAGCCACACGTCGTTCTCGGCCACGAAGGTGATCAGGTCGCCGTGCAGGTGCGGATGGCGCAGATAGGCGCCCACGGGAGTGCTCTCGGGTTCGCTCACACCCGTCACCCTAGGCACCCGGCCGCGCCGCGCGCCCGGACTTTACCGACCCCGAACCCCCGCGGGGGACGCGCCCCTACGACCAGCGGCCGGTGCGGCCCAGCAGCAGCGCGCCGGCCGCCACCCCGGCGGTGGAGGTGCGCAGTACCGAGGGGCCGAGCCGGTACGGCTTCGCGCCGTGCTCGGCGAAGGCGGCCAGTTCCTCCGGGGAGACGCCGCCCTCCGGGCCGACCACCAGCACCAGGTCCCCGCCGTCCGGCAGCGCGGCCCCGGCCAGCGGCTCGGCGCCCTCCTCGTGCAGCACGGCCGCGAACGCGGCTCCGGCCAGCACCGGGGCCAGCTGCCGGGTGGTCATCGGCTCGCGGACCTCGGGGAAGCGCAGCCGGCGCGACTGCTTGCCGGCCTCCCGCGCGGTGGCCCGCCACTTGGCGAGCGCCTTGGCGCCGCGCTCGCCCTTCCACTGGGTGATGCAGCGCGAGGCCGCCCAGGGGATCACCACGTCCACGCCGACCTCGGTCATGGTCTCCACGGCCAGTTCGCCCCGGTCGCCCTTGGGCAGCGCCTGGACGACCACGATCCGCGGCGCCGGCTCCGGCTCGCGGCGCACGGCCGTCACCGTCACGTCGACCGCGTCCTTGCCGTGCACCGCCGCGACGGTGCCGTCCACGCCCAGGCCCAGACCGTCCGCCAGGGTGACCGCCTCGCCCGGCTCCAGCCGCTTCACCGCGGCCGCGTGCCGGCCCTCCGGCCCGTCCAGCCGCACCGGCGCGCCGGGCGCGGCGGCGGCGATCCGCTCGGTCTCGACGACGAACACGGGCGCGGTCATGCGGGGAACCTCCGGGGTGGGAACGGGAACGGGGACGCAAAAGGGGTGCCGAGGAAGCCTCGGCACCCCCGCGCGGGACGGCTACCGGCCGTTGAAGGCGTCCTTCAGCCGGGAGAACAGCCCCTGCTGCCCGGGCGCGAACTGGCCGGACGGCCGCTCCTCGCCACGCAGCACCGCCAGGCGGCGCAGCAGGTCCTCCTGCTCGGCGTCGAGCTTGGTGGGCGTCTGCACCTCGACGTGCACTATCAGGTCGCCCCGGCCGCCGCCGCGCAGGTGGGTGATGCCCCGGCCGTGCAGCGGGATGGACTGGCCGGACTGGGTGCCGGGCCGGATGTCGACCTCCTCCACCCCGTCCAGCGTCTGCAGCGGCACCTGGGTGCCGAGCGAGGCCGCCGTCATCGGGATGGTGACGGTGCAGTGCAGGTCGTCGCCGCGCCGCTGGAACACCGCGTGGGTGGTCTCGGCGATCTCGACGTACAGGTCGCCGGCCGGGCCGCCGCCGGGGCCGACCTCGCCCTCGCCGGCCAGCTGGATCCGGGTGCCGTTGTCGACACCGGCGGGGATCTTGACGGTCAGGGTGCGGCGGGCGCGGACCCGGCCGTCGCCGGCGCACTCCGGGCACGGGGTCGGCACGACGGTGCCGAAGCCCTGGCACTGCGGGCAGGGCCGGGAGGTCATGACCTGGCCCAGGAAGGACCGGGTGACCTGGGAGACCTCGCCCTTGCCGCGGCACATGTCGCAGGTCTGCGCGGAGGTGCCGGGGGCCGCGCCCTCGCCGCTGCAGGTGGTGCAGGTGACGGCGGTGTCGACCTGGAGTTCCTTGGTGGTGCCGAAGGCGGCCTCCTCCAGGGTGATCTCCAGGCGGATCATGGCGTCCTGGCCGCGCCGGGTGCGCGAGCGCGGGCCGCGCTGGCCGGAGGCGGCGCCGAAGAAGGCGTCCATGATGTCGGAGAAGCCGAAGCCGGCCGCCCCCGCGCCGAAGCCGCCCGCCCCGCCGCCGCCGTTGGGCGAGAGCGGGTCGCCGCCGAGGTCGTAGACCTGGCGCTTCTGCGGGTCGGAGAGCACCTCGTAGGCGGCGTTGATCTCCTTGAACCGCTCCTGCGTCTTCGGGTCCGGGTTGACGTCCGGGTGCAGTTCGCGCGCCAGGCGCCGGAACGCCTTCTTGATCTCGTCCTGCCCCGCATCCCGTCGGACGCCGAGTACCGCGTAGTAGTCCGTGGCCACCAAATGCTCCGCTTGTTCCGCCTGTAAGAGTGCTTGCGACTGCGGGACGCGCCATGTGGATGACGCGCGCCCGTTCCTACGACTCGGCCAGGATCTGGCCCACGTACCGTGCCACCGCTCGCACCGCCCCCATTGTGCCCGGATAGTCCATCCGAGTCGGACCGATCACACCCAGTTTGGCCACGCTTTCGTCGCCCGAACCGTAACCGACCGAGACGACCGACGTGGAATTCAGCCCCTCGTAGGCGATCTCGCGGCCGATCCGGACCGTCATCCCGGCGTCCGCGGTCTCACCCAGGAGGCGGAGCAGGACGACCTGCTCCTCCAGTGCCTCCAGCACCGGCTGGATGGTGAGCGGGAAGTCATGGCCGAAACGGGTCAGGTTGGCCGTGCCGGCCAGCATGATCCGCTCCTCGCTCTGCTCGGCGAGCGTCTCGAAGAGCGTCGCCAGCACGGTCGTCACGGTCGGCCGGTCGGCCGCCTCGAACAGCGCCGGCAGCTCGTCCAGCAGCCCGGGAACGTCCGGGAGGCGCTGGCCGGCGGCCCCCGCGTTGACCCGGGCCCGCAGATCCGCCAGCAGCGTCTCGCCGACCGTGCCCGGGCAGTCCACCAGCCGCTGCTCGACCCGGCCGGTGTTGGTGATCAGCACCAGCATCACCTTGGCCGGGGCCAGCGCGACCAGCTCGATGTGCCGCACCGTGGAGCGGCTCAGCGAGGGGTACTGCACCACCGCGACCTGGCGGGTCAGCTGGGCCAGCAGCCGCACCGTGCGGGCGACCACGTCGTCGAGGTCCACCGCGCCGTCCAGGAAGTGCCGGATCGCCCGCCGCTCGGGCGCGCTCATCGGCTTGACCTCGGCCAGCTTGTCGACGAACAGCCGGTAGCCCTTGTCGGTGGGGATCCGCCCGGCGCTGGTGTGCGGCTGGTGGATGTACCCCTCCTCCTCCAGCGCCGCCATGTCGTTGCGGACGGTGGCCGGGGAGACCCCGAGGTTGTGCCGGTCCACCAGGGCCTTGGAGCCGACCGGCTCCTCCGTCCCCACGTAGTCCTGGACGATCGCGCGAAGCACCGCGAGCTTGCGGTCGTCGAGCTGGCGGACCTCACCGGCCATGGGGCACGCACCTCCGTCTTCACGCGTTGTCCGTTGTGACACGCCGTTGTGGCATGTGTCCGCATTTCGAGCTGTCCGGTCCGGCCCCGCGGGGCCCCGGCCTTGGCACTCTGAACGCCCGAGTGCCAGATCCGTACCTGCCAGTGTAAGGCCCGGGTCCGACGGCAGGAACGGCCCGGCCGGAGTGATCCTGCCCGCAGTCCGCGGCGCGCGGATGATGCCGCGGGCCCGCCCGGGTGGCAGCATCGAAAGCGGACGGCGAACGGAGGAACAGCGATGTCGACCTCGGGCCAGCACACCCGTTTCGCCCCCGACCGCGGCCTGACCGGCCGGATGGTGGGGACGATGTTCCTGATCGGACTGCTGTACGTCGGCTTCACCGGGCTGCTCATCGCCCTGCTGCGCGGCGCCTGGCCGATCATCGTCCTGATCTCCGGCGGCCTTTTCGTCGCCCAGTTCTGGTTCAGCGACAAGATCACCGAACGGGCCATGGGCGCCCATCCGGTCACCCCGGAGCAGTACCCGCAGCTGCACGGCGCCGTCGACCGGCTCTGCGCGCTCGCCGACATGCCCAAACCGCGGGTCGCCGTCGCCCGCAACGACATGCCGAACGCCTTCGCCACCGGCCGCAACCCGCAGAACGCGGTGGTCTGCGTCACCACCGGCCTGCTGCGCCGGCTGGAGCCGGAGGAACTGGAGGGCGTGCTCGCCCACGAGCTGTCGCACGTCGCCCACCGGGACGTCGCCGTGATGACGGTGGCCGGCTTCCTCGGCGTCCTGGCCGGCGCGATGACCAGGATCGCCATGTACGGCGGCTTCATGGGCGGCGGGCGCAACAGCAACGACCCCAACGCCGCGATCGTCGCGCTGGTCGTCCCGCTGGCGTCGATCGCCGTCTACGCGATCAGCTTCCTGCTGACCCGGATGCTCTCCCGCTACCGGGAGCTGGCCGCCGACCGGGCCGCCGCCCAGCTCACCGGGCGGCCCAGCGCGCTGGCCTCGGCGCTCACCAAGGTGACCGGCCAGATCGCCGCCATCCCGACCAAGGACCTGCGCCAGGCGCAGGCCTACAACGCCTTCTACTTCGCCCCCGCGCTGAGCGCCCGCGAGGCCGCCACCCAGCTGTTCTCCACCCACCCGACGCTGGAGCAGCGGCTGGCCCAGCTCGCGAAGATCTCCGCACAGCTCGGCCGCTGACCCGTTGACCCTCCCTCCGGAAGGACCGCCGTGGGAATCCTGGACGCGCTGTTCGGCCGCACCAAGCCCGTCAAGCCCGACCTCGACCAGCTGTTCGGGGTGCCGTCCGCCGCGCTGACCCTGGAGGCCGCGGCGGGCTTCCGGCCCACCGGGCTCGGGTCGGTCTGCTTCGCCTCGGTCGAGGGCGGGGCCTTCGACGAGGTCGAACGCCAGGTCCGGGCGCTGCTGGACGCCGGCACCGAGCGCGGCGGCGTCCCCGTCGAGGCGTCCAAGGACGACTACGGCTACTCCTGGCTGCTCGCCCGGCACACCTCCGAGGAACTGCCCGACCTGGTCAACGACCTGCACGCGGTCAACAGCGAGCTGGAGGCGAACGGCTTCGGGCCGCAGCTGCTCTGCTCGCTGGTCGGCTTCCGCGACGCCGCGGGGCGCCGGCCGCTGGCCCTGGTCTACCTGTACAAGCGCGGTACCTTCTACCCCTTCGCGCCGCTGCCCGGCCGCGGGGAGAAGCGCGACAGCCCGCTGGAGCTGGAGGTCAACGCGATGCTCGGCAACGACCTGCGGCTGGAGAAGGACCTCACCCGCTGGTTCCCGGTCTGGGGCGCGCCGGGCCTGTGAGCGCGGGGGCGTGGACGCCGGGGCGCGGGGCGTGGACGCCGGGGCGCGGGGCGTGGACGCCGGGGCGCGGGCCCGGCGCGCGGGCCGGAAATCCGGTGGCCGCCGCTCCCCCGCTCACCTAGGGTCCGACCATGATCGACTGGAGTGCGCTCGAAACCGCCGCCCCGACCCCCGACACCCTCGCCGCCGTGAGCGCCGCCCTGCGGTCCGCCGACCCGCACGTGCGCGACACCCTCGCCTACGAGCAGCTGTGCCGCTGGGCACCCCTGCTCACCCCGGAGCAGCGCCTCGCCCTCGGCGACGAGATGGCCGAGCGGCTGTCCGACCCCGAGATCCAGGCCCGCACCTTCGCCCCGCTGGTCCTCGCCGAGCTCGCCGACCTCGGCGCCCACCGCCCCGCCTGGCTGGACGCCTTCGCCCACTGGTACCCCGCCGAGAGCGACCTGCGCGGCTGGGACGGCGAGCTCGGCTGGCTGCACGCCGTCGCGCACGGCGCCGACTACCTGGCCGCCCTCGGCCGCGGCCCGCTGCTCGCCGACCCGACGCCGCTGCTGGAGCTGGCCGCCGCCCGGCTGCTCGCCCCCACCGACCACGTGCTGGACGCCATGGAGGACGACCGGCTCGGCCTCGCCCTCGCCCAGATCCTCGCCCGCCCCGACCTGACCGAGCGCCAGGCCCTCGGCTGGCTCGACCCGATCGCCGCCCAGCCGCCGCGCCGCCCCTCCGCGACCTCCGGCGGCGTGCCCGCGGTCGTCTCCAACACCCTGCGCACCCTGCGGATGCTCCACGTGCTCGCCGACCGCGGCGTGCGCATGGAGCGCGGCGCCGACCCGGTGCCGCTGCCGCACTCGGCCGCGCTGCGCGAGCGGATCGCCGGGATCCTGGTGGTGAACTCGCCGTTCACCGGCTGACGCCTCGTAGACTCCGTGGAATGCGCAGCCGCCAGTACGGACCCGATCTGACCCCGCCGTGGAAGAAGCAGGCCCCCGCGCCGGAGGTGCCCGCCGAGCGGGACCTGGTGGTGGAGGAGGCGGCGAGCGGGTTCTGCGGGGCGGTGGTGCGCTGCGAGAAGACCGCCGAGGGCCTCACCGTCACCCTGGAGGACCGGTTCGGCAAGCACCGGGTCTTCCCGATGGTCCCGGGCGGCTTCCTGCTGGAGGGCCGGACGGTCACCCTGGTCAGGCCCTCGGCTCCGGCCCCCTCCCACGCTCCCGGCCGCACCGCCTCCGGCTCCGTCGCCGTCCCCGGCGCCCGCGCCCGGGTGGCCCGCGAGTCGCGGATCTACGTCGAGGGCCGGCACGACGCCGAGCTGGTGGAGCGGGTCTGGGGCGACGACCTGCGGATCGAGGGCGTGGTCGTCGAGTACCTGGAGGGCGTCGACGACCTGCCCGCGATCGTCGCCGACTTCGCCCCCGGCCCGGACCGGCGCCTCGGCGTCCTGGTCGACCACCTGCTCCCCGGCACCAAGGAGCACCGCATCGCCGCCCGGGTCACCGGCCCGCACGTGCTGGTCGTCGGCCACCCCTACATCGACGTCTGGCAGGCCGTGAAGCCCTCCTCCGTCGGCATCCCCGCCTGGCCCGCCGTCCCCCGCGGCGAGGACTTCAAACTCGGCACCTGCCGCCGCCTGCGCTGGCCCGAGGACACCCCCGCCGCCTGGAAGCGCATCCTCGCGAAGGTGAACTCCTACAAGGACCTGGAGCCCGAGCTGCTGGGCCGCGTCGAGGAGCTGATCGACTTCGTCACCCTCCCCGAGTGACACTCGGCCGTATATCCTTTTCGGCAATCGGATATACGCCGTAGGAGGTCGCCATGTCCCGCACCGTGATCGACCTGGACGACGAGGCGCTGGCCGACGCCGCCCGCTACCTCGGCACCACCACCAAGAAGGACACCGTCAACGCCGCCCTGCGGGAGATAGCGGACCGCCGGCGCCGGGCCGCGGCGCTGGCCCGGATGCGCGGGATGGTCGCCGAAGGCGAGATCGACTTCTCGGTCATCGGCTACCCCGACGACGCCTCGGGCGCGTCCGGAAGGCCGGCCGCATGACCGAGGAGTTCCTGATCGACACCAGTGCGCTGGTCCGGCTGATGCGCGGCCAGACCGGCGCGGCCTGGGAGGAGGCCGTGACGGCGGGGCTGGTGCTGCTCTGCGAGCCGGTCCGCCAGGAGTTCCTGCGCGCGGTAGGCGGCCGGGCCGCCTACTTCGAGGCGACCGGCCTGCTCCGGGAACTCTTCCCGTACCAGCACCTGCGCGACAGCGCCTGGGAGGACGCCGCCGAGTTGCAGGAGCGCCTCGCCCAGTCCGGCGCCCACCAGTGCGCGAGTCCGGTGGACCTGCTGGTCGCCGTCACCGCCGCCCAGCACAAGCTGACGGTCCTGCACCAGGACGCCGACTTCGAGACCATGGCCCGGCTGACCGGGCAGCCCGTCCGGCGGATCGACTAGTCCACCAGGTCACGCACCACCGCGTCGGCCAGCAGGCGGCCGGGGAGGGTGAGGGCGGCGCGGCCCTGCTCGTAGGGGGCGGGGGCGAGCAGGCCGTCGGTGAGGGCACGGGCGGCGGCCGCACGGCCGGTGGCGGTGAGGAGGTCGAGGGGGACGCCCTCGGCCAGGCGCAGTTCGAGCAGGATCCGCTCGACGCGGCGGTCCTCGGCGGTGAGGCGCTCGCGGCCCTGGGCGGGGGTGCGCTGCTCGGCGAGGGCCCGGGCGTAGGCGGCCGGGTGCTTGGCGTTCCACCAGCGGACGCCGCCGACGTGGCTGTGCGCGCCGGGGCCGGCGCCCCACCAGTCGCCGCCGGTCCAGTACAGCTCGTTGTGGCGGCAGCGGCCCTCGGGGGTGGTCGACCAGTTGGAGACCTCGTACCAGGAGTAGCCGGCGGCGCTCAGCGCCTCCTCGGCGATCAGGTAGCGGTCGGCGTGCACGTCGTCGTCGATCATCGGCAGTTCGCCGCGCCCGACCCGGGCGGCCAGCCGGGTGCCCTCCTCGACGATCAGCGAGTAGGCGGAGACGTGGTCGGGCCCGGCGCCGATCGCGGCGTCCAGGGAGGCCCGCCAGTCGTCGTCGGACTCGCCGGGGGTGCCGTAGATGAGGTCGAGGTTGACGTGCTCGAAGCCGGCCGCGCGGGCCTCGGCGACGCAGGCCTCGGGGCGGCCGGGGGTGTGGTGGCGGTCGAGCAGCCTGAGCACGTGCGGGCGCGCGGACTGCATGCCGAAGGAGATCCGGTTGTAGCCGCCCTCGCGCAGTTCCGCCAGGTACGCCGGGTCCACCGACTCCGGGTTGGCCTCGGTGGTGATCTCGGCGCCCTCGGCGAGCCCGAACTCGTCGCGGATCGCGGCGAGCATCCGCACCAGGTCGCGGGCCGGCAGCAGGGTCGGGGTGCCGCCGCCCAGGAAGACGGTGCGCACCGGCGGGGCGTCCGCGCCGAGGACCCGCCGGGCGAGCCGGACCTCGGCGACCACGTTGTCCGCGTACGTCTCCTGGGAGGCGACGGTGCCCGAGGAGCGCAGCTCGGTGGCGGTGTAGGTGTTGAAGTCGCAGTAGCCGCAGCGGCTCGCGCAGTAGGGCACATGCAGGTAGAAGCCGAACGGCCGCGAGCCCAGCCCGTCGAGGGCGTGCGCGGGCAGGGAACCGTCGGACGGCACCGGTTCGCCGTCGGGGAGTGCGGAGGGCATGACCCCATTGTCCCGTACGGCCGGGGTGATCCCCACGGGCCGTACGGGACGGGCGGGACGGACGGGAGGGAGGACGGGGCCGGGCGGACGGCTCAGGCCTCGTTGGCGCCCGTGTACATCGCGGTGACCGCCTCGGCGTAGGTCCGTTCCACCACCGGGCGCTTGATCTTCAGGCTCGGGGTGAGCTCGCCGTGCTCGACGTCCAGGTCGCGCGGCAGCAGGTGGAACTTCTTGATCGTCTGCCAGCGCTGGAGCTGCCCGTTGAGCCGCCGCACGAAGCCCTCGATCAGCTCGTGGGTCCGCGGGTCGGCGACCACCTCGGTGTAGGACGCGCCCGCCAGGCCGTGCTCGGCGGCCCACGGCATGATCACCGCCTCGTCCAGGCCGATCAGCGCGGTGCAGTAGTTGCGGCCGTTGCCGATCACCAGGACGTTGCTGACGAACGGGCAGACCGCCTTGAACTTGCCCTCCACCTCGCTCGGCGCCACGTACTTGCCGCCGGAGGTCTTGAACAGGTCCTTCTTGCGGTCGGTGATCCGCAGGAAGCCGTCCGGGGACAGCTCGCCGATGTCCTCGGTGTGGAACCAGCCGTCCGCCTCCAGCACCTCGGCGGTCTTCTCCGGCAGGTTGTGGTAGCCGCGCATGACGCCGGGGCCGCGCAGCAGGATCTCGCCGTCCTCGGCGATCCGCACCTCGGTGCCCGGCAGCGGACGGCCCACCGTGCCCACCCGGATGTCCTCGGCCCGGTTGACGCTGGAGCCGGCACTGGTCTCGGACAGGCCGTAGCCCTCCAGGATCGGCACCCCGGCGCCGACGAAGAAGTAGCCGATCTCCGGGGCCAGCGCGGCGCTGCCGGACACCGCCCCGCGCAGCCGTCCGCCGAACGCGGCCCGGATCTTGGCGTACACCAGCCTGTCGGCGAGGGCGTGCTTCATCCGCAGCGCCGCCGGGGCGGTGCCCACGCCGGTCGCCACCCGGGTGTCCTGGACCGTGCGGGCGTAGTCGCGGGCGGTGCGCGCCGCCCACAGGAAGATCTTGTACTTGGCGCCGCCCTGCGCCCGGGCCTTGCCGGCGATGCCGTTGTAGACCTTCTCGAAGATCCGCGGCGCCGAGGCCATGATGGTCGGCCGGATCACCGGCAGGTTGTGGATGATCCGGTCCACCCGGCCGTCCACCGCCATCACGTGCCCGGTCGCGATCTGCCCGGAGATCAGCGTCTTGCCGAACACGTGCGACAGCGGCAGCCACATGAACTGCACGTCGTCGGCGGCCAGCAGTCCGCTCGCCTCCTGCGCCCGGCCCTCGTAGGCCCAGCAGTCGTGCACCAGGCGCACGCCCTTGGGGCGGCCGGTGGTGCCGGAGGTGTAGATGAGGGTGGCCAACTGCTCCTTGTCGAGGGCGGCGACCGCCTTCTCGACGGCGTCCGGGTGCCCGGCCAGGTGCTCGGCGCCGAGCCGCTCCAGCTCGGCGAGGGTGATCACGCGCAGCCGGCCGGCCGGCGGGGGCCCGTCCGGCGCGTCGAACAGGATCACCGTCTCCAGCCCGGGCAGCCGGTCCAGTTCGGCGACCACCTTGTCCAGCTGGGCGGTGTTCTCGGCGAACAGGGCCCGGGAGCCGGAGTCGGAGAGGATGAACGCGGTCTCGTCGGCGTTGGTGCTCGGGTAGACGGCCGTGGTGGCCGCGCCCGCGCACATGTTGCCGAGGTCGGCGAGGATCCACTCCAGGCGGGTGGAGGAGGCCAGCGCCACCCGGTCCTCGGCCTCGATGCCCAGCGACAGCAGCCCGGCCGCCACCGCGTGCACCCGGGCCGCGGTCTGCGCCCAGGTCAGCGACCGCCACTGCTCGGCGCCGGGGGTGCTGTCCGCCGCGTGCTCGTCCACCGGGACGGGGTAGCGGTAGGCCTCACCGCCGGGGGTCAGCGCGACCCGTTCCCGGAACAGGTGGGCGACGGAGGCGGGACGCCCGGCGACGATGTCGGGACGGCCGGAGTCGATCAGGGACTGCGCGGAACTCAACGAGGACCTCCGGGGGCGGGTGGCCGTCTGGAAGAGGTGGCGTCCGTAGGGGCGGCCGCCGGCCCCCTGGCAACCGGGACTGGTACCGATGAGTAACAAGAGGGCTGCCAGCAGCCTAGGGGGAAACCGGTCATTCCGTAAGGGGGCGGACCGACCTGGCACCCTGTCGGACCGCCGGTGCCCGGCACAACCGCGCCCCGCGGAACGTTCGGCAAAGGGCTGGACAAAGATCCGGCTCGCTTGCCCGGAATCTCATGTACCGGCCTCCCGAGCAACGAGAATTGGGATGCCAAAGCCGCCGCCGACGACAAGAGTGAGCCAGTGCTGATCAGACTGCTCAGGGCGTACCTGCGCCCCTACACCCGACCGATCATCCTGCTGGTCCTCCTCCAGCTGGTCTCCACCCTCGGGCTGCTCTACCTGCCCACACTCAACGCCGACATCATCGACAGCGGAGTGATCAAGGGGGACACCGGCTACATCCTGCGCGTGGGCGCCGTGATGATCGGCGTCACCCTCCTCCAGACCCTCTGCTCGATCAGCGCCGTCTACTACGGCGCGCGCACCGCCATGGCCGTGGGCCGCGACATCCGGGCCGCCGTCTTCGACCGCGTCCAGAGCTTCTCCGCCCGCGAGATCGGCCAGTTCGGCGCCCCCTCCCTCATCACCCGCACCACCAACGACGTCCAGCAGGTCCAGATGCTGGTCCTGATGTCGTTCACCCTGATGGTCGCCGCACCGATCATGTGCGTCGGCGGCATCATCATGGCCCTCAACCAGGACGTGCCGCTCTCCGGACTGCTGCTGGCCGTCGTCCCCGCCCTCGGGGCCGTCGTCGCCCTCCTGGTCCGCCAGCTGCGCCCGCGCTTCCGCAGCATGCAGGAACGGATCGACACCGTGAACCGGGTGCTGCGCGAGCAGATCACCGGCATCCGGGTCATCCGCGCCTTCGTCAAGGACGAGCACGAGCAGAACCGGTTCGCCGGCGCCAACGAGAGCCTCACCGGCGTCTCGCTGCAGGTCGGCAAGCTGATGGCCTACCTGTTCCCGAGCGTCATGCTCGTCGTCAACGTGTCCAGCGTCGCCGTGCTGTGGTTCGGCGCCCACCGGATCAACAGCGGCGACATGGAGATCGGCGCCCTGACCGCCTTCCTCTCCTACCTGCTGCAGATCCTCATGAGCGTCATGATGGCCACCTTCATGTTCATGATGGTGCCGCGCGCCGAGGTCTGCGCCGAACGCATCCAGGAGGTGTTCGACACCTCCTCCAGTGTGGTGCCGCCCGCCGCCGGCGTCACCGAGGTGCTCCGCCGCGGCCACCTCGAACTGCGCGACGTCGACTTCCGCTACCCCGGCGCCGAGGCGTCCGTGCTGCGCGGCATCGGCATCACCGCCCGCCCCGGCGAGACCACCGCCGTCATCGGCTCCACCGGCAGCGGCAAGTCCACCCTGCTCGGACTCGTCCCCCGACTGTTCGACGCCACCTCCGGCCAGGTCCTGCTCGGCGGCGTCGACGTCCGCGAACTCGAACCCGGGACGCTGTCCGACAGCGTCGGCCTCGTCCCGCAGAAGCCCTACCTGTTCTCCGGCACCGTCGCCAGCAACCTGCGCTACGGCCGGCCCGACGCCACCGACGAGGAACTCTGGCACGCCCTGGAGATCGCCCAGGCCAAGGAGTTCGTCGAACGGCTCCCCGAAGGCCTGGACGCGCCCATCTCCCAGGGCGGCGGCAACGTCTCCGGCGGCCAGCGCCAGCGCCTGGCCATCGCCCGCACCCTGGTGCGCCGACCCGACGTCTACCTCTTCGACGACTCCTTCTCCGCGCTCGACTACGCCACCGACGCCAGGCTGCGCAAGGCGCTCGCCCGCGAGACCTCCGACGCCACCGTGGTGATCGTCGCCCAGCGCGTCTCCACCATCCGCGACGCCGACCGGATCATCGTCCTGGACGAGGGGGCCGTCGTCGGCAGCGGCACCCACGGCGAGCTCATGGCCGGCAATCCGACGTACCGGGAGATCGTGCTCTCCCAGCTCACCGAGCAGGAGGCGGCGTGACCAGCCCCGACAAGTCCGCGCCCGGCTTCGACAAGGCGCCGGGCGGACGTCCCGGCGGGCCGGGTGAACCGGGCGGACCCGGTGGACCCGGTGCGGGCGGCCGGCCGGCTCAGGCCGGCGACTCCCAGGCCGCCGCCGCCCGCCGCGGCCCCGCCGGCCCCGGCCGCTTCATGGGCGGCCAGGGCGCCGAGAAGTCCATGGACTTCAAGAGCTCCGGCAAGCGGCTGCTCAAACTCCTCCGCCCCGAACGCGCCCTCATCGCCGGCGTCCTCGGCCTCGGCGTCCTCAGCATCGGCGCCGCCATCGTCGGCCCCAAGATCCTCGGCAACGCCACCGACCTGATCTTCGCCGGCGTCATCAGCGGCCGCTTCCCCGCCGACGCCTCCAAGCAGCAGATCATCGACGGCCTGCGCGCCCGCGGCGACGGCGACCTCGCCAACCTGCTCTCCTCCGTCGACTTCACCCCCGGCCAGGGCATGGACTTCGGCGCCATCGGCACCGTCCTGCTCTGGGTCCTCGCCATCTACGTCGCCTCCGCCGTCTTCGGCGTCGTCCAGGGCCGCCTCGCCGCCCGCGCCATCCAGCGCGCCGGCTACCGGCTGCGCCAGGACACCGAGGCCAAGCTCGCCCGGCTGCCGCTCAGCTACTTCGACAAGCAGCCCCGCGGCGAGGTCCTCAGCCGGGTCACCAACGACATCGACAACATCAGCCAGACCATGCAGCAGACCATGGGCCAGGTGGTCAACTCGCTGCTCACCGTGGTCGGCGTGCTCGCCATGATGTTCTGGATCTCCTGGCTGCTCGCCCTCATCGCACTGATCGCCGTCCCGCTGTCCGTCGTCGTCGCCACCCGCGTCGGCAAGCGCGCCCAGCCCCAGTTCGTCCAGCAGTGGAAGTCCACCGGGCAGCTCAACGCGCACATCGAGGAGATGTACACCGGCCACACCCTGGTCAAGGTCTTCGGCCGGCAGAAGGAGTCCGCCGAAACCTTCCGCGAGCACAACGAGGCCCTCTACGCCTCCAGCTTCAAGGCCCAGTTCATCTCCGGCGTCATCCAGCCCGCGATGATGCTCATCGGCAACCTCCAGTACGTGCTGATCGCCGTCGTCGGAGGCCTGCGGGTGGCCAGCGGCGCGCTGTCCATCGGCGACGTCCAGGCGTTCATCCAGTACTCCCGCCAGTTCAGCCAGCCGCTCACCCAGGTCGCCAGCATGGCCAACCTGGTGCAGTCCGGCGTCGCCTCCGCCGAGCGCGTCTTCGAACTCCTCGACGCCCCCGAGCAGACCCCCGAACCGGCCATGCCCGAACGCCCCGACGCGCTGCGCGGCCGGGTCGTCTTCCAGGACGTCGCCTTCCGCTACGACCCCGACAAGCCGCTCATCGACGACCTCTCACTCAAGGTCGAACCCGGCCAGACCGTCGCCATCGTCGGCCCCACCGGCGCCGGCAAGACCACCATGGTCAACCTGCTGATGCGCTTCTACGAGGTCAGCGCCGGCCGGATCACCCTCGACGGCGTCGACATCGCCGCCATGTCCCGCGAGGAACTGCGCTCCGGCATCGGCATGGTCCTCCAGGACACCTGGCTGTTCGGCGGCACCATCGCCGACAACATCGCCTACGGCGCCGACGGGGCCACCCGCGAGCAGGTCGTCGAAGCCGCCAGGGCCGCCCACGTCGACCGCTTCGTACGCACCCTGCCCGACGGCTACGACACCGTCATCGACGACGAGGGCACCGGCGTCAGCGCCGGCGAGAAGCAGCTCATCACCATCGCCCGGGCCTTCCTCGCCCAGCCCTCGATCCTGGTCCTCGACGAGGCCACCAGCTCCGTCGACACCCGCACCGAGGTGCTCATCCAGCGGGCCATGGCCCGGCTGCGCACCGGGCGCACCAGCTTCGTCATCGCCCACCGGCTCTCCACCATCCGGGACGCCGACGTGATCCTGGTGATGGAGAACGGCTCCATCGTCGAACAGGGCGGCCACGACGAGCTGATCGCCACCGACGGGGCCTACGCCCGGCTCTACAAGGCGCAGTTCGCCGAGGCGGTCGCCGAGGTCGAGTAGCGCCGCCGCCACCGGGGAGCCCGGGGCGGACGGTCCCACCGCCGCCCCGGGCTCCCGCGCGTCCGGGCCCGCCGCCCTCGGCCGCCACGGCGGCGGGCGCTACGGTGGGGGCCGTGAGTGACGAACCGTCGACGACCGCCGCCGCCCGGCCAAGGGGCACCGGCACGCCCGCCGCCGCCACCGCCCCGGACGTCTTCGAGACCCACCGGCGCTACCTCGGCTCCGTCGCCTACCGGATGCTCGGCTCCTTCACCGACGCCGAGGACGTCCTCCAGGAGGCCTGGCTGCGCTGGCGCGCCGCCGACCGCACCTCCGTCGCCGACCCCCGCGCCTACCTCACCACCGTCGTCACCCGGCTCTGCTACGACCAGCTCGGCTCCGCCCGGGCCCGCCGCGAGTCCTACTTCGGCGAATGGCTGCCTGAACCGTCCCTCTCCTACCAGGACACCCCGGCCTCCCCCGCCGACCTCGCCGAACGCGGCGAGTCCGTCTCGCTCGCGCTGCTCGCCGTCCTCGAACAGCTCACCCCCGCCGAACGCGCCGCCTTCGTCCTGCATGACGTCTTCGCGGTCGGCTTCGACGAGATCGCCGCCTCGCTCGACCGCAGCCCCGACGCCACCCGCCAGCTCGCCTCCCGCGCCCGCCGCCGGATCAAGGCCGGCGGACGCCGGGCCGACGCCGACCCCGCCGAGCACCGGCAGGCCGTCGAGGCGTTCGCCGCCGCCAGCGCCCGCGGCGACATCGCGGGCCTGCTCGCCGTCCTCGACCCCGACATCGTCTGGCACTCCGACGGCGGCGGCATCGTCACCGCCGGCGCCCGCCCGGTGCTCGGCTCCGCCAAGGTCTCCCGGCTGGTCCTCGGCCTCGTCAACAAGTGGGTCACGGCCGAGGCCGCGGTGGAGTTCGCCCTGGTCAACGGCGAGCCCGGTCTGGTCTGGTACACGCGGCCTGGCGTCATCGGCGGCGTGCTGGCCTTCGCCGTCACCGACGGCCGGATCACCGAGGCGTACGCCGTCGTCAACCCGGAGAAGCTCGCCCACCTCAACGCTCCCGCCACCCCTCCGGGAGTGTGACGCGGGTCACCGTCACAGTCCCGCGGGCGCCGTCGTCCCCCTTCCGAACACGCGGAGAAGCGTTCCCCGGCCACCCCGGGGACGCCGCGAGAGGACGCCGACGACGGCGCCACGAAGGAGCGGGACGACATGACCGAGAAGCAGACCGTCGTACTGGGGGCCGGCTACGCGGGCCTCGCCGCCGCGGCCCGGGCCGGAAAGCGCGACCGGGTGACCCTGATCGCTCCCGAGAGCCGCATCCTGCACCGCATCCGCCAGCACGAGACCACCGCCGGCCTCCCCGTGGCCCGGCCCGCCGTCGCCGAGGTGCTGCGCGGGCGGGGCGTGCGGCACGTCCGGGCCCGCGCCACCGGACTCGACCTCGGCGCGCGCAAGGTGCTCCTGGACAACGGCGACACCGTCGCCTACGACACCCTGGTCTACGCCCTCGGCAGCCGCACCTCCTGGCACGGCGTGCCCGGCGCCGAGGAGCACGCCTACCCCGTCGAACGGGCCGCCGAGGTCGCCGAGCGGCTGCGCGCCGCCGAGCGCCCCGGCACCGCCGAGCGGTCGGGCACCGCCGAACGCCCGGGCACCGTCGCGGTCGTCGGCGGCGGCGCGACCGGCATCGAGCTGGCCGCCGAACTCGCCGAGGCCCACCCCCGCTGGACCGTGCGGATCGTCGCCGCCGACCGGGTCGGCGGATGGTTCTCGGCCAAGGGCCACGACCACGTCCACCGGGTGCTGCGCGGGCTCGGCGTCGGGATCCACGAGCAGAGCGCCGTCACCGCCGTCGACGCCGGGGGCCTCACCACCACCGCCGGCCGGATCCCCGCCGACCTGGTCGTCTGGGCCGCCTCGATGGAACCGCACCCGCTCGCCGCCCGGGCCGGCCTCGCCGTCACCCCCGCCGGACAGGCGGTCGTCGACGACCACCTGCGGTCGGTCTCGCATCCCGAGGTGTACGTGATCGGCGACGCCGCCGAGGTCACCGTCCCCGGCACCGGGACCCTGCGGATGGGCTGCGCCACCGCCCTGCCGCAGGGCCAGTACCTCGGCAAGGTGCTCGCCGGACGCACCGACAAGCCGTTCGCCTTCCGGTACACGGCGCAGTGCCTGAGCCTGGGGCGGCGCGAGGGGCTGCTCCAGTTCATCCACGGCGACGACTCGATGCGGCCCACCGTGCTCACCGGGCTCGCCGGGCGGCTGGCCAAGGCGGCGATCCTCAGGAGCGTCGTGCTGTCGCTGCGCTGAGCGGCCCGTCACCGAGGGGGCGTGCGCGAGGGCCGTGCGCGAGGGCCGTACGCGAGGGCCGTGCGCGAGGGCCGTACGCGAGGGCCGTACGCGAGGGCCGTACGCGAGGGCCGTACGCGAGGGCCGTACGCGAGGGCCGTACGCGAGGGGCCCGGGACGCGGTGTGCGTCCCGGGCCCCTCGCGGTGGCGCCGTGGTTACTTCTTCTCGCCCTTGGGGGCTTCGGCGTCGGTGGACAGCGCGGCGATGAAGGCCTCCTGCGGGACCTCCACGCGGCCGACCATCTTCATCCGCTTCTTGCCTTCCTTCTGCTTCTCCAGCAGCTTCCGCTTACGGGAGATGTCACCGCCGTAGCACTTGGCGAGCACGTCCTTGCGGATCGCGCGGACCGTCTCACGGGCGATCACGCGCGAGCCGATCGCGGCCTGGATCGGCACCTCGAACTGCTGGCGGGGGATCAGCTTCTGCAGCTTGCCGGCCATCATCACGCCGTAGCTGTAGGCCTTGTCCTTGTGCACGATCGCGGAGAACGCGTCCACCGCGTCGCCGTGCAGCAGGATGTCGACCTTCACCAGGCTCGCGGTCTGCTCGCCGATGGGCTCGTAGTCGAGCGAGGCGTAGCCGCGGGTCTTGGACTTCAGCTGGTCGAAGAAGTCGAAGACGATCTCGGCGAGCGGCAGGGTGTAGCGCAGCTCCACCCGGTCCTCGGAGAGGTAGTCCATGCCCTGGAGGTTGCCGCGCCGGGACTGGCAGAGCTCCATGATCGCACCGACGAACTCGTTCGGCGCCAGGATGGTGCCGCGCACGACCGGCTCGTACACCTCGGCGATCTTGCCGGTGGGGAACTCGCTCGGGTTGGTGACGGTGTGCTCGGTGCCGTCCTCCATGATCACCCGGTAGACCACGTTCGGGGCGGTGGAGATGAGGTCGAGGTTGAACTCGCGCTCCAGGCGCTCCCGGATGATCTCCAGGTGCAGCAGGCCGAGGAAGCCGCAGCGGTAGCCGAAGCCGAGCGCCACCGACGTCTCCGGCTCGTACACCAGGGCCGCGTCGTTCAGCCGCAGCTTGTCCAGCGCGTCGCGCAGCAGCGGGTAGTCCGAGCCGTCCAGCGGGTACAGGCCGGAGAACACCATCGGGCGCGGGTCCTTGTAGCCGCCCAGCGCCTCGGTGGCACCCTTGTGCTGCGAGGTGATGGTGTCACCGACCTTGGACTGCCGGACGTCCTTCACACCGGTGATGATGTAGCCCACCTCGCCGACGCCCAGGCCGTCGGCGACCTTGGGCTCCGGCGAGATGACGCCGATCTCCAGCAGCTCGTGGGTCGCGCCGGTGGACATCATGGCGATGCGCTCGCGCTTGGTCAGCTGGCCGTCGACGACCCTGACGTAGGTGACCACGCCGCGGTAGGCGTCGTACACCGAGTCGAAGATCATCGCGCGGGCCGGGGCGTCCGCGACGCCGACCGGGGCCGGGACGGTGTTGACGATGTGGTCCAGCAGGTCCTCGACGCCCAGACCGGTCTTGGCACTGACCTTCAGGACGTCGCCCGGGTCGCAGCCGATGATGTGCGCGATCTCCTCGGCGTACTTCTCCGGCTGGGCGGCCGGCAGGTCGATCTTGTTCAGCACCGGGACGATCGTGAGGTCGTTCTCCAGCGCCAGGTACAGGTTGGCGAGGGTCTGCGCCTCGATGCCCTGGGCCGCGTCGACGACCAGGACGGTGCCCTCGCAGGCCGCGAGGGAGCGGGACACCTCGTACGTGAAGTCCACGTGGCCCGGGGTGTCGATCATGTTGAGGATGTGCGTGGAACCGGCGTCGGGGCCGGTCCTCGGCGCCCAGGGGAGTCGGACGGCCTGCGACTTGATGGTGATGCCGCGCTCGCGCTCGATGTCCATGCGGTCGAGGTACTGGGCGCGCATCTGCCGCGGGTCGACCACACCGGTGATCTGCAGCATCCGGTCGGCGAGCGTCGACTTGCCGTGGTCGATGTGGGCGATGATGCAGAAGTTGCGGATCAGCGCCGGGTCGGTACGGCTGGGCTCTGGCACATTGCTGGGGGTCGCGGGCACCTTGGTCCGATTCTCCGTTGGTCCGGGGGCCGGGGGTGTCCGGATCATCGCTGACCGGCTTCCCGGGCGACCGGACGGTCGTCCGATCGAGATAGTTCCTCCCATCTTCCCACTTCCCCCGGGCCGGTCGCGCGCCGCCGTCCGGTTCGGGCCTCCCGGCACCCGCCGGAAGGGCCGGCGGGCGCTCTTGCGCCCGGGCGGCAGCACGTCCTGCGCCCGGGCCGCGGCGCGACAGGGCAGGATGGCCGGCCATGATCCTGGAAAGCGCCCTGCTCGACGTCCGGCCCGGCCGGGAGGAGGAGTTCCTCGCCGCCTTCGCCGAGGCCCGCCCGCTGATCGCCGGCCGGCCCGGCTTCCGCTCGCTGGAGCTGCGCCGCTGCCTGGACGAGGGACGCGGTTCCCGGTTCCTGCTCCAGGTCGGGTGGGAGACCCTCGCCGACCACACCGAGGGCTTCCGGCGCTCCCCCGAGTACCAGCGGTGGCGCGACCTGCTGCACCACTTCTACCGGCCGTTCCCCGAGGTCGAGCACTACGGCGAGCCGGTCCTGCGGGCCTGAGCCGGGTCCGCCCGGTTTTGGCCGGGCCCGGCGCCCCTGGTAGCGTGGGGCGCTGCACCTGGCCTCGGCATGCCCTCTCAGCAGGTCCGACGGCCGCGCGGTGCGGCCCTCCCCCAGCCTCCGGCCGGGAGGGACATCCAGAACCGATGACACAGACTGAGGCTCCTTCGTGGCGAACATCAAGTCCCAGATCAAGCGCAACAAGACCAACGAGAAGGCGCGCCTGCGCAACAAGGCCGTCAAGTCCTCGCTGAAGACCGCGCTGCGCAAGGCCCGTGAGGCCGCTGCCGCCGGCGAGACCGAGAAGGCCACCGAGCTGGCCCGCGCCGCCTCCAAGGCGCTGGACAAGGCCGTGAGCAAGGGCGTCATCCACGCCAACCAGGCCGCCAACAAGAAGTCGGCCATCACCAAGCGCGTCAACACGGCCGCCCAGGCCTGACGCCCCCGGGGCCGCCTCGACGGCCCCACCCCCCTCGGGACGGCCCGGCCCTCTACCCGGACACCCGAGGTGCGCAGCACACTTCGCACCGCACGCGGCCTGCGTTCGCCACGCGGGTGCGGTGCACAGAGATCGATCGGAAGCGTCGGCCGCGCCGCCCCTTCCCCGTACTGCCCGACCGGTTCCCCACCGGCCGGGCAGTTCGCGTTTGCGGGCGTGCTCGGCGGTGGGCGTGCTCGCGGGTGGGCGTACTCAGCCGATCTTCGTCCAGCTCTGGCAGCCCTGCGTCTTGAAGACGACGTCGGACTTCTTGATCGTGACGACACCCTGCCCCGTCAGGTTCTCGTTGGCGATGATCGAGTCGAGGTCGCCGTCGGCGGCGCGGGCCCGCTCCCAGTAGCACATGCGGCCCGAGCCTCCGGCCGGGCCGGCCGTGCGGTAGGTGCCGGGCCGGATGTCGGTGCCGACCAGGAAGGTGCCGCTGCCGTCGATCGTGTCGGCGGGCGCGGCGGGCGCGGTCTCGGCGAGCGGCGCGGGCGCGGGCGGCGGCGCGGTCACCGTCGCCGTCGTCGTGACGGTCACGGTGACGGCCGGGGCCGGTGGCGCGGACGGTGCCGGGGCGGTGACCGTCACGGTGATGGTCTGCGTGACCGTGGGCTGCGGGACCGGGCCGGTCGCCGCCGCCGTCACCGCCGCCGAGCCGTTGGAACAGGCCGTCAGGGCGGCCAGCAGTCCGGCCGCCGTGACGATCGTGACGATCGTGATGGTGCGCGTGCGCAAGGTCCCCCCTGGGACGTACGGCCGATGAGGGCCCCGACCCCACCGGCCGGGGGGACAGCCACGGTGGCTGTCCCGCCCTCCGGGACGAGCGGTAGGGTCCCGGGTGTCCGGCACCCACGCCGAGGGCCCGAGGGGGGCACACATTGGGGACACCGCCGCCGCCACCGCCGCCACCACCACCGTCACCGCAGAGTGGCCCCGGCTTCGTCGGCTACCCGCAGCAGCCGCAGCCGTTGGTGCCCGCGCCGACGCCGAACAGCCAGCCCGGCTTCGGGCCGCCGCCCGGTCTGCCCAGCGCGCCGGGTGTACCGGGTGTACCGGCCGCCCCGGGCGGCGGGCGGAGCGGGGGCCTGCGGCGCAACGCGGTGTGGGCGTTCGTCGGCGCGATCCTCGCCTCCGCGGTCTGGACCGGAACCGTCGTCGCGGTGCCCGGCATCGTCCACGGCGAGTCCGGTGCGAAGAGCGTCCGCGGCTACCACGCCGTCGACAAGATCTGTGAAGCGGGCAAGCTCACCGCGTTCCGCGGCAAGTACAAGATGGTGGACAACTACCCGCTGGAACACGCCGGCCGCAGCGGGTCCATGGACGTCATGCGCTGCTACGCGCTGATGAAGCGCACGCCCGGTGACAGCGAGACCACCGACTACGCCACTCTCGACATCCGCGCCGAGCTGCACAAGGCGGTCGACTCCGTGCCCGAGTTCGCCGCCCTGCGGCACTACTTCGAGCAGCAGAAGTACGAGATCACCGACGTGCCCGGCCTCGGCGAGGAGGCCTACCTCGCGTACGGCGACGAGCCGACCAGCTCGGACAAGACCTTCCACGACATCAACTACTACCTGCAGGTCCGCGACGGCGCGATGACGTACTCGCTGTACTGGACGGACAACTACCAGGTCGGCAAGAACCACACGCTGGACCGCGAGACCGTGCGCAAGGCCATGACCGACGACACCCGGGACATGCTCAAGGCGATCGGCGGGCCGTAGCGGCGGGCCGCAACGGTGGGCCCGCTCCGCCCGCGGGGCTGACCGCGGGCCGCCCAGAGGCTCAGTACGACGGCGGCCGGGAACCGGCTCGGGAGGCCCTGGCCACGGCGACCACGGCCCGCTCCAGCGCGAAGGCCGGGTCGTCGGAACCGCCCTTGACGGCGGCGTCCGCCTGCGCGATCGCGGTCAGCGCCGTGGCCACGCCGTCGCCCGTCCAGCCGCGCATCTGCTGGCGGACCCGCTCGACCTTCCACGGCGGCATGCCCAGCTCGCGCGCCAGGTCCGCCGGGCGCATGTTCCGCCCGGCGCTCGCCAGCCGGCCGATGCTGCGCACGCCGGAGGCCAGCGCGTAGGTGATGCCGGTCGGCGGCTGGCCGACGGCGAGCGCCCAGCGCAGCCGCTCCAGCGCCTCGGCGGCCCGGCCGGTGACCGCCAGGTCCGCCACCTCGAAGCCGGTGGCCTCGGCGCGGCCGCTGTAGTAGCGGGCCACCACCGTCTCGTCGATGGCGCCCTCGACGTCGGAGGTCAGCTGGCTGGCGGCGGCCGCCAGCTCGCGCAGGTCGCTGCCGAGCGCGTCCAGCAGGGCCTGGCAGGCCTCCGGGGTCGCCGAACGGCCGAGGGTGCGGAACTCGCCGCGGACGAAGGCCAGCCGCTCGCTCGCCTTGGCGAGCTTGGCGCAGGCCACCTCGCGCCCGCCGGCCTTCCGGGCCGCATCCAGCAGGCCCTTGCCCTTGGCGCCGCCCGCGTGCACCAGGACCATGATCACTTCGTCGGCGGGGGCCTCGATGTACGCCTTGACCTCCTTGACGGAGTCGGCGGAGAGGTCCTGGGCGGCCCTGACCACGATGACCTTGCGCTCGGCGAAGAGCGACGGGGTGGTCAGCTCGGCCAGGCTGCCCGGCTGCAGGCCGCCCGGCGGGAGGTCCCGCACATCGGTGTCCGGGTCGGCCGCCTTCGCCGCGGCCACCACCTGGGCGACCGCGCGGTCCAGCAGCAGCTCCTCCTGGCCGACCGCGAGGGTCAGCGGGGCGAGCAGGTCGTCGGGTGCACTCTTCCTGGCCATCGTCTACCAGCATCCCACGGGGGACGGACAGCTCCGTCCCTGGAGAATGGGCGGGTGACCGAAGACCCCACCGCCGACCCCGCGACCGATATGCCGGACGGCTTCGACCCGCACGCCCGGCAGCTGCTCGTCCTGCCCGACCGCGACGCCGCCGAGGAGGCCGCCGAGGAGCTCGGTGCGGACCACCCCGACCTCGGCGAGCTCGAAATCGTCCGCGACGCCCTCGCCGGGGAGGACGACGCCGAGGACGCCCAGTGGCTGGTGGTCGTGGAACCTCCGGAGGACGGCTGGACCCCCGACCGCCTCCGCGCCCTCGACGCCGTCGCCGCCTCCTACGAAGGCTGGCGCGAGGAAAGCTGACCCGGTGTGGCCTTCCCTGGAGTAGGAAGTCGGCTCGGCCGACTTCCTACTCCAGGGGGTGGGAGCCCGTACTGCCTGCTTCCGCTCGGCGCTGCGGTCGCCTCGGTTGCCGGGTTGGTCCGCGGCGTAGGAAGTCGGCCGAGCCGACTTCCTACGCCGGGCGGAGGGTCCGCACGCACGTACCGCCCGGGCGGACATCCGGGCCGCCGCGGTGCTCGCCCGGCCCGGCCCGGAAGAATCGTTTTCTCGCAGCCCACCCCTCCCCTGCCCACCGAAGCGCGACTACGGCTGCGGCCGGCGCGCAGCCGGTCCGCCACCCACAAGAACCGGTGCCGAAGAAGAGGCCCCTCATCGGCGCTCCGGGCCTCGGCCGGAGCGCCGATGTCACCGTTCACTCCCTCACCCGGATCCACCTTCCGCAGCTCACACCCACGCCCACTCGGTGTTCGCCCGACCCGAGCGCACCGCTCGGGCCGGCCGCGAAGAATCGTTTCTTCCGGGCCCGAGCCCACCCCTCCCCTCCTTCCCGAGCACCTGCCCCCAACCCCA